>WRMQ01000006.1 GCA_009777055.1 Oscillospiraceae bacterium
GATGGCCGGCGCGTTTTTTGAAACCTTCGTTATCGCGGAGATCATGAAGAGCTACAGCAACCAGGGCATACTGGACTTGCCGCTGTATTTCTATCGTGACAGGGACAGCAACGAGATTGACCTGCTGATTGAGGATAGTGGAACGCTTTACCCAATCGAAATTAAAAAACACGCCGACCCGGCGAAATCCGACATTGCGAGGTTTTCCATTCTCGACAAGCTATCGAACGTCAAGCGCGGCCCCGGCGGCGTGGTGTGCCTGTATGACAGGCTCGTCACGCTGCAGGGGGATGACAGGGCAATACCTGTCGGGATGCTGTGATCGTAAATGCTTTGTAATGGCAGGGCGATTCCGTCTAACCTTTGTCTAACACTTTGCCGATTTTACCGATTTTTTGGGATGCTTTGCCTGTCAAGCGATTGCGGCGTTGTTTCCCTTCCAGTCCCCTGAAACCCACTATACTTTGTGCGAGGGTTTCAGGGGGAGCCTGCAGCCAGCCCCACGCAAACCCGCTGCGCCGCCGCGCCGAACAGGCACTGCGTGTAGTCCCCTCGCTCTGAATGCCGCTCCACTGTGACAATCCCAATGGCCTGCCCGCTTTCTGTCGGCAGCTTCACGCCGTCAACTACCTCCAGATATCCGGCTTCCAGCAGGAGCTGATTGAGCTTTTGCCCGCTGATCTTTGCCTTGCCATGGCGCAGTAATACGGCATTGATATGATCTGCAATGCGTGAAATTTGCAGAGCCTCGTCTATGATTTCAACTTGCTGCATTATCTGCTCTGGAGTGAGTTCCAACGAGTTTTCGCTTGGGGCTGTCTCCGGTTCCTCTCCGCAAAACAGCTCTAAAAATCTTGCTCCATAGCGCTCCAGCTTCACTTGCCCCACACCGCTCACCGTGAGCAGCTCTTCTTCTGTGCGTGGGTGCTTTTGGCACATGTTCACCAGCGTAGCGTCCGAAAAAACCACGAAGGCCGGGACTTTTTCTTCTCTGGCAATGTCCAGCCGCAGCTGCTTTAATTTGCTGAAAAGCCCCTCGGAGACCGCGTATTTAGGCGCTTTGCTCTGTTTGCTTTTGGCGCTGCCCTTGGGTTTTGCGCCTCGAACCGTCACGCGCGCGCTGCCCAGCAAAACGTCTCTTGCTTTTGGCGCGGCACGCAGATAATCATCATTTTCAAGATAGCCCAGCACTTTTAAACGCTGTACCAGCTGGCGGATATAATGGCGCGGCACGCCCTTCATCAGCCCGAACGTGGGCAGGTCCGTAAAATCATCGGACTTGCCCAACAGAATATCAGCCGTATGCGTAAACATAAAGCGCTTGCCCGCTTTGTTCAGCCGGATAATGTGCGACAGCACTTTCTGCGCGTCGATTGTTGCGTCCGTTTCGACGAAATTGCCGTTGCAGTTGCCGCAGCTGCCGCAATCTTCAGCGCCCTGCTCACCGAAATATTGCAGCATGTATTGCCGCAGACAGCCGTCTGTTTCACAATAACGCTCCATTTTGTTCAGCAATTGTTTGTTACGCGAAATTTCATCTGGATGATCGCTTTGATTGATCAAGAACAGCGCCGTATTGATATCTTTTCTGGCGTAAAACAGAATGCAGTCACTGGGCAGGCCATCGCGCCCGGCGCGGCCTGCCTCCTGGTAATAGCTTTCCACGTTTTGGGGCATATTGTAATGAATCACAAAGCGCACGTTGGATTTATCAATCCCCATGCCAAAGGCGTTCGTGGCGACAATTATTTTTGCTCTGTCATATAAAAAATCATCTTGAGACTGGCTGCGTTCCTGTTCCGGCAGGCCGGCGTGATATCTTGCGGCGGAATAACCGTCCGCGACGAGCCGTTCTGCTACACGCTCGACTTCTTTGCGCGTGGCGCAGTAGACAATGCCGTTGCCATCGTTTTCGCTCAAATATTGCGCAAGCGCCGCGTATTTACCTTTGGGCTGCTTCACTTCGAAATATAAGTTGGGCCGGTCAAAGCCAGTGACTGTTGTGAGAGGCGCATGCATTTTCAGCGTCGCGAGAATGTCCTCACGCACCCGGGGCGTAGCCGTGGCCGTAAAGCTCGCGAGCACCGGCCGAACCGGCAGCCGCTCCACAAACCGGGGGATATCCAAATAGCTTGGCCTAAAGTCCTGCCCCCACTGCGAGATGCAATGCGCCTCGTCCACGGCGATCAGCGAGATTTGCAGCGTCACAGCCAAGTCCAGCATAGAGGGCGCCAACAGGCGTTCCGGGGCGATATAAATAATTTTGTACTGCCCGTTACGGGCGTTTTCCATTGCCCGGCTAAATTGCGCTTCGCTGAGCGAGCTATTGATAAACGCCGCCGGGATTCCGTTTGCCACAAGAGCCTGAACCTGGTCGCGCATGAGGGAAATCAGCGGCGAGATGACCAGCGTCACGCCGGGCAAAAGCATGGCCGGCACTTGATAACACAGCGATTTCCCCGCGCCGGTCGGCATCACGCCCAGGGCGTCTTTGCCATGCGTGAGCGCTTCAATGAGCCCAGCCTGACCTTCGCGGAACTGATCGTAGCCGAAATATTGCTTCAGGATTTGGGTTGGGGTCATGGGCTAGGGCCTCTTCTCTATAAAGATCCATTAAAAATATTAAACCAGATTACCCAAGCAGTGTCAAGTGTTTTCCCCTAAATTTGTATATGTCAGGGAAACGAATATCCAATTTCTGTAAACACGCGGATAACACCTAAAAGAGCAAATTTTTTAAGAAAATATTCTTTGTTATTTCTTATTTAGAATTATATCTCGGGACAGCTGTGCTATACTTTGCTTATACAGGGTTCATGTCTCTGTGGCGCGAATTTGCAGGAAAATATTTGAAAGGTGGAGCAAATCATGTTTGATCCCGAAATTCCGTATGAATCGATGAATTTTTTGGAGAAGTTTTTGTTCGATCTGTTCGAGAAGCTGGTGGTCTGGATTGAGGTGACGCTCACCACCGAGGCCGTCACAGCCTGGCTGGAAAACTTCCAGGCCGAGCTGATCAGGATCTTCGGCGAGCGCAACGTGGGCTATTTCCTCGTGGATCTTCTCGCGCTCATCGGCAGCATTGTTTCACGGTTCATCGGCGCAGAATAATTCAGCCGCGCAACCCCGGCCGCGTCTGGAATGGGCGCGGCCTTTGATTTTTTAAATATATCTTATTCATAAATCAAAATATCTATAAACTGCTATGGTGAAAGGAGAATTCCAAAAAAATGAAGCCACTGATGAAAAAAGGATGGATATTGCTCCTGGCGCTGGCCCTGACGCTGGCGCTGGCGGCCTGCGGCGGCGGGGAGCCGACGCAGCTGACCGAATCCAGCACGGCGGAGTCCACCGAATCCATGCCCTGGTGGGAAACCGGCGAGACGCAGCCGCGCACGGAAACCGAAACCGAAACGGAAAGCGAAACGGACGAGCCCACAGAGAATAACCAGGCCGCCAACGCGACCAACGCCACCAACGCCACCACCACGAAGGCCCCGGCGGGCAGCGGCGCGCAGACCCAAACGAAGACCCCCACAACCAAAGCGCCGACAACCAAAGCGCCAACGACCAAGGCGCCAACGACCGCGAAGCCCACCACCAACAATCAGGTTTTCGCCAACCCCATCAGCATCAACAATAAAGACCAGGCCTTCGCGGCCTTCAACGATTCCGTGAGGACCGTGATCAGCAAAAAGCCCGCCATGATCAAAAGCCACGCGGTCACCTGGGACAATTGGCTTTACACCGAGGAGACCCTCGAGGGCCTCAACCTGGGCGGCATCGGCTCGCTTCTCGGCGACCCCTCGAAGTATCTCGCCAAGCTGACCAGCGACGCCCTTCTCAACGGCACGCGCACCTCCAGCGCGCAAAAGGGCGACAGCAACACCCAGATGATCAAGGCCTGCACCTGGACAATGAGCGACATGAAGGACGTCGTCTACAGCCGCGACGGCTCCGACTGGATCATCACCCTCACCGTGAAGGACGGCAGCACCCGGCAGCAGCAAAAGCTCCTCAGCGCGCCCGTCTCCGGCAGCTCGCCCATCGACAAGGGCCCACTCAACTACGCCAGCAACAACATCTACGACCACAATTCAGCGGACAAGGTTTTCGCGCTGCTCAACAACAACCTCGTGCTCGGCTCCATCTTCAAGCCCATCGACATCAGCGAGGAAACCAGACAGACAAAATTCGTGGCCCGGCTGGACGGCGAGGGCAAGCTCACGAACCTGGTCTGCACCTATCATCAAACGATTCTTCTCACCGAAATCCAGGTTCCACTTGCCAATAAAACCTATAGAGACAACATGGGCTCCGGCAGCGTTCGCATTCATTACACGGATTTTAGCTATTAGTTTGGCACAAGCCCTTGACTTTTACCGCAAATCTGCTATAATATAGGGGCAGCCAAACTTGAACGGAAAAGAGGTTTGCTTATGAACAACATCTTAAAAGCCATCGGCGACATCATGGCGGCATTCAACATTCCCGAGAATCTTGGCCAGGCCATCATCGACCTGCTTGCGGAGATGTATTCCGTCTTCGAAAAGCTCTGGGCATCGGTCAGCGGTTTATTCGGCTCGCTCTTCGGCTGAGCCGGCATCGCAATGCCAGCATCCGCGCCCTGCGACTTTGCATGGCGCGGATTTTTTACTTGCCCGCGGCCGCTTTGACCGGCCTTGCGCTATTTCTTTGATGCTTTTGATATTTCGGGAGGCTTCTATGTCATCTCCATTTGACGCGGACGGCTTTCGCCCCGGGCTGCTCAGCCCGCTGCCCCTGGCCTTTATGGGCGACACCATCTATGACCTGCTGGTGCGGGAAGCCCTGCTGCGGGAAGGCGGCCGCCCGCCGAAGCAGCTGCAGCCACTGGCCGCCGAACAGGTCAACGCCCGGGCGCAGGCGGTGGCCGCGCTGCGCGCCGAGCCCCTGCTCACGCCGGAGGAGGCCGCTGTCTTCCGCCGGGGCCGCAACGCCAAGCCCAGGCACCGGCCCGCCGGCTGCACCCGGGAGGAATACAGCCTCGCCACCGCGCTGGAGGCCCTCTTCGGCTGGCTGTACCTGTCGGGCAGAATGGAGCGGGCGAGGGAGCTGTTTGAGATTACGCAGGGCCTGTAGGGGCGGCTTGCAAGCCGCCCGCATTTTTTTCTGCCCCCCGGGCGGCTTGCAAGCCGCCCGCATTTTTCTGCCCCCGGGCGGCTTGCAAGCCGCCCCTACAAAAAACGCCATTCTTAACGCAGCCCATCCTTCACCGCCCTTGCGGCGGTTTCATTCATGCCCTTTACCGCCTTCAGCTCCTCCACGCCCGCCGCCCGAATCGCCTTCATGGTTTTAAATTCCCGGAGCAGCGCCGCCGCCCGGGCCGGGCCGATGCCCGGGATTTCCGTCAGCGCGGACCGCAGGGAGCGCTGTCCGTGCTTTTGGCGATGATAGGTAACGGCAAAGCGGTGCGCCTCGTCCTGGATAGCGGTCACCAGCGCGAAGGCCTGCCGCGCGGCGCTGAGCTGAAGCTCTCCTCCCCCGGACGAAATGGCCCGCGTTCTGTGCTTGCTGTCCTTCACCATGCCGAAAAGAGGGATCGAAAGCCCGTATTGCCGCAGCACGGGCTCCACCGCGCGCACCTGGCCGATGCCGCCGTCCAGCAGGATCAGATCCGGCAAGCGGCCAAAGCCCTCCTCCTGGCCGCCGCCTTGCGCTTCTTTATAACGCGCCAGCCGCCGCCCGAGCACCTCCGCCATGGAGGCATAGTCGTCCTGCCCCTCGAAGCCCTTGATGGCAAAGCGCCTGTATGCCGCCTTATGGGGCAGCCCGCCGCGAAAAACCACCATGCCCGCCACATTGTCGCTTCCGCCTGTGTGGGAGATGTCGTAGGCCTCGATGTACTCCGGCGGGCTCGAAAGCCCCAGCAGGCCCGCCAGCTCCTCCAGCGCGGCAATGGTTTTGCTCTGCCGGCCGGTGCGGTGGGCCAGCTGCTCCAGGGCGTTTTTCGCCGCCAGCTCCGTCAGCCGCAGCGGCTCGCCCTTCCGCGCCACCTGCAGCCGCACCCGGTGCCCGGCAAGCCCGCTGAGCCACTGCTCCAAAAGCTCGACGCCCTCCGTTTCGCCGTCCAGCAAAATCCGTTTGGGAAGGCGGTCCTGCCGCATGGCATAATATCTCTCCAGGAGCTCCCGCCGCGCTTCCGGCAGGGCCTCGGGCCGCTCCAGCAGGAAGTGCTCGCTGTCGTGGAGCTTCCCTCCCATAAAGCGCAGCACCATCCAGCAGGCCTGGCTCCGCTCCGCCGCCAGGGCGAAGACATCCTGCTCCTCTACCGATACGCTGACCACATGCTGCTTGTCCATGATCCTTTCAATGGCCTTGATCAGATCCCGCAGCCGGGCCGCCTGCTCAAAATCCAGAGCCTCCGCCGCCCGGTCCATGCGCTCCCGCAGGTCCTGGATGCTCCGCGCGCTCCCCTGCCGCAAAAAATCCACGGCCTCGCGCACGGCCTGGGCGTACGCCGCCTGGCTGAGCTTGCCGGCGCAGGGCGCGGCGCACTTCTCGATGAAGTAGTGCAGGCAGGGCCTTCCCTTGCCGATATCCCGGGGGAATTGCTTGCCGCACTGGGGCAGCCGGCAGACCTCCCGCGCCTCATCCACCGCAAGCTTCACCGCGAAGGCGCTGGTATAAGGCCCCAGGTACTGCGCGCCGTCGTCTGTTTTCGGCTTCTGCTTGGCGACGGAGAGCCGTGGCCAGACCTCGTTCGTCACGCGGATCCAGCGATAGCCCTTGTCGTCCCGCAGCAGGATGTTGTATTTCGGCGTGTGCTGCTTGATCAGCGAGCACTCCAGCACCAGTGCCTCATGCTCGCTTTGGGTGACGATGTAGTCGAAATCCGCCGTGTGCCCCACCATGGCGCGCACCTTCGAAGCATGCCCGGCAGACGAGCCGAAATAGCTGCTCACGCGGTTTTTGAGCGCCTTCGCCTTGCCGATATAGATGACCCTCCCCTTGCCGTCCTTCATCAGATAGACGCCGGGCAGCGGGGGGAGCGTCATGGCTTTTTTGCGCAGGGCGGGCAGGCGTTCGTTCATGGCGGCGATCTCCTTTGCTGTGCTTTTACTGTGCTATGATATATCGAATGCCCGCCGATTCCCCTGTCGGCGGGCATTCGCTTCTTATTTTATTATGTTGCCGCTCAGGCCTCCGCAAAGCCGGAGTTCACCAGCTTGACCAGCTCCTCAACGGCGTTTTCCTCGTCCATGCCGCCGGCCAGAATGCGGATGTCCGTGCCGCCCACAATGCCCAGCGAAAGCACGCCCAGCAGGCTCTTCGCGTTGACGCGGCGGTCTTCCCGCTCCACCCAGATAGAGGCCTTGAATTCATTCGCCTTTTGGATAAAAAACGTTGCCGGTCGGGCATGCAGGCCCACATGGTTTTGCACCGTTACTTCTTTGGAATACATTGCTTCTCTCCCACTTTATATTCATAACTGTTTGGCAGCAGCGTCCTCGGGCGATCGCCCCGGCGATCTATATCATCATTATAGCACATTTTTCGAGCAAGTCAACGGCTTTGGAGCGGATTCATAAAGTGCTCCAAGAAAGCGAAAACAGGGCCTTCCTTCTTTGTGCAATGTCACAAAAAAGGAAGGCAACATTTGTACAATATCACCAGCTAACGCTACACACCTACGCAGGGCGAAAAGGCTGTATACACCGGGGACAGCTGGTCACAGAGCAGCTGCACGAAATCCGGCGGGTCCCAAACGGGCAGGAGCGAGCCGTAGGACTCCAGCAGCGGGAGCCGTAAAACGCAGCGCACGCAGGCCTCGTCCCCGTACCACAGCAGGGAGCCCCGGTGAAGCCAGGCCGTGCGCAGCATGGCCGAAACCCCGGAGCCGGGCCGCGCGGCGGCGGCGTGAAGCCGGGGCAGCTCAATTTGCCCCTCGCTGGCCACGCTGAGCAGCAGGCAGGGCGTTTCGCGGGCGCCGGCGCCGCGCTTATCCAGCGTGACGCGAATCTCCTCGCCCTGGGTATGGCAGGCGGCGTTGCAGAGCATTTCCAGCAGCAGCCAGCTGAAATCCCGGGGCGCGCAGGCAGCCTCCGCCACGCTGTGAGAGCTCGTGAACAGCACCACCCGGCCCAGGGGGCTGAGCAGCAGGTCCGCGGCGGTGCTGAGGTCCTCGCTGAGCTCCCGCAGCTCGCAGGCCTGGGGGGCAAAGCGCGCTTCCGGCTGCGCCGCCGCGAGCCTGTGCAGCAGCAGCCGCAGCCGCAGGCGGCAGGCCAGCAGCATATGCCGCAGCTTCGGGTTTCCTTTAAAGTCCGCCCGGCCAAGAATCGCGGACATCAGGCCGTGCAGCTCCTCCCGCAGGCGGGCCTCGGTCTCCGGCCCGGCGGGCAGGGCCATCAGCTCCCGGAAGGCGCTTTGCAGCTCATCCATGGGTTCAATGAAGTCAGCAGTTTGTGTACTCATATCAAATAGTATGCCTTTTCAGGCATAAGAAATCGGATTTTGTTCAAACTGCCAAAACTTAACGGAATCGGATCAATCTGGGTGATTTTACTTGCAAAAGAATCTAAAACAGGGTACAATATCTGCGTTATGCAAACAACATCAATAGAGAATTCTGGAGGTATTACCATGGCAGTGAAAGTAGCGATCAATGGGTTTGGACGGATCGGCCGCCTGGCGTTCCGTCAAATGTTCGGCGCGGCGGGCTATGAGGTTGTGGCTATCAACGACCTGACCAGCCCCTCCATGCTGGCGCACCTGCTCAAATACGACACCGCGCAGGGCCGTTACGACGGTCACACCGTGACCAGCGACAACGATTCCATCACGGTGGACGGCAAAAAGATCACCATCTATAAAAACCCCAACCCCGCCGAGCTCCCCTGGGGCCCGCTGGGCGTGGACGTTGTGCTGGAGTGCACGGGCTTTTTCACCACGAAGGCCCAGGCCAGCGCGCATATCGCGGCGGGCGCCCGCAAGGTCGTCGTCTCCGCCCCCGCCGACAGCGAGACCAAGACCGTGGTTTTCAGCGTGAACGAAAACATCCTCACCCCTGAGGATACCGTGATCTCCGCCGCCAGCTGCACCACCAACTGCCTGGCCCCCATGGCCAAGACCCTCAACGATTACGCGCCGATTCAAAGCGGCATCATGACCACCGTGCATGCCTACACCGGCGATCAGATGATTCTGGACGGCCCCCACCGCAAGGGTGATTTCCGCCGCGCCCGCGCCGCCGCGCAGAACATTGTGCCCAATTCCACCGGCGCCGCGAAGGCCATCGGCCTTGTCATTCCCGAGCTGAACGGAAAGCTCATCGGCTCCGCCCAGCGCGTGCCCGTCTGCACCGGCTCCACCACGATTCTCGTGGCGGTGGTCAAGGGCGAAAACGTCACCGCCGAAAGCATCAACGCCGCCATGAAGGCGGCCGCCAGCGCCAGCTTCGGCTACACCGAGGACGAAATCGTCTCCTCCGACGTGATCGGCATCAGCTGCGGCTCCCTCTTCGACGCCACCCAGACCATGGTCACCAAGGTCGCTGACGGCCTCTTCCAGGTGCAGGTCATCGCCTGGTATGACAACGAAAACAGCTACACCAGCCAGATGGTGCGCACAATCAAGTATTTCGCGGAGCTGTAATGCCCGCGTTTATTCCCAGCCGAACATCCGCTCCATCCGGTTCATCTGCACCGGGGAGCCGGCGGCGCTGATGTAGTTGAGAAACAGCGCCTCGGTGATATCCGCCCCGCGGATGAGCTGGTGAATATCGCCTTTGTAGTAGCGGAAATCGACGACATGGATCTCGTCGTAATTTTCTGTCAAGAAGGGGGTCATCGCCGCGGCGAAGGATTCCCGGATGAGCAGGAGCCTGCGGCCCGTGTTGTTTTCGGTAACGATGCGCGCGTAGGGCGGATCCCCGGCGGAAAAGGCGATGTATTTTTCCTCCGTAAACCTCAGGCTCTCCGGCGGCTGGGAGAGATAGTCCCGCACGGGCTTGTTTTCCAGCCCCCGGGTGTAGCAATACATCTCATAGGGCGCCCCCACGCGGTAGACCGTGAGGGTGTCGGGGTTTGCCTTCATTTTGGCGTCGCCGCCCAGGGAGCGGTAGAAGCTCCCCAAAAAGGGCGCGTGCTCCCAGGTTTCGTAGCTTTCCAGGGGCGCGGCGCGAAAGCCCCGGCTTTCGCAGAGCTCCAGGTAGGCGTAATACGCGCCCAGGCCTGTCCAGTGGTGGTCGGTGCGGAAGAAGATATACTCCCCGCTGTGCTGTGCCATGGTGTCATAGACCCGCACGTTGTTGATCTTCGCGTCCAGCTTTCCGTCAAGAAACTCCAGGGCCTTTTTCTGGTCGCTGGTCATGGATTTATACCGCGCCGGGAGCTTGAATTCGATATTGGTGGGCGTGACCAGCACGCTGGTGTCGATGCCATAGGTTTCGGCAAAGCGGTTGACGAGATTCGCGTAGCGGGTCATGTCCTTCGCCGAAAAGCCGTACAGCTCCAGCGCGGTGTCTCCCAGCACGACAAGCCCGGCCCTGACCTCGCCCTTTTCGTCGGGCGCGGGCGGGGCCGTCACTTTTTCCACCTCGGCTGACTGTGATACCGCGGCCCGCGTCGTATCAGCGGGCGCCGGAGCAGGCCTTGTTGTGCCTTCCCCGGGCTCGTCCAGCGGTTCGGGGTCGTCATCAAAATCCTGCAGGCTCCCCAGACCCAGATGAATGCTGGCGCTGTTCACGCCGCGTATGCGCCGCAAAAAGGAGGCCCCGCCCACAAGCTTTTCCCGCGCGGGAAAGGTGTCGGCGTACCAGCTGGCCACGTGATCGGGGTAATGGCCGAAAAAGAGAGCGCTCAGGGAAAAGCGCGGAAAGGCTTCCAGCCTGCGGTTTTCCAGGGCGGAGAAGCTGGGCTTGGTTAAGACGACGGATAATACACCCACCGCCGTGAGAAGGAAGAAGAAGGAGAGAGCGGCGATTGCGTGACGCCGGGAGGCGGGCGTTTCTTTTTTTGATAATTGTTGCGGCTTTCCGTTTAATCTTCTCAAAATACATCCCCCCTCAAAACCGAAAATAAATAAACGGATTGAAGCTGTTCCCCGCCAGCTGTGCTGTGCTCAGCAGCAGCAGCAGCAGTACAAGGGCATACTTCAGCGCGAACACCCCGCGGCTTTCCCATTTGCCCCGCATGGACAGCCGGTACTCCAGCAGCCGCAAAAGCTTCGTCACCGGCAGACAGGCGATCAGGGCAAGAATCAGGAAGAACACATTGTTTTGCAGCGTGAGCGCGGCCTCGGGCGTAACGGCGCTCACAGCCGTTATGCCGAAGAGCTTTCCAAACAGGCCGAAGGCCTCCGCTATATTCGTGTAGTAAAAAAGCACCCAGCCGAAGACCACCGCCAGCAGCGTGTAGATATGCATCAGCGCCGCGGGCGGCTTTCGTTTCAGTCTGGCCAGAACGTGTTTCTCAAAGGCGATGAAGACGAAGTAATAGAGCCCCCACACAACAAAGTTCCAGCTGGCGCCGTGCCAGAGACCGGTCAGCGCCCAGACAAGCAGCAGATTGCGCAATGGATGCCGCCGGTTGCCGCCCAGGGGAATGTAGACGTAATCCCGGAAAAAGCTGCCCAAAGACATGTGCCAGCGCCGCCAGAACTCCGTCACTGAGCCCGAGAGATAGGGGTAGTCGAAATTTTCATGATAGTGCAGCCCCACCATCTTCCCCATGGCGATGGCCATGTCAGAGTAGGCGGAAAAGTCGAAGTAGATCTGCAGCGCGAAAAGCAAAATCCCCAGCCAGGCCCCCAGCACCGAAAGGGAGCCGAAGGCCTCCGGATTGAGCAGCTGATCCGCCAGCTCGCCGCAGGTATTGGCCAGAAGGGCCTTTTTCGCCAGCCCCGCCGCGAAGCGCTCGATTCCCGCCCAGACCTGCCGCGCGCTGGTTCGGCGCTCCGCGAGCTCCGCCGCCACATGCTCATAGCGGATGATGGGCCCCGCCATGAGCTGGTGGAAGAGCGTGAGAAAGAGCAGCGTGCGCATAAAATCGCGCTGCGCCCTCCCCTGCCCCCGGTAAACGTCTATCACATAGGAGAGGATTTGAAAGGTGTAGAACGAAATCCCGATGGGCATAGCGATATCCGGCACGGGCAGCTTGATCCAGGGTATCAGGTTGAGCGTTTCGACAAAAAAGCCGGTATACTTAAAAAAGCCCAGAAATCCCAGATTCAGCGCGACCGCCAGGAAGGCCAGGCGGCGCTTTTTTTTGTTTTTCCCGGACTGCTCGATCTGAATGGCCAGATGGTGATTGAGCAGGGCCGTGGCCAGAATCAACAGGATATACAGCGGCTCGCCCCAGGCGTAAAACAGGAGCGACATCACAATCAAAACACCGTTGCGCCATTGGATGGAGCCGCGCAAAAAATACAGCAGCATACACAACGGAAAGAAAATGTAGAGAAAAAGCAGGCTGGAAAAGACCATGAAGGATTCGCTTCTTTCCCGAAAAATATTTTCTTTGTGCCAAGCTTACAGCGCCATGCGATAGATCTCCAGCACCTCCTGCCAGGGGAGCGTGACGAAGTTGCCCTGCTTCCACTCCTCCTCGCCGAAGGCGACGCCGTTGGCCTTCTTCGCCATTTCCTCCAGGCGGGAGCCGTCGATGCCCAGCTCCCCGAGCGTGCCCGGCAGGCCGAGACGCCTGAAAAATTCACGCAGGCGGCGAATGGCCTCCAGAATCACCCGCTCCGCGTCGCGGTTCATCTCCACGCCCATCACCTTTGTGGCGAACTGCAGGAACATGGGGATGTTTCGCTGGTATACATAGGTCATCCAGAAGGGTGTGAGCACGGCCAGCCCCGCGCCGTGGGCGATATCATACACCGCGCTGAGCTCATGCTCAATATGGTGGCAGGCCCAGTCCTCCTCCCGCCCGCGGCCCAGCAGATCGTTGTGGGCCAGGCTGCCGGCGAAGGCGATCTCGCACCAGGCGTCGTAGCCGCCGGGGCCATTGACCACGGCGGGGGCATTCCTCATCACAGCCCGCAGCACGCCCTCGCAGAGCTCGTCGCTGACGTCCGTATGCGCCGTGTTGGTGAAATAGCGTTCAAAGATGTGGCTCATGATGTCCGCGATGCCATAGGCCGCCTGCGCCCGGGGCAGGGTGGCGAACAGCGCGGGGTTGACCACGCTGAGCACCGGCCTGGCGACCTCCTCGCTGTGGCCGTATTTGAGCTCCAGGGCCTCGTTTGTGATCACGCTGGACTTGCTCGATTCGCTCCCGGCAGCCGGAATGGTCAGGATTGCCGCCACAGGCAGGGCCTTTCCCAGGTTGATCCCCTTCTGGTAGACCTCCCAGATGTCGCCGTCATACAGCGCGCCGTAGGCGATGGCCTTGGCGGAATCGATGGCGCTGCCGCCGCCCACGGCGAGGATGAGCTCCACGCCCTCGCGGCGGCACAGCTCCACGCCCTCATACACGAGGCCGACTCTGGGGTTGGGCACCACGCCGCCCAATTCGGCGAAGGCGATGCCCGCCGCCTCAAGGGACGCGGCAATCTCATCAAACAGCCCGCAGCGCTTGATTCTGTCGCTGCCGTAGTGGAGCAGAAGCTTTCGCAGCGCGGGATTGTATTGCTTGAGATAAGCGCCGATGTTTTTCTGCTCGTCCCGGCCAAAATAGATTTTTGTGGGAATCTGGAAGGCAAAATTCAGCATCATTCGTCTCCTGTCTTCGTTTTTATAAGTGTAACAAAAACGGACTGGAATTGCAAGCATAAAATCACGCGTCAATGGATTTTCAGGAACATTTGCCCCGCCTCCCGCATACAATGCATTGAGAAAAGAAAATAAATTCTCTTATTTAAAATAATAATAATATAATATTTTAAATAATATAAATACTATACATTTATATAAGATAAGCAAAGGAGATGATCGCCCATGGAGCTGAAACAAGGGCCCGCGCAAGGGCAGTGCCCCCGCTGCGGCCGGCAGCCGCGAAATCCGCGCTCTGGGCAAGCGGGAACGGCGGCCGCGCAGAGCGCAATGGGCGAGGGCAAGGCTGTCGCCGCGAGAGGCCCGGCGGGGCCCCAGGGGCCGCAGGGCCCGCCCGGCCCGCAGGGACCGCCCGGTCCCGCCAGCCCGGCAAACACGCGCACGCATCTGTCGGCCTTCGCGCAAGACTTCGACTGCGCGGTTTCTGATAGCCCTTGCGAATTCCCCCTCGAGGCCCAGCGCGCCAGCGGCGGCTTGAAGCTCGCCGGAGGGGCGGCGCTGGTTCCGGAGGACGGCTACTACCTCATCCAATGGGAAAGCGGCTTCGGCAAACGGGAGGGCGCGGCGGGGCTGCATCTCGGCTGTAACCGGGGAAACATACAGCTGGCCGAGGAGCTCGCCGGAGACTATTATTCCGGGCAGCAGGTCATCTGGCTGAGTGAGGGCGACCGGATCAGCCTGCGGCTGCTGGCCCCGGCGGGGGGGAACGCGGCGGTGCATGTCGCCCGCGCGCAGCTGACGCTGGTCCGGCTGGGCTAGCGCGGCAAACATATTCGTTGTCCCTAATTCATAACAGGATGTACGGCGGCAGGGCTTTTGATACGCTCTGCCGCTTTATCAATGAACAATGAACGATTAACAATGAACAATTTGGCCGGCTCCGTTTCAGGAAACCATCCAAGCCGGGTCTGCATACAATAGGGCAGGGATGAATTCCCGCGGGGACAGGAAGGGGGAGGCGCGTGGCACAAAGCGTGGAACATAGTCTGTTCCTCCGGTCAAACACGGCGGAGGGCTGCGTTTCTTATCTGAACAGCTTATGCAGGCCGGGGGAGGGCTGGCGGATCGTTCTGGTGAAAAACGGCCAGGGCGGCGCGGTGGGAGCGCTGCTGCGGCAAACGGCGCTGCTGGCGGAATCCCGGGGCCTGGAGGCGGAGCTTTTTTGGGACGCCCCCGGACAGGAGCGGCCATACGCGCTGCGGCTGCCCTCCGAAAAGCTGTGCCTGCTGTGCGCGGACGCGCCCTACGCCCTGGAGCCGCGGCTGCCCGGCGTGGACGGCGAGCTGCTCTCGCTGGACCGCTGCCGCGACAACGCCGCGCTGCGGGAGCACGGAGAGGAGCTGCGGCATTGGAACGACACCTGGCAGCGGGAGCTGCGGCGGGCGGAGCGCTTCATGCGCGCGGCCCGGGCCATCAAGCGGGACATGAGCTTTGTGGCGGGAGAAACCGTGGACCACGCGAAAATCGAACGCTTCGCCTCCCGCTTCGCCACGCTCCGGATCCCCCCGCCCAGCGGCCACATCGGGCTGGAACGGCGGCGCTTTCTAACGGCGGCCACAGGGCAGGGCCTGCTGCTGCGCCGCAGCGGGCTTAACGCGGCAGGCGGAAAAGCCGTCGTGCTCGAGGACGACTACGGTGTTTCCTCGCCCTTTCTGTGGAGCCTCATCCGCGCCTATGCCCTGGGCTGCGGCGCCGATCTGATCAGCTGCCCCTGCCTGCTGGACCCCTCCGGGCCGCCGGAGCATCTGCTGCTGCCCGGGCTGAACCTGGCCTGCGTCACCGCGAACCGCCGGCACCCCATCGAATTCGAGGGCGCGCAGCGGATTCTGGCCACGCGCTTCCTGCAAAAGGACGCGCTGCGGGAGCACCGCTGCCGGCTGAGCTTTTGCCGCCGCACCCTGCGGGAGCTGCTTGCCGAGGCCTACCAGGCCCAAAACGCCGCCGAGCAGGCCCGCGCCGCCCTGGACGGCATTTACGCCGCCGCAATCCGCCCCGACGAGATTGAGCGGGCCGCCCGGGCGCTTCTGCCTTAGACAGCGGTGTATTTCTTATCTTTGTCTATTGTGCATAAAATTCACAAGATTTGCGCGGAAATCATTGAAGCAGAAATATCTGTGGAAATACTTGACATTCTTCCTGTGAAGTGGTAAGATATGATTAAAGTAAGTTGAATGTATCATTTCAAAGATTTGTTGCATATTATATTGTGTATATGCAAGGATCTATCGTGTGCATTCTTAAGAAAGAAAAGGAATGAAAAACGTGAGCCAAGCAATCATTGATTCGGAGGTTCGTATGAACATTAAAATTAGATCAGCGGACCTTGAGCGCGAAATGTATTCATGGGTTCTTTGGCATGACGCATCCTCCGCCTGCGGGATCAGCGACCCCGTGTATGACGAAAGCGGTACGGGTCACCGCGACAGATCTTACTTTTCTCTGTTTTCGACCCTGTCCGCCGCCTGGAGGAGTATCCTCTCCGCCGATTCGGGCGAGCCAGAGGGCGGGAAGCCGCTTTTTGCGCTTTTGAGAGACTCACGTGAGGAACGCCGGCAGTTCAGAGAGAAAATTCGGCAGGCTTAATACACCGCCATCAAAGATTTGCGCCACTATGTTGTGCCAACGAAAATGAGTTGGACGACTCGTGGCGTAAAAAAATACTCAAAAAAATTTTTAGTAAATTTTACCATCTAAAGAAAAATTGGAAAGAAAAGAAAAAATAATAAGGAGAGGCGCATGGGGGGAAAGAAGATAACGCTAGAAAGCGTTTGGTGGCTTTTTTTTGTGCTGATAGTCTTTTTGCTGTGTTTGGCGGCGGGCTTTTTCATTTATATACGCTGTGCGGAGCTGCCGGACGGCGCTTTCGCGTTCAGCTCCGGGAGCTTCGATGGTTTTCTTAAGGATCTCAAGGAACGCGGAACATACCTGCTGGCCCTGCTGGGCATTATCTTCGGCACATTCTTTGACCGGAAGATTTTTTGGGGTTGCTTTGCCAAATTGAAGAAGCTCCCCAAGGAGAAAGCTTTGATCGTTCTCTACGCCATCGCCAGCACCGTTTCCTTCGCCCTCACTTTCACGGAGCTGTGCTTTGCCTTCCGCGGTTCCACTCGTTTCAAAGACCCTATGCTGCTCCTTGGCGCCGGGCTGCTGGTTTTGGTCTTTCTATACGCGCGGCTGGTGCATTACGTGACGAAGAAGGTCTTTCCAGAAACAATGGAAGGAGAAGACGAAGAATGACACCGGATCAACAACTCATGTGCGCAAAGCTTGCCGAACATATTTTCAAGACAAACCAGTCAGAGCAGGATTGCGTTGATTGGTTGAATAAAGTGCTGACGTGTAAGGAATGGACGGAGGGGCGTGCGCGCAGCACAGGTGATAAAAACTTTTTGCTTTCTTTGATCGGCTGCTATATTCGTTCCGAGCATTTTTATGTGCCCCCGGAGAATGTTCTGCAGGACGCTTATTTTCGATTCGGGTTCCGCATTGCCAATATGGCAAAGCACGACACTCATCCGGTCACGATTGATACATGCTATCGCATCGCGCCCTGCGCGATCAGTTGCGACCAACAAACGTGCGGGCACTGGTGGTGCCGGAACTGGGGCTGCAAAGAAATGCCCTGTACGCACAATCCGGAAACAAAATCACCGGAGGCGGTGGAACGCGGCGAACACGGCAGCGAGGATTTCTTCCGTTACGCACAGGAAGGGGTGGCTCTCGCGAACGGGATCATAGGACCCATGCGAACGCGATAAAGACCGCGGGGAATGAAAACCGCAGCGAAAGGAACGATAGATCATGACGAATGACCGGTCCAGGAAGCCCCAGGACATCCGCAGCTTGCTTTTTTGCAAAACCACGCTGAAGCAGGATATCACCAAACAGGACTCCATCCCCCAATTTTTGAAAGAAAAAAAGGGGCTGGAGGCTTTTATATCGCTGGGAACATACGATACGTTTTATCTCTATTCCCTGGAAGGGGATGCCCTGCAACAGATCAGCAAAGAAAACCGCGAGATAACGCTGAAGCAAAACTATAAGAAAAGCCACTTTTTCCATCCGTCCTACATTGTGTCCGACAGGTCTGAGGAGCCGGAGGAGATTCGTTCTTTCTGGGATTTCAGCGAAAATAACCCGCAGCGCTGCAATTTCTTTTTCATCACCAGCCTGTATCTGCGCAATAGCAACTGTTCTCCGGAGGAGCAGGCCTCAGCCCTGGAAGAGCTGCGCAGTCAGCTGAAAGATGCGCAGGAGGTATACCCGTTCTTTCAGGCTATTGTGTATCATTCCCTGGAAATCTGCGACTTTGTCATCCTGTGGCGTTCCAGCAAAATGACCCCGGTGCTCAAGGCGCTGCAGATGTTTTATCAATCGGGCAACGGGACCATCGGCTTCACGGAGACCGTTTGCGGGCTGCCGGTAAAGCGTTTCGAGCAGCTGAAGGATGTCGAAAACGATACCCTGGACGATACCGACAGGCTGCCCGTCATGGATATCCGCGTCACCTCAAAGTCCTACCCCCATTTGGTGCGGCTCAAAAATGAGCTGACCAACCGGCTGAAAACAGTGATCGGCGAGAACTGGGACAAGGATGCCGAATTCTTTTTTGTGCTTGGCACGGACGACCTTCTGGGCATTATGCGCAAAATCAAGCCGGTACACATTTTTCAGTTCTATCAGCAGCTGTTCCAGCTGCTGCAGGCAGAGTCGATGACAAGCATCGAGGGCATTCATACGCAAATCGGCATAGACGACGATACGAAGCTGGAAAAGGTCCCGTCCTATCCCTCCTCCCCGCTCGCGGAAGCATGCCAGCGCCTGGCGGATAAATTCAAGACCCTGCTCACGGAAAATAAGAATCTGATTCCCGGAAAACCGAATTGGGTCGAGCAGCTGACCGGGCAGCTGAACTGGATCGTGAACATGAGCGAAAGCTGCGTGTTCGACAACGTGTGCTATCTGCTGCTGCACAGCCTGGCGTTTTTTTATGAATGGCTGCGCTTCCATCTTGACCCGGCGAATATGCCGGAGGACGTGGAAAACATCGATTTTTCAAAGGCCTATATCGTCCGCAAAACCCATGACATCAACGTGTTTGTGGAAAACCTGGAGCACCTTGCCGACCACATCATCCGCGCCGAGTGCAGCATCGTGCAATCCACGGACTATAAATTCCCCCGCTATAACATGTCCACCGGCGTGATTGAGTTTTGCGGGGCCTTCTTCCGGAAGGTATCCAAGTTTCTCTCCTCCATGGACAAAGACAGCGTTCCGCCGGTCGTCCCCTATGTTCTCACGCCGATGCCCTGCCGCAGCGTGAAAACGATCGCCTTGTTCAAGGGCTTTTACAGAGATACCTTTCTCCACTACCTTGAGGTGCCCATTGAGTCGATTTGCGAGCCGGGCTTTATTATCGCGTCGTTAACGCACGAATCGTCTCACTTTTTCGGTGAAAGCATCCGCAACCGCGATCTGCGCTTCGAAAGCTTTGTCGAATGCCTGGGCATTGTTTTGAGCAACTGGTTCGAGCTCCCCGCGGAGCTGGACCTTTGGCTGACCACAAGGCTGCACAACGACCTTGCCCTCTGCTTCAACGAGGCCTTCGGAAAGCTTGGGGACGGCACCTTTTTTCAGGAGGATATAAAGGTCACCGCGAAAAAAGTGCTGATGCGCTTTCTGCAGGATGGCCGCATACGGCAAGAAACCGCGAAAGCACTTTTGCCCTACGCGCCCGGCCGGAGCCTGGAGGACGCGGCCGCCTATGTGGAGCGAAAGTCCAATACGCTTATCGCGGGCATGTATCAGCTGAAATATGATACAATCGTTGAGGATCTCGCGTATTTATTCAAAGAGTGCTACGCGGATTTGATGATGATTTTTTCGCTGCGCCTGTCTTTTTCGAGATATCTGCAGGTTTTCGAAAAAGAGCTGCGAAAGTTCCATATTCTGATGAACTCCGAGTCTGATGAGTCCAACAAAAAACAGGCGCCCGCGCTGCTGCAGGGCATGCTTGTTTTGCAGCGCATCGTTTTGGTGTATTCCGCGTGCAACAACTGCGCGGACAAAATGAAAGGCTGGGACTCCCTGGACGCGAACGAAGAAGAGTTTGCCGACTTCGATGAAGAGATGAAGCGTTTTCTCGGCGATGTCGCGAAGCTCCGGAATGAATACATAGAAGCCCCCGCGCCGCGCCGTAAGGCCCTTCACAGAACCTGCTTCCCTATCGCCGTGCTGGATGAGCTGAAGGATTACCTGACGATCTGCCTGGAGCAGTCCATTGCGCTGCTGAAGAACAAGGAGATAAAAAGCACGCGGGAAGAATTGATTAGATTATTCAACAACTACAAGCAATACGATGCTCTGTTCACGAAAGATTTTTTCTCCCTGCTTTACGAGGACAGAAAAGAGCTCCTGGAAATCATGAATGGCGACAGCTCCCGCTATGTCTTCAAAACCGGACGCGAGCAAGAATGCGGCGAGAAAAAATAACTGCTCAGGCTGTTTTCACGCGCGCCGCCAGCAGCCTTACCGCCTCCTCCCCGGCCTCGCCCAGCCGCTTCACATCCCCCGCGCCGGGAAGCCCGCCCAGGGCCTCGGGAGCGAACAGGCTCAGTTGCTCCATGCCGAAGCTGAAGACCTTCGGGTCGATCAGGGCCCGGGCGACGGCTTCGCCGGGCAGGCGCATGCCACGGGGAAAATCCGCGGTCAAAATGAAATACTGCGCCCGCTTGAGCACCACGCCCATGCGCTTGAGGGCCGCGAAATCCAACCGGCCGCCCCGCCGCTCCGCCACAATGCGCCGCGCGCTGCGGGGGCCGATCCCCGGCACGCGGAGCAGCTCCTCCAGCGCCGCCCGATGGACATCCACCGGAAAACGGTGCGGATTGTGCAGCGCCCAGTTGCATTTGGGGTCCAGGTAGGGGTTAAAATTCGGCGCGGCGTCGCTCAAAATCTCGTCCGCCGTGAAATGATACTGCCGCATCAGAAAATCCGCCTGATACAGCCGGTGCTCCCGCAGCAGGGGCGGCTTGACATCCAAGGCGGGCAGCAGGCTGTCCTCCACGGCGGGAATATAGGCGGAATAGAACACCCGCCTGAGCTCATATTTTTGATATAGCCCCTGCGCCAGCTTGATGATCTGAAGGTCGCTTTCGGGGGAAGCCCCCACGATCATCTGGGTGGCCTGCCCGGCGGCGGCAAAGCGCGGCGCGCTGCGCCGCGCGGCGGGCAGGCGGTGCGCCGGAGCCAGCAGCTGCAGCGCCTGTTCGCTTGTGGATTTCACGGACTCGCGGATCATCCCCATGGGCTCCAGGATAGACCGCTTCGTCTTGTCCGGCGCCAGCAGACGCAGGCTTTGCTCGCTGGGGAACTCAATGTTGACGCTGATCCGGTCGGCCAGCAGCCCCATCCGCCAGGTCAGCTCCGGGGAGGCCCCGGGTATCGTCTTGGCATGGATATAGCCGTTGAAGCGGTACCGGTTGCGCAGGATATCCAGGGTATGGATCATGCGCTCCATGGTATCGTCCGGGCTTTTGAGCACGCCGCTGGACAAAAACAGCCCCTCAATATAATTCCGGCGGTAAAACTGGATGGTGAGCTCCGCCAGCTCCTCCGGCGTGAAGCTGAGACGCGGCACGTCGTTGCTCCTGCGATTGACGCAGTATTTGCAGTCGTAGATACAGCTGTTGGTCATAAGCACCTTCAGCAGCGAGATGCAGCGGCCATCCGCCGAGAAGCTGTGGCAGCAGCCGCTGGCCATAGCGCTGCCAATGCCGCCTCCCGTGGGCGCGCGCTCCGCGCCGGAGGAGGTGCAGGCGGCGTCATACTTCGCGCCGTTGACTAAATATTCCAGCTTTTCCATGAGGTCCATAGCGAATCCCCTCTTTGCAGTTCGAATATACGTTCTTATTATAGCACAATTGTTCTGTATTGTAAAGAGAAAAATTCTTGTTATAAAAATAAAAATCTTTTGGGAAAGAAAATCTTTTTGGGAAAGAAAAAAAATCTTGTCACAGCGCATCGCCTTCGGGTGAATGCGCTGTTTTTGCATAGCTCTCAGGGAACAAGCCCAAAATATGACTGATCTGTTAAAAGATCAGCAAAGATCAAAAATTCTCTTGACAAAGCGCTTCTCTTCGTGATAAAATAAGCCAAGGTCAAAGTAAGTCAAAATCAAGAAAAGGAGGTGGGCGCGTGAGCGTCAGCGGCATGATCGCGGAGATGATTCTGGAGATGATGGAGCAGACCGGCGGCGCGGAGATCCAGCGGAACCTGCTGGCACAACAGGTGGGCTGTGTACCCAGCCAGATCAACTATGTCATCGCCTCCCGCTTTCCGCCGGAGCTGGGCTACATTGTGGAAAGCAGGCGGGGCGGCGGCGGCTATATCCGCATCCGGCGGGTGCGCATGGAAAGCGGCACGGCGCTGCCGCAGCTGCTGGGCCATATCGGCGAAAGGATTGATGAAACAACCTGTCACGCGCATATTATGAATTTGGCGGACCGTGATTTTATCGGCGGGGAGGCCGCGGCCCTGTTCCGCGCGGCGACCTCTGACACGGCCCTGCGCGGTATGAACGCGGCCACGCGGGATCAGCTGCGCGCGGCGGTGTTCAAGCAGCTGCTGCTGGCGATGCAGGACCGGCTGCGGTAATATATAAAGGAGGCGAATGTCATGTTATGTGAGCAATGCCGCCAGCGGGAGGCGACCACACATATCCGCCGGGTGACCGGCGGCACAGCGGAGGACCATTATCTGTGCGCGGAATGCGCCCGCGCCGGCGGCGCGGCGAGCGCGCTTACAAGCCCCGGCATGCAGCTGCTGGATCTGTTTTCGGGCCTGCTCGGGAACCATTTTGCCGCGCAGGAGCAGGCCGTTCCCCGGGCGGCCGCGGGCCGCTGCGAATTTTGCGGGAGCTCCCTGCGGGAGATCGCGCAGGAGGGCCGTATGGGCTGCGCGCGCTGTTACGAAGCTTTTTATGATCAGCTGCAGCCCACCCTGCGGCGGGTGCACGGCGAGCTGAAGCATAACGGCAAGCGCCCGGCGGAGGATCCACAGGCCGCGCGGCGCAGACGGACCGAGCGGGAGCTCGAACAGCTGCGGGAGGCCATCGGGGCCGCTGTGCGGGAGGAGCGCTACGAGGAGGCCGCGCGGCTGCGCGACGAGATCCGCAGGCTGGAGGAAGGGGGCGGAGAAGCATGACCAACGAAAACAACGCGAATAAAAACAATGAGAATACCGGCCATGCAAATAAAGACAATAAGAATACAGGCCATACAAAATGGTTCGCCGCGAAGGGCGACCAGAGCGACGTGGTGCTGAGCACCCGCGTGCGGCTGGCGCGCAATCTCGCCGACGCGCCGTTTCCCTCCCGGCTGGACGCCCAGGGAAAGCAGCGCGTCACACAGCGGGTGCGGGACGCCGTCCAGAATAGCGAATTGAATTACATCGATATGGCGCGGCTTCCCCGGCTGGAGGCCTTCTCCCTGGCGGAGCGGCGGCTGATCAGCCCGGAGTTCGCCGCGGGCATTCCCGGCAGCGGTCTGCTGCTTTCCGGGGACGAGGACGTCAGCGTCATGCTCTGCGAGGAGGACCATATCCGGATTCAAGTGCTGCGCGCCGGGCTTGCCCTGCGGCCGGCCTATGACGCGGCGGACCAGATTGACGACGCGCTGGGCCGCGGGCTCCCCTACGCCTTCGATGAGAATCTGGGCTATCTCACCCAGTGCCCCACGAATTTGGGCACCGCCATGCGGGCCAGCGTGATGCTGCACCTGCCGGGCCTGAGCAGCCTGGGGCGCGCGGCGCGGCTGAGCGAAAGCATCGCCAAGCTGGGCCTGACGATGCGCGGGGCCTTCGGCGAGGGCAGCGAGGCCGAGGGCGCGCTGTATCAACTAAGCAACCAGGTGACCCTGGGTCTGGAGGAGAGCGCCGCCCTGGAAAACCTGCAGGCCATCACCATGCAAATTGCCGAGCAGGAGCGCCGCGCGGCGGCGGAATGCCTGCGGCAGCCCCAGCTGGAGGACCAGATCTGGCGCGCCTGGGGGATTTTGCAAAACGCCCGGCGCATGGAGAGCCGCGAGGCGATTCACCTGCTGTCGTTGGCGCGCATGGGCGCCGCGCGGGGGCTGCTCCCCCTGCCGGCGGAAACGCTCAGCCATCTCATGACCCTGACCCAGCCCGCCACCCTCAGCTTGACAGAGGCCCCGCCCCTGGACGCGGAAAAGCGCGACGCCAAACGCGCGGAGCTCATACGAAATCACATTTTATCTAAAGTCTAAAACGCGAATTGATATTGGTTCCCAGCGGGCGCACACAGTGCGCCCCTACGATGATCCTTCGCGATGGACTGATCTCAAACTGAGGCAGAATTCATAGTAGGGGCGACCTGCGGTCGCCCACCGGCAAAAAGCAACCCATTTCGCAAGAAATCTAATATCTAAAATCTAATGTCTAAAATCTAAAATCTAGAAACGTGGTGTTTTCCATGTCATCCTATCATTTTAAAGGCTTCACCGAAAAAGCCATGCAGGCCATGAATTTCGCCATACAAAGCGCGGAGGATCTTGGCCATACCTTCATCGGCAGCGAGCATATCCTGCTGGGCCTGCTGCGGCAGGGCGGCGGGGTGGCGCATACCGTGCTCACGGGCCGTAAAATCAGCGAAAAGCGCATTGAGGACGCCATTCGCAGCCACTATAACGTGGGTACCCCCACCGTGCTTTCCCCCAGCGACTTCACCCCCCGCACCAAGCACGTGCTGGAGGAGGCCCTGCTCATGGCCCGGGCGGGCGGCTCTATCGTGGGCACGGAGCACCTGCTCCTGGCCCTGCTTCAGGAGCGGGGCAGCGCCGCCAACACCCTGGTCAGCGCCCAGGGCGTCTCGCCCCAGGAGCTCCTCGCGGATCTCAGCCGCGCCATGAAGGGCGGCAAGGATGGAGAATCCGGCGCAAGCCGGGCTGCGGGGGAAAGCGCCACCCCCACCCTGGACCAATTCGGCCGCGACCTGACCCAGATGGCCTCGGAGCAGCGCATCGACCCCGTGATCGGGCGGGACACCGAAATCGCCCGGGTCATGCAGATTCTCTGCCGCCGCACGAAGAACAATCCCGTGCTCATCGGAGAGCCGGGCGTGGGTAAAACCGCCGTGGCCGAGGGCCTTGCTTTGCGCATCGCCTCCGGCGAGGTGCCGGAGCTGCTGCGGAGCAAGCGGGTTTTTAACCTGGATTTGACGGGCATGGTGGCCGGCACAAAATATCGCGGCGATTTTGAGGAGCGCATCAAATCCGCTGTGGATGAGGTGCTCAAGGCCAAAAACGTGATTCTGTTCATCGACGAGCTGCACACGCTCATTGGCGCGGGCGCCGCCGAGGGCGCCACCGACGCCGCGAATATCCTGAAGCCCTCCCTGGCCCGTGGGGATTTGCAGGTCATCGGCGCGACCACCCTGGACGAATACCGCAAGCATATTGAGAAAGACGCCGCGCTGGCCCGCCGTTTCCAGCCCGTGATGGTGGAGGAGCCCAGCGAGGAGGAAACCCTGGAGATTCTGCGGGGCCTGCGGGACAAATACGAGGCGCACCATAAGATCAGAATATCCGAAGAGGCGATGGCCTCGGCGGTCAAGCTGTCGGCGCGGTATATCGGCGACCGCTGGCTGCCGGATAAGGCCATCGACCTGGTGGACGAGGCGGCCTCCCGCGTGCGCCTGCGGGCCTTCACGGCCCCCGACGGCGTGAAGGAGCTGGAGGACCGCGTCAGGCAATTGGAGGACGAGAAAAACGCCGCCGCCCAGGTGGAGGATTTTGCGCGCGCGGCGGAGCTGCGCGACGAGGAGAAAAAAATCAGGCAGGAGCTCGAGCAGGCGAAAGAGCAATGGCAGGAGCAGAACGGCAGCCATACGGACGAGGTCACGGCGGAGGAGATCGCCCAGATCGTATCCCAGTGGACGGGTATCCCGGCCACGCAGCTGACCCAGGAGGAAAGCGAACGCCTGCTCCACATGGAGCAGGAGCTGCATCAGCGCATTGTGGGCCAGGACGAGGCCGTGCGCGCGGTGGCGAAGGCGGTCCGCAGGGGCCGCGCGGGCCTGAAGGATCCCAAACGGCCCACGGGCTCATTTCTCTTCCTCGGGCCCACCGGCGTGGGGAAGACCGAGCTGTGCAAGGCCCTGGCGGCCTCCCTGTTCGGCAGCGAAACCGCCATGGTGCGCCTGGATATGTCGGAATATATGGAAAAGCACACGGTGTCGCGCCTGGTGGGCTCGCCCCCCGGCTACGTGGGCTACGACGAGGGCGGGCAGCTCACGGAGCAGATCCGCCGCAGGCCCTACAGCGTGGTGCTCTTCGACGAGATCGAAAAAGCGCATCCGGAGGTCTTTCATATCCTGCTGCAAATGCTGGAGGACGGCAGGATCACCGACGCCCAGGGCCGCACGGTGGACTGCAGGAACTGCGTGATCATCATGACCTCCAACCTGGGGGCCAAGCAAATCACGAAACAGGCCGGCGGCATCGGCTTCGCGGCGGAGGCCGAACAGGGCGGCCTGGCCGACCAGCGGCGCATCCAGGACGCGGTGATGGCCGAGCTCAAGAAGACCCTGCGGCCGGAGTTCCTCAACCGCATCGACGACATCATCGTCTTCCACCAGCTCAGCCGGGAGCAGATTCAGCGGATTGCCCGGCGCATGCTGGACCAGGTGGCGCTGCGCGTGCGGGAGCGGGAGGTGGAGGTGACCTTCGACGAGGCCGTGGCCCAGCGCATGGCCGACGCGGGCTTTGACCCCATCTATGGCGCGCGGCCTCTGCGCCGGGCAATTCAGACTCAGGTGGAGGATTGGCTGAGCGAAAGTCTTCTGGATGGCCGGATGCGCCCCGGCGGGAAGTATCAGGTGACCGCGGGGGAGGATGGGTTAAAAATCGCCGGCCAGGAGCTCAGTTGACCATTCCGGCTTTGAGATCAAGCCAGGCAACCGCGCTTTTTTCGGCGGCATGGGGATACGCGTACCCCAGCGCCCCGGCAATTTCCAGCGCCAGGCGTTGAAACAGGCGCATGGTCACACGCAGGGCGCGCAAAACATCCGCGGGGTCATAGTGCGCGAAGGCGTTTTTCAACTCGCTGAGCGCCTGTTCCTCCGCCCAGCTGTCGATGAACCGGCCATCCCACCATGTGTCATACGCCATTCCGTTTTTGACCCGCGCGTGGATTTCCATCAACCGCAGCAGGAGACCTTTCATGTAGCTGTCCACGCAGTACCTTGCCTGCCACAATTCGCCATGTGCGGTCAGTCATATGCCTCAACTCCTTTTATGAAATTTGGTAAAACGTTTTACAGGCATAATTATAGCGCGCCCCTTATAGCGCGCCCCTGAAAAAAATACTAGACTTATAATTCATTTTGTGATATAGTATTGTATTAGGTGCGGGAATCCCGCAAGCATATGAATAAAACAAAAAAATGAATAAAGCAAGAAGAACCGCGGAGCATTCTGCGGTTCTTCTTTGTTTTAATGCTTGTTATTGGTTTTGCAGCCGAGCGGATCATTTCAGCTGCTTGACAACCCTTCCCTTTTTGACCAGGAACACGTGCTCCGCCAGGTCCATCAGGGGCTTGTCATTCATGGAGTCGGTATAAAAATGCTGGATACGCTCCCCCGGGCAGCGCTCCAGAAAGGCCTTGACCTTGTTCTCGCGGAAGTTAATGAAATCCAGGGTTTTCGTCTCCTCGTTAACCACCGTGCCAATCCAGCGCTTGATGCCCAGCCGCCCGCAGGCCTCCTCCAGGGACTGCTCGGGGCTGGCGGAGACCACCAGGTCGTCAGGCCGCTGAAGCAGCTTATAAAAGCCGTGGAGCCTGTCCTCCCGCTTATCCCAAAAGATTTTTGAATCCCGGTTGAAGTCCACCACCTCGCCGATGAAGTACTCCACAATGCCGGCGTATTTCCGCAGCACGTCCTCCAGCTTGATCAGGTGCATCTTGTATTGAACCATGCCGATGGCGACTGTCGGCGCGAAGCGGATAAAGGACGGCTTTTTTTTCAGGTAATAAAAAAACATGTGAACGCCGCTTTCGCCGTCATAAAGGGTGTTGTCAAAATCGTATACGTTCAATAGAATGGTTTCCTTTCGAATGCTCATTTTCGAATGCTCATTTTCGAATACTGAATTTTAAATGCCGGATTTCAAATGCCGGGTTATTGGCTTTCCACGGTCAAGCGAAAATTCTCCTCAAAGTAGGGGGAGCTATCCGGGCGCCAGACGATGCGCAGTTCAATGCTGTCGTCCAGCGCGGCGGTGAAGACCGCGCCGCTGTCGCCCGGCGGCGTTGTCGGCAGCGCTTCTACCTCCGAGACAAAGCCCGCCTCGCGCAGCCTGTCCACATAGGCCCGGAAAACCAGGTAAGGCATTTCCGTGACGCAGATGGTCTGCCGGGACAGCCCGGGCGAGCTCTGTTCAATGAACTTATCGATATAAGCCGCCGCCGCCGGCAGCTTTTGCGGCAGCCGGCCCACCGGCCAGGCTACGCGCCCGGTCTCCACCGCGCCGACCTTGCGCGGCTCGGCGTTGAGCGCGGGGTCGCCGGGGTTATAGAGGTCGTAAGGCCGCTGCGGGTTCAGCTTCGGCAGCGCGCTCCAGTTGTTGACCGCGAGGGCCGAGCCTGTGGGGAATTCCTCGGTGGCATAGGTTGGGCCGGAGCGCGCCGCGGTCATGGTCACGCCCGCCTCATTGGTCAGCGGCTCGCCGTTGATGTTGGTTAAGACCTCCGCGTCCGGAAGCCGCGGCGGCAGAATAAAGCTTTCGCTTTCGGTTTCGATTTCCGTTTCGATGGGCTCGCCGTATTCGTCGGTGCTGGGCTCCACGGTGTTCCCGGGTGCGCAGCCCGCCGCCAGCGCCAGCAAAACGATGGCACAGCAAAAGACGATTCCAATGCGGGTGTGTGTTTTCATGACAGAGCCTCCTCTTGGACGAATCCACAAACAAACGAAGAATCAGTATGATTGATCTATCTCATGTTCATCTATCTCATGATTATCTCTAGTATACCAAATAATCCGAGCTTGCGCAACTGTTTTTTCTGTGATATAATGGTATCGAAAATTTTTAAGGGGGCCGTCTTATGTTTTACGCGCTGTACTGCCGCGCCTATCAGCTGTTTTTGAAGTTTGCCGTCCTTTTTCTGAACTGGAGCCCGCCGGAGCTGCTGCAGGGTCCGGGCAGCGTAAAAGAGCTTCCGAAGCTCATCAAGAGCCATGGGCTGAAAAAAATTCTGGTGGTCACCGACCAAAACCTGAGGAAGCTCGGGCTGCTGGACGCGCTGCTGACAGAGCTGGACGCGCTGGGCATCGCTGTCGCGGTCTATGCGGATACCTGCGCGAACCCCACCATCGAAAACGTGGAGCAGGCCCGGGCGCTGTACCTCAGCGAGCGCTGCGAAGGAATCATCGCCTTTGGCGGGGGCTCGCCCATGGACTGTGCCAAGGTCACGGGCGCGCGGGTGGTCCGGCCCGGCAAGCCGGTGCAAAAAATGCGGGGTCTGTTCGGTGTGCTTCGAAAGCTGCCGCCGCTTTACGCGATTCCCACCACGGCGGGCACGGGCTCCGAGGTCACCATTGCCGCCGTGATCACCGACGGCGAAACCCATGAGAAATTCCCGATCAATGACCCGAGCCTGCGCCCGCGCTGCGCGGTGCTGGACCCGGAGCTGACGGTGGGCCTGCCGCCGCACATCACCTCCACCACCGGAATGGACGCCCTGACCCACGCGGTGGAGGCCTTCATCGGCCGCAGCAATACCCGCCGGACGGAGGCCTGGGCCCTCAGCGCGACGGAGGCGGTCTTCGCCCATATCGAAACCGTTTATGCCGACGGTAAAAATCTGCCGGCCCGCGAGGCCATGCTCCGCGCGGCTTTTGACGCGGGTCTGGCCTTTACCCGCGCCTATGTGGGCTACGTGCACGCCATCGCCCACGCCCTGGGCGGCCTTTATAACGTGCCCCACGGTTTGGCCAACGCGGTGATTTTGCCCCATATGCTGGACTATTTCGGCGAAAGCGCCCACAAGCGTCTGGCCCTGCTGGCCGATGCCGCCGGTATCGCGCGGGAAGAGCGCGGCGACGCGGAAAAGGCGAACGCGTTTATCGCGGAGATGCGCGCCATGAACGCGCGCATGGGCATTCCCGCCGGCTTCGACTGTATCCGGGAGGAGGATATCCCCACCATCGCCGCCCGCGCGCTGAGGGAGGCCAATCCCCTGTATCCCGTGCCGAAGCTCATGCGGGCAAAGGACTGCGAGGCCTTTATCGCGGGGCTGCGGACGGAGAAGGAATAGGGCCGTCCAGCGCCCGGATTACCGCCTCATAGAGCTTGCCCGGCTGGGCAAGGAAGCGGGCCTTCACGCTTTCCACATGGGCGCGGTCGGCGAGATACACCGTCACGCTCATGAGCATTTCGCTGCCGTCGCCCTGACGGAAGGTCACATAATAGCCTCCGGCCCGCAGAGGATATACCGAGATTTGGTTGTCCCGCTCACGGCGTTCCCGCTCCTGCAGCTGTTCCGCCGTGTGCAGCGCGCGGTCACGGACGCGGCGGGGCAGCTCCCGGGCGAGCTCCTCCACCGCGTGCCAGTAGGCCTCCGGCAGCGCCAGAACGCTTTCGCCGCCCTCGTTCTGGTCCGCCGTCAATTGTCCGGAGCGCAGCAGCTCATCCAGCGCGGCGCGAAACTCGAAATAATTGGCCAGGCCCTCCTCGGCAAAGCTGAGCTCCGCCACGGAAACGCGCAGCGGCTCGGCGCAGTGGCGCACCAGCCAGCACAACAAAAGCCGGATCTGTTCCCGGCTATAGAGGCCGCCCGGCTCCACCCCGGCGGAGAGGAAATTTTCGTTTTGCTGGGACATTTTTTGATTTCCTTTCGTCATCTTCATCGCATGAGGTTGTCCGCATGGGGCAAATATCTGCATGGGTTCAAATATCTGCATGGGTTCAAATTTTTGAACCCCTACCAGGGCGGCGTTTTTGCCCGTAGAGGCTCAAAATTTTGAGCCCTAATTTCACCCTACACAATTTCACCCTGCACAATTTCTCCCTGTCATGATTGCCGCTATTCCACCATATTTTCCAGCAAATACGCCTCCACCTGCTTGCGGTATATCTCCACGCGCGCGGCAGCGTAGCTGTCGGCGTCTTTTTCCACCGGCTGATTCACATGGCCCTTGCTGTCTTTGGGAATGTAGTCCTCGTAATTCACCTTCCACAGCCGCGCGGTTTCGTAGTAGCGCAGCCGGGGCACAGCCTTGTCCTTCCAATCAATGGACCGCAGCACCTCCTGCTGATACCGGTGGCGCGCCTCGTGACAGATGAGCTCCGCGCAGCGGAAGCCGCTGTCCTGCGTATTGGCGGCAAGCGTTTCATGGCTGATGGCAACGCCCTGGCCCGTGCTTTCGTCGCAGTGCAGCTTTGTTTCCGGGATTCCCAAATAGGAGGCCTCCAGGTTCAGCAGGGTCTGCAGCAGATCCACGCGCCCCTGCTCGTCCAGGCGCCGCCAGGCGGAGTCCTCCAGCTTGCTCAGCGCCGGAAGCTCCTTTTGCAGCCGCTCCTCCAGCTCCGCCGCGGGGCCGCTTATAACAACGACTGTGGGCGCGGCCATGGGCTTGCGGATGGTGACCAGGCCCGCGATGGCGGGAGCCAGCATCACCGCGGCGGCGCAGGGCACGGCAAAACGGAGGAGCATCCGCCGCTTGCGGGCGGGAGACAGCCGGCGCACCTGGGGCTTTGCCCGCGTGTAGATCATGTACAGCAGCACGCAGGGCAGCACCGCCAGCGGCAGCGTCAAAAGCGCCGTGAGCGCGTAATACCCTCTCAGCCGCGGGAGCTGCAGCAAAAAATACAGCTCGAAGGGAAGGCTGCGCGCGGCCGCCCGGCGGATCAGGCCCGAATCGGGATACTCCAGGGGGCGCCGCACAAACCAGAAAATGAACAACGCGCCGAAGACCACCAGCACGGCGGGCTTCGGTATGTTTACGTTGATTTGCGGCAGGATGACCGGCCGCGCGAAAAACGCCGCGAACAGGAGCAGGGAAAGATGTGGCCCGTAGGCCTCCGCCACGCGGAAATATCGCCGCGCGCGTGTCCGGAGCGCTTCCCGGCGTTCCTGAAGGCCCTCGTTTTCCCGCAGGCCGTTGAGCGTACCGGATAATATCTCCCTGCATGCTTCAGATAATTTTTTCTTGTGTTTTTCGGATGATTTCTCCTTGCGTTTCATGGCTTGCTTCCCTCACATCGTCCCCTTGATCCTGTCCCAATACGCCTTCGCGGCCTGTTCGTTTCTGTTGTCGCCGTATTCATAATATTTTGCGTCCGCCAAAACGTCGGGCAGATACTGCTGCGCCACCCAGTGACCGGGATGGTCATGGGCGTATTGATAAAATTGACCCGGGTTTTTGTTATCGGCCCCGTCGAAGTGCTTGTTTTGCAGCTGGCGGGGAATCGGCCCGCTCTTGCCGGCGCGGATATCCGCCCAGGCGGCGTCCAGGGCCAGATAGGCCGAATTGGATTTTGGCGCGGTGGCGACCAGCACGACAGCGTTCGCCAAAGGAATGCGCGCCTCGGGCAGGCCGATCATCTGCGCGGCGTCCACCGCGGCCTTCACGATGGGGATAATCTGCGGATGGGCCAGCCCCACATCCTCACAGGCGCAGACCATCAGCCGCCGCATGGCCGAGGGCAGGTCGCCCGCCTCCAGCAGCCGGGCAAGGTAGTGCAGCGCCGCGTCGGGATCCGAGCCCCGCATCGCCTTCTGATAGGCCGAAACGATGTCGTAATGCTCGTCCCCCTCCCGGTCATAGCGCATGGCGCTGCGCTGGCTGAGCTCCTTCGCCAGAGCGAGGGTGATCACGCGCCCGCCGTCCCGGTCATCCTCCGCCGGCGCGGAGAGATAGCACAGCTCCACGGCGTTCATTGCCTTGCGCACATCGCCGCCGCAGGCCGAGGCGATCCATTCGCCGACCCCGTCCTCCACCGCAAAAGACTCTTTTTTTTCTTCTTTGAGAAAGCGGAAGGCCCTCTTCACCACGGGGAGAATCTGCTCCGGTGTAAGCGTTTTGAATTCAAACACCGTGGAGCGGCTCAGGATCGCGTTGTATACATAGAAGTAGGGGTTTTCCGTGGTGGAGGCGATGAGGGTGACGGTCCCGTTTTCGATGGACTCCAGCAGGGATTGCTGCTGCTTTTTGTTGAAGTACTGGATCTCGTCCAGATACAGCAGCACGCCGTTGGGGGCCAGGAGAGTGTCCGCCTTGGCCACAGTCTCCTTGATATCCGCCGTGCCGGCCGTGGTACCGTTGAGCCGCACGAAATAGCGGTTCGTCGTTTTGGCGATGATGCCCGCGAAGGTGGTTTTGCCCACCCCCGAGGGGCCGTAAAAGATCAGGTTTGGCAGCTCGCCGGAGCTCACGATGCTGCGCAGGGCGCGGCCCTCGCCGAACAGGTGCGGCTGGCCGGCCATATCCTCCAGCGACTGCGGGCGCAGCCGTTCCGCCAATGGCGCCGCTATGGCAATCCCTCCTCGCAGATCAATTCAGTGACACAAGCTTATTTTACCGCATAATTCCGTGGCGCGCAAGAGAAAAGCAAAAAAAATTTGCCATTTTGCTTGCATTCGCGCTTTCTATCGTATATCATAAACGGGGAGGTGCTTTGGATGAAAAAAGTACTTATATTGGCGCTGGCCTTTTTGCTGCTGTTGGCGCCGGTCTCCTGTGGGCGCGGGGAGACAACCGCCATGGCCACAACGACCGAGCCAACGACAACCGAGCAGACAACAATAACGACAACAACGATATCGACAACGACAACATCGACGACATCGACGACAACAACAACAATGACAACGTCAACGACAACAACAACAAAGCCAACCACAACAAAGCCAACCACAGCGAAGCCGGCAACAACAAAGCCGGTCTCCAGCACTGCCAGGTCTGGCGGGACCGTGCCAAAACAGTTTGTGGGCGGAACCAAGAGCGGGCCGCTGAGCTGGGAGGAATACCAGCAGGCACGGCGGGCGGCGGAGCTTCTTGTGGGCGAATTCAGGGGTCAGCCGCGCACGGTGCAGCTGGAGGGCGTTTACCGCAAGCTGCGGGCAATGGTGGACTCCATCACCTATTCCATGGAGGCCCCGCATTACGCCGACCCCTATGGCTATCTGGTTTTGAAGGTCGCCTCCTGCGCGGGCTCGGCCAGAACGACGGGCCTTTGCCTGGAAATCCTGGACATTCCCTGGGAGCATGTGAACCCCGGAGCCTATACCCATCAGTGGGCCCGTGTGCCCGTGGACGGGGGATACTGGATCTGCGACCCCTACGGCATGTATGTGGGCCCCGAGCCGGCGCCCTACAAGCATCCGCTGGAGGGCATCGCGTTTTAGCGCATATTAAAACAGAATACATCCATAATAAACTAAACTATAATTTGAAAATATCGTTCTGGAATATATTATCCCAAAACTCAAAAGTCTAAAAGAAGAGGACGCGTTATGAAGCGCAGCGTGATTGAATGCCGGGCCGCCTGGAGCGACGCCAGCCGCCGCATGGCCCCGCGCATGGCCGAGCTCGCGGCGGAATACGCGGCGAAAGCCGCTTTTCTTTGCCTGGACGCCGACGCGGCCCCCGAGCTCATGGCGGAGTACCGGGTGCGGGCGCTGCCCACGCTGCTGTTTCTGGAGGATGGGGCGGAGGTCGCCAGGCTGGTCGGCGAAAGGCGGAAGGAGGAGCTGCGGGCGCTGCTCGATTAAAACAGCGCCGAGCCCGCTGTTCTTGGAAAGGGAATGACGTCCCGGATATTCGATATCCCGGTCAGATACATTAACAGCCGCTCAAAGCCCAGGCCGAAGCCGCAGTGCCTGCAGCCCCCAAAGCGGCGCAGGTCCAGGTACCAGCTGTATTGCGCGGGGTCGCCGCCCAGCTCCCGGATGCGGGCCTCCAGCAGCGGCAGCCGTTCCTCGCGCTGGCTTCCGCCGATGAGCTCGCCCACGCCCGGCACCAGCAGGTCCATGGCGGCGACGGTTTTGCCGTCGTCGTTTTGCCGCATATAGAAGGCCTTGATCTCTTTGGGGTAATCCGTTACGAACACGGGCACGCCAAAGATTTTTTCGCTGAGGCAGCGCTCGTGCTCCGTCTGCAAATCCGCGCCCCAAATGGCCGGGTACTCGAATTCGTCCCGGTAGGGCTCCAGCAGCCGGATGGCCCCGGTATAGCTCACCCGGGCGAATTCGGAATCCCGGACCCGCCGCAGGCGCTTCAGCAGCCCGGGCTCGATAAACTTGTCGAAAAAGGCCAGCTCTTCCGGGCAGCGGTCCATCACGGCGGCCAGCACGTGCTTGAGCATGTCCTCCGCCAGATCCATGTCGTCGGCCAGGTCAGCGAAGGCGATTTCGGGCTCCACCATCCAGAATTCCGCCGCGTGCCGCTGGGTATGGCTGCGCTCTGCGCGAAAGGTCGGGCCGAAGGTATAGATTTTTCCATAGGCCATGGCCATGGCCTCGCCCTGCAGCTGGCCGGAGACAGTCAAATAGGCCGGTTTTCCGAAGAAATTTTCGCTGGAGCTGTGAACGCGAAACATTTCGCCCGCGCCTTCCGCGTCCGCGCAGGTGATGATGGGCGTGTGAGCGCAGACGAAGCCACGCTCCTGAAAATAGCTGTGGATGGCCCAGGCCGCGGCGGAGCGTACCCGCAGCGCGGCGCCGATGGTGTTCGTGCGCGGGCGCAGATGCCCGATACTCCGCAAAAATTCCAGGGAGTGCCGCTTTTTTTGCAGGGGGTAGTCCGGCCCGCATTCACCCTCCACGATCATTTCGTCGGCGTGCAGCTCATAGGGCTGGCCGGCCTGCGGCGTGAGGACAAGGCTGCCCCGCACCCGCAGCGCCGTGCCCGCGCCCAGCCCGCAAAGGGCCGCGAAGTCGGGCAGGCGCTCCTCCGCCAGCACAAGCTGCAGCGAGCGGAACGCGCTGCCGTCGTTTAGCTCCGCGAAGGCAACGCGCTTCGAGCCGCGCAGCGTGCGCAGCCAGCCGCAAACGGTGAGAGCTTTGCCCGCGTATCGCGCGGGCTCCGCGTGGATTTCGCGGATTTCGGTGCGGTCCATGGACGTCGTTCTCCTTATGCTTTGTTTTCTGCCGCGGCGCGAGCGCTAATCCGCCGGCAGCAGCACCGCGAATTCCGTATAGGTCTCGCTGTCGCTGTCGGCCTTCATCTGGCCGCCGTGCATTTCCACAATGGTTTTCACCAGATACAGGCCCAGCCCCGCGCCCTTGACGTCGTAGCTGCGGGATTGGTCCGCCTTATAGAAGCGCTCAAAGATGCGGGTGAGCTCCTCGGAGGCGATGCCCACGCCCGTGTTGCGCAGGCCAAAGCAAAAGATGCGCTCGGGGTCGCCGCCGCCGGGCCGGTCGGTGCTGTGGATCTGCACATAGAATTCGATGCGCTCGCCGGGGGGCGTGAATTTTACGGCGTTGTCGATCAAATTATAGAACACCTGGTAGAGCATGTCCTTATCGCCCCGCAGGATGATGGGCTGCAGCTGCTCCAGGCCCACCAGCTCGATTCCCTTGCGCGCGATGAGCTGCTCAAAAGAGAGCACCGTGTGAAACAGCAGCTCGTTGATATCAAAGGCGGTGGGGTTGAGCTTCATATCGCCGTTTTCGATTTTGGAAAGGTTGAGCATGCCCGTGACAAGCCGCGAAAGCCGCTGCACCTCGTCCGAGACCACCTTCAGGTAGTGCTCATGCTTCTTGGGGGGAATCGTGCCGTCGAGCATGCCGTCGATGAAGCCGCCGATGGTGGTCATGGGGGTTTTGAGCTCGTGTGAGACGTTTGCCACAAAGCTGCGGCGGGAGCTTTCCAGGGTCGCCAGGCTGATGGCCATGCTGTTGAAGGATTCCGCCAGCAGGCTCAGCTCGTTTTTGTTCCGGATATCCACCCGGTAGCTGAAGTCGCCCTTGGCGTATTGCTTGGTGGCCCGGGCCATTTCCTGCAGCGGGCGCGCCAGACGGTAGGAGATATAGTATACCACCAGAAAGGTGACCGCCAGCGCCGAAAGCGCCGAAAGCAGGAACAAGCGCATGATACCGCCCTGATATTCCCCCAAGCCAAGGCTCATGGGCTGCGCCGCCATGACGAAGCCGATGATATTGCCGTCGCCGTCCGTGAAGGGGTCGGCGGCCACGAGCACATCCTCCTGGAACGCGCCGGCCAGGGTCCCTGTTTCGGCGAGGCTGCCCAAAAGCGCCTGCCGCGCGTAGCTTTCCGGAATCCGCAGCAGGCCGTGGTAGGGGCACAGCACGGGCGCCGGCAGCAGGGTGTCCGGCACGGTGTCGCGGCAGCCGATGACGCGGCCCGCGGTGTCGCAGAGAAAGAAATCAGCGCCCAGCATTTCGTAGGTGCTCACCAGCAGGGCCTGAATCACCTGCTGCCGGTGGGGGGCCTGGGGCTCCGCCTGGTCCTGCGCGTAGACGAGGCTGACCATTCCGGCGGTGCGGTCGGTGTTTTCGGAAAGCAGGGACAGCTTATCCCTGCTCCAGTACCACCGGGACAGCACCAGCAGCGCCGAGCCCAAAAAAAGAAAGCTCGACAATAATATGGCCACAAAGGCCGAGAAATATTTGCGGAACAGCCGGGAGCCGCGATAACGCTTGCGCATAGGGAAGCCTCCGGTTTTTTTGACGTTAGATCTCAGATAAGCGCCGCGCGGCTAGCCTTCCGTCGTGGCGAACTTATAGCCCACGCTCCACACGGTCTGGAGGCTCCACAGCTGCGAAACGCCCTCCAGCTTCTCCCGCAGGCGCTTGATATGCACGTCGATCGTGCGGGAGTCGCCGTAATAATCGAAGCCCCAGACCTCATCGAGGAGCTGGTTGCGGGTAAATACGCGGTTGGGATTGCTGGCCAGGTGATAGAGCAGCTCCAGCTCCTTGGGCGGGGCGTCCACTTTTTTGCCGCGCACCCGCAGCTCGTAGTTGGTGAGGTTTACGCTGAGCTGGTCGTAGCGAACCTCCTTCACCGCGTCGGCGGCGCTGTCGTTCGCGCAGCTGCGCCGCAGCACAGCCTTCACGCGGGCGACGATCTCCTTGGCGTCGAAGGGCTTGGTGACATAGTCGTCCGCGCCCAGCTCAAGGCCCAGCACCTTGTCGAAGACCTCGCCCTTGGCGGTGAGCATGATGATGGGCGTCTGCGCCGTTTTTCGGATTTCGCGGCAGACCTGCCAGCCGTCCAGCAGGGGCAGCATGATGTCCAGCAGCATCAGGTCGGGGTTTTGCTCGCGGAACAGTCGCACGGCGGTTTCGCCGTCTCCGGCCAGCACAACGCGGAAGCCCTCTTTTTCGAGGTACAGCCGCAGCAGCTCGCAGATATTGCTGTCGTCGTCGACGACGAGGATTTTATGGGTCATTGCTGTTTCCCCTTTCGCGTTTTTATTATGATAACAGAAAAAATATAAAAAAGCAAGTTATTGTTTGACAGGGTGGGAGAATTAGGATATAATAAGCTTGGTACAGCCGGGGTGGCGGCCGCGTCGTTCTCCTTCTCCTTGCGTGCTTTTCGGAGCGCTACTGAAAGGGGACGATGGCTTATGGTGATTGATATTTTTGCTGTTATATGGCAGACGGCGCGCGAATGGTTCGCCGTCATGGCAACGGATCCTCCGTTGACCATTGCCTGCCTGCAGGCTTGCCGTCACTGGCTTCATCGGAATGTCATGATATACATAAAGAAGTAACCGCCCCTCGCTTCCATACGTGGGCGGCTACTTCTTGATCATAATATAAGCAAGGAGAAGAGAAGCGGCCGTACCCCGGCTGTGCTTCGCTTTCCACCTATATTATATCCGCTTTCCGCTGATTTGTCAAGAGTGAGATTATGACGAAAAACGACATTCTTCAATTGGATATCACCGGTATGACGCTGCAGGGCACGGGAATTGCCCGCGCGGACGGCCTGGCTGTGTTCGTGCCCGGCACCTGCCCCGGCGACAGCGTGGAGGCCGTGGTCACGAAGGTCAAGGAAAACTGCGCCTACGCGAAATGCCGCGCGCTGCTTCGGCCCTCGCCGGAGCGGATAGACCCGGGCTGCCCGGTGTTTCCCCGCTGCGGGGGCTGCGCCTTCCGGCATTTGAGCTACGAGGCGGAGCTGGCGCATAAGCAGCGCGAGCTGAGCGAAACCCTGCGGCGCGTCGGAAAGCTCGCGCCGCCCATGCGGCCCATTGTTCCCTCAGAAAAACAGGACCGCTACCGGAACAAGGCGCTGCTCCCCGTGCGGATGGAGGAGGGCAGGGTGCACGCGGGCTTTTTCGCCCGGCACAGCCATCGGATGGTGCACTGCGGCGACTGCCTGCTCCAGCCGGAGGTCTTCGGCGATATCGCGCGGGCCGTTTGCGCCTGGGCGGAGGAAAATGGCTGCGGCGTATACGACGATGCCACCGGCAAGGGCCTGCTGCGGCACATCTATCTGCGGCAGACCCAGAACGGCGCGCGGATCATGGCCTGCCTGGTTATCAATGGGCAAAATATTCCCCGGGCCGACCGGCTCATCAGCGCGCTGCGGGCACAGAGCACGGCGATTAAGGGCATCGCCCTGAACCACAACAGCGCGGCCACCAACGTGGCCCTGGGCAGGCAGACCAGCGTCATCTGGGGCACGGAGCGGATCACCGAGATTCTTTGCGGCATGCGTTTTTCGCTTTCGCCGCTGTCGTTCTTCCAGGTGAACCCGGCGCAGGCGGAGCGCCTTTATACCATCGCCGGGGAATATGCCGCGCTCACGGGAACGGAGCGGGTGCTGGATCTCTACTGCGGCACGGGCACCATCGGCCTGACCATGGCCGTCCAGGCCCGGGAGCTTGTCGGCGTGGAGACCGTGCCGCAGGCCGTGGAGGACGCCGAACGCAACGCCGCGGAAAACGGTATCGCCAACGCGCGCTTTCTGCGCATGGACGCCGCGGAGGCGGCCGCGCGACTAGCCTCAGAGGGCTGGCGGCCCGATGTGATCGTCGTCGATCCGCCGCGCAAGGGCTGCGACGAGGCCCTGCTGCGCACCATGGCGCGCATGAAGCCTGGCAGAATCGTATACATCTCCTGCGACCCGGCCACGCTGGCGCGGGACCTGGCCTTGCTGGAGGGGCTTGGGTATACGGTAAGGGAGCTCAGGCCGGTGGACATGTTCCCCCGGGCGGGGCATGTGGAAGCCATATGCTGGCTTTCGAAACAAGAATAATATATCTGGCGATACTATATCTGACAATAAAATCTGGCAATCATAATATTTTATCATCAAAGCAAAGGAGCTCATGCCTCATGCCTTTTCGCGCGGTTCAAAGCGCCGACCTGCACCTGCACACCCGCTTTTCGCCGGATTCCGCCGAGGAGATGGACAGCTACTGCGAGCGCGCCGTCGCCCGGGGCATCGGCGCGCTGTGCTTCACCGACCACGAGGACTTTCACGAGAGCAGCCTGGGCGTCTATGACCCGGAGGCCTATTTCGCGGAGCTGGAGCGGCTGCGGGAAAAATACGCCGGCCGCCTGCTGCTGCTTTCCGGGCTGGAGTTCTCGGAGCCGCACCTTCACCAGAAGGAATTCGAATTGGCGCGAAAGAGGCCCTATGATTTTATCATGGGCAGCGTGCACTACTGGATGGGCGGCATTTTTACCAGCGAAATGCTGGAGCGGGGCCTGGAGCTCCAGACCTGCTGGGAGGAATATTGGAACCATGTGCTGCGCATGGCGGAATACGGCGGCTTTGACTGCGTGGGGCATCTGGATTTTCCGAAGCGCTATTTGCCGGCGCTGCCGCCCGAGCCGGAGCGCCTGGACGAAATCTTCGCGGCCATGCGCCGGGGCGGAATGGTGCTGGAGCTCAACAGCTCCTCCTTGCGCCGGGGAGTCAGCAGCGAGGCCATGCCGGGCCCCGCGCTGCTGGAGCGGTATATCGCTTGCGGCGGAAAATACGTGACGCTGGGCTCCGACGCCCACGAGGCCGGGGACTTCTACGCGGATGTGCCGCTGCTCCGGGAGCAGGCCCTTGCCATGGGGCTGGAGGAGGTCTACTTCGTTCAGCGAGAAATGCGGGTCATGAAGGGGGCTTCTGGAGGGTTAAGCGAAGACCACAAAAGCCTCCTTTGAAAGCAAAGGAGGTGCCCCAAGGGGGCGGAGGAATTTTGCGCGCGAGCGCATGGGCCTGGCCTACCTGTACTTCGCTTGGGAAAACGCACCTGTTTCGCAAGAAGTCTAAGAAGTCTAGAAGTCTAAGAAGTCTAAGAAAGAAAGCAAAAACACCCGCCCGAAAGCGATTCCGGGCGGGTGAAGCCGTGTTGTTTCGCGAGAAGTTAGATGGGAAGCAGCCGGAAGATCGACGTGATCAGGCCGATAAAGCCGGTAAACAGACTGAGGAAATTGATGTTTTCCGAGATCCAGTCAAAGATACCGCCGAAGAAACCGAAAACCTTGCTTACCCAACCCTCATAGTAATTCTTCTTGAATTCCTGCGAGAAGAGGTCGTCGAACCAGTCCCAGCCGAACAGGCGGTATACCTTCACGTCCGCCGCGAGCTGCGCGTCGATGTCGATGGCGGCTTCCAGAAGAGCGGCGGCGTTACGGATTGCTTCCTCGCTCTCGCTGCTGGTGAAGAATCTCGCGTTGGTCAGGGCGCTCTTTACAATGTTGATGAAATCATCGTGGTACTTGCCGTCCGCGTTGGCGACAATGGCCTCAGCCTCGCTGATGGCGTTGGCAAGCCTTGTGTTGTTGACCAGATAGATTTCTTCCGTGCCTTCCGCTACCTTAACATTGCCGTCTTTCGCCGTTATTATCAGCTTGACCTCATACCTGCCGTAATGGTTGTCCGGGCCGGGGGTCAGAATCAGCGTCAGGCGGTTGAGGGATTTCTCCTCCACCTCATACAAGCCGGTTTCAACGATGTTCAGCTTGCTGATTGTTTGAAGGCCCGCGGTGCTTTCGACAAAGGCGCCGTCCACTTCTTCGGTGTAGAAATACTCCACTTCCCACTTGTAGGTATAGCTCGCAAAGAAGTCATCTTTTTGGTCAGAGGGGAAGGTGAACCTCACTCTTTTGTCGGTGGCGCTGTTGACGTCAACGGTCAGGGACACCTGGCCCTCCGACGGGATCACCCAATCAGCGGCGGAAGCGCCGATCATGCCAAACACGGAAAACACAACCAGCGCTGTGAGCAGGATGCTCAAAAAACGTTTTGTCCTCATTCAAATCTCCTCCTTTAACAAAATATGGGCGCAAATTAGGACAAGCGTATTATAGCATATCATGTTGTAAAAAGCAAGCAGAAATATAAAAATATTTTGGGTAGATTTTACTAATGCTCTTGGATAGATTTTTCGGAACTTCTCATTTAACCGTCATGACCTTTTCATAATTGTGTGCTATACTAATGGCAGACAACGAATTCCAGAGATCAAAAATGCAGACCGAAAGGGAAGATAAGACATGGACGAAAACAAGAACAATGACTACAGCGGGCTGGGTTACCAGTTCCCGGATGAAGCGGCGCGGCAGCTGGACGACCTCTTCCCCGCCGCCGCCGAAAAGCTGGAAACAGTACCTGAACCGGCTCCGGCTCCCCCACAGGCAGTGCCGCAGTATTACACGCCGCCGGCCTACGGGCCCGCGCCCGCGCGTAGCATGCCGCCGCCGCCGGCCCAGCAGCCCCCGCCGCCGCTTTACGGCCCCGGGGCTCCCTACGCCAACAACTACACGCAGCCCTCGCATACCCAGCCGAAGCAGCCGCCCCGGCGCAAAAAAGCGGGCACGGCGATCTTCTGCCTCTTTCTGGCGGCGCTCATCGCTTTCGGCGGGTTCGTGGGCCTGCGGGCTTATCAGGGCAGGCTGGGCGGCGGGCAGCCTTCGATGTCGGATGACGCGGGAACGGGAGACGACACCGAAATCACCCTATATCCCGTGCCCGAAAATGTCGGCGCGGTGAACGCGGGAACGATGTCGCCGGCGGATATCTTTGAAAAGCTCCGGAACGCCAACGTGGCCGTGCTGGTCTACAGCGGCGGCAGCCGGGCGGCTGTGGGCGAGGGCAGCGGCATCATCCTCCACGAGGATTCCACGAAAACCTACACCTATATCGTCACCTGCGCCCACGTGATCGAAAACGAGAAGCGCGTGAGCATCGAAATGGATGACGGCACCAGCTACGACGCCGAGGTGGTGGGCAAGGATGACCGCACGGATCTGGCGCTGCTGCGGGTGAAGGCCACCGGCCTGCCCTCCGCGCAGCTGGGCGATTCGGATTCCCTCAGGGTGGGCGACGCGGTCTACGCCATCGGCAACCCCGGCGGCACGGAGTTTAAGGGCTCCTTCACCAACGGCATGGTGTCCGCCATTGATCGGTCCATCAAAAGCAGCTATACGCATGTGACGATTCAGCACACCGCGCCCATCAACCCGGGCAACTCCGGGGGCGCGCTGGTGAACGCCGCGGGGCAGGTCATCGGCATCAATTCACAAAAAATCGTCAGCGACCGCTTTGAGGGCATGGGCTTCGCGATTCCCTCCAAGACCGTGCAGGAGGTCGTGAACAATCTGATCACCAAGGGCTACGTGCCCAACCGCCCGAAGCTGGGCATCCGCTTCACCCCCGCCAGCGAGACCCAGGCCGGGTATTATGTTCTGCGGGCCAACAACCTTCCCTCCGGCTCGCTGATCATCGCCAAAATTGACCAGGACAGCACGCTCCAGAACACGGAGGTCATGGTCAGCGACATCATCACCCATGTCAACGGCAAGCCTCTGGACAAAGCCGAGGTGCTGCTGAATATCATCGAAAACGGCAAGGTGAACGACGAGCTCAAGCTCACCATCTGCCGCGTGAACCAGAACTACCAGATCAGCACCTTTGACGTGAGCATACGGCTGGTGGAGGACAAGGGCGTGCTTGAGGAAGCCACCACTGAGCCACCGCTGTGGCAGCCCTTCGGCGGCGGCAACGACGGCTACTACTGGCCATAAAAAGCTCTTTTAATTTAAATTTTACTCTTTATTTAAAATTCTACTTTTTCATTTTAAGTTTACTTTTTATTTTAAATTCTACTTTTTAATTTAAAATTCTACTTTTTCATTTTGCTATTGCCTCCATTGCAAGCCGAGGCGGTGTTTTTTTTCCGAGACCGGGGGGAAAAGCCGCCCCTTGCCACAATCCCCCCCTGTCTTTCCTCCGTTTTCGTTCTCCTTCCTCTTTCTCCGCTCTCTCTCCCCCCTGGTCCTCTGCGGC
>WRMQ01000007.1 GCA_009777055.1 Oscillospiraceae bacterium
CGGGGAGCTCTTCTCCGAGGAATGCCTGCTGGCCATTTGCTGCCAGCACGAGACAGAGGAGGGAAGCGACCTCGCCCTGCCCTATGACGCCCCGGAGATGCTGGACGCCCTCGCCGCGCACGCGGGCCGCAGCAGCTACCGCTACCTCACCAGCCCCGCGGATCATTCGGATTCGGCGGCGCGGCGCTTATCCGCCCGGCAGCTCTGGGTGCGGGACGGCCTTTTTCGCGCAGTGAAGCTCCTGGCTATCATGAAGCAGCGGGGGGAGAACCTGCGGCAGCTCGCGGCGCGGCTCCCCGCTTTTTATGTGGAAAAGAAGAGCTTCGCCCTCCCCTGCTCGCCCTCCATGCTCACAAAGCTTTTCGGCGAAAGCGAGGACCTGCGCCTGGACAACGCCCGGGAGGGGGTCATTCTGCGCAAGCACAACGGGCGGCTGCTGATCACCCCCAGCAAAAGCGGACGGCGGGTGCATGTCTTTGCCGAGGCCGCGGATGCCGAAACCGCCCGGGAGCTGTGTGATGGGGTAGAGGAAATTTTGACCCTGGGCGGAAGGAAGTAGAAAAAAACAAAAAGCCTCAACAAAGCACAGCCAGGATCACCGGTTAGCCGACGATCCTGGCTTGTCATTTTTTCTGGCTGCTGTTTTCTACGATCTCCAGCCCAGCTTCACGGCCCTGATGTTCGCTTCCAGCAGCGCGGCCTTTCGCGGCGGGACGCTCTTCTTCAAGGCCGCTTCCACAACCTCGCCGCCGCACAGCCCGGTGACCGCCAGCAGCTTGCCCAGCAGAATCATGTTGGCGAGGCCGTCCAGGTCATGGTCCGTGGCCATCTGCGTCACGGGCACATAATGGGCGGTGATATCCCCGCGCTCGCTTTTGATCTCAATCAAAGAGCTGTCCGCCAGCAGAAGGCCGCCGGGCTTTACATCCTGCGCGAAGCGATGAAAGCTGGGCAGATTCATCGCCGCGAGAATGTCGGGCTTGAGCACGATGGGCGATCCAATGGACTCATCCGAAAGAATCACGCTGCAATTGGCGGTGCCGCCGCGCATCTCGGGGCCATAGGACGGCAGCCAGGAAACCTGCTTTTCCAGGGCCATGCCGATGTAGGACAGCACCTTGCCGGTGAACAGGATCCCCTGCCCGCCGAAGCCGGCCAATAAAATTTGCGTCGTCATGGCTTGGCCACCTCCCCCGCGAATTTGTCTTTATAAACGCCCAGCGGATAATAGGGCAGCATGTTTTCCCGCAGCCATTCCAGGGATTTCCCCGGGGACATGCCCCAGTTGGTGGGGCATGTGGACACGACCTCGATAAACGAAAACCCCCTGCCCTCTTTTTGATAGCGGAAGGCTTTTGTGATGGCCTTTTGCGCCGCCTTCACGTTCTTGACGCTGTCCACGCTCACGCGCTCAATATAGGCGGGGCTTTCCAGGGTTGCCAGCAGCTCGCAGACCTTGATGGGCATGCCGGTATGGGTCACATCGCGGCCATAGGGGCTGGTCTGGGTAACCTGCTCCGGCAGCGTGGTGGGGGCCATTTGGCCGCCGGTCATGCCATAGATCGCGTTGTTGATAAAAAGGATGGTGATATTCTCGCCCCGCGCGGCGGACTGCACTGTTTCCGCCGTGCCGATGGCGGCCAGATCGCCGTCGCCCTGGTAGGTGAAGACGATGCTGTCCGGATTGGCGCGCTTGAGGCCGGTGGCCACGGCGGGCGCGCGGCCATGGGCGGCCTGGATCATGTCGCAGTTGAAATAGTTATAGGCAAACACCGCGCAGCCCACGGGGGCCACGCCAACCGCGCGGCCGGTGAGGTCAAGCTCATCCAGAGCCTGTGCCGCCAGGCGGTGCACGATGCCATGGGTGCAGCCGGGGCAGTAGTGCAGCGGCGCGTCGGTGAGGCCGGCCGGTTTTTGAAATACGATAGCCATTAACAGCTCCCCCTTTCGGCTTCTTTGATCTTCTCCATAATTTCCTCCGGCGTGGGCACCATGCCGCCGGTTCTCGCGCTGAGCAGCACGGGCTTTTTGCAGCGGATGGCCAGCTCCACGTCCTCAATCATTTGACCCAGGCTCATTTCCGCGCAAACAAAGGCCTTTGCCTGATCGGCCAGAGCCTCCAGGCGCTTCTTCGGGAAGGGCCATACCGTAATGGGCCGCAGCAGACCCGCCTTCAGGCCGGCCTCCCGGGCCCCCTGCACGGCGTTTTTCGCCACGCGGGCCGCCGCGCCGTAGGCCACGACGACGATATCCGCGTCCTGCGTGCGGAACTCCTCCCAGCGGGCCTCGTTGGCCTCGATTTTCCGATAGCGCTTTTCGCGCTCCAGATTCATGGCCTCCAGCTCCTCGGGGACGATCCAGAGGGAGTTGACGATGTTTGGCTTACGCTCCCCCCCGGTGCCGGTCAGCGCCCAGCTTTTGTTCCAATTCGCGCTGTTGTCGCTCACCGCGGAGATATCCACGGGCTCCATCATCTGGCCTAAAATGCCGTCGCTGAGCAGTATGACCACACAGCGGTACTCGTCGGCGAGGTCAAAGGCCTGCGCGGTGAGGTCAAACATCTCCTGCACGCCGCTGGGCGCGAGCACGATGCTGCGGTAATCGCCGTGCCCGCCGCCCTTCACAGCCTGGAAGTAATCCGCCTGAGAGGGCTGGATCCCGCCGAGGCCGGGGCCGCAGCGCTGAATGTTCACCACCACGGCGGGCAGGTCGCAGGCCGCGAGATAGGAGATCCCCTCCGCTTTGAGGGAGATTCCCGGGCTGGAGCTTGAGGTCATCGCCCGCTTCCCCGCCGCGGAAGCGCCATACACCATGTTGATGGCGGCGATCTCGCTTTCCGCTTGCAGGAAGGTGCCTCCGATCCTGGGCATGAGCTTGGACATATACGCCGCGATTTCAGTCTGCGGCGTGATGGGGTAACCGAAGTAATGCCTGCAGCCAACACGGATAGCCGCCTCGGCGATGGCCTCGTTCCCCTTCATTAATACTTTTTCAGCCATAGCGTTTGTTCCTCCTGTTCTTCTATTTTTCCACGGTGATCACACAGTCGGGGCACATGGCGGCGCAAAACGCGCACGCGATGCAGTCCTCCGCGCGGTCCGCCCGCGCGGGATGATATCCCTTCGCGTTGAGCCGCCCGGTGTCCAGCCGGATGATTTTTTTGGGGCACACGCCCACGCACAGCCCACAGCCCTTGCAAAGATTTTCCTGAAATGTTACTTTGGTCATGGCAATATTTCCTTTCAAAAATTCAAACAAATAATTCCAATAATTCAAACAAATAATTCAAACAAAAAAATTCAAACAAAAAATTCAAACAAAAAATTCAAAAATAATTATAGCTTTAAACTGAAAAAACGCATGAATTAATCTATCCGCCATTCGTTTTTTGTGAAGCAGTCAACCGCGAATACATTTTCAATATCGGATAATTCCTCCGCCAGATCCCGCCGCGCCGCCGTCATAAGTACCGGCAAATCCAGGGCCCGCGACAGATCGTTCATCAGGGGCAGGCTGCCGCGAATCGTCTCCGCCTCGGTCTCCGCGCCCAGGTTGGCGTTGTTGACGAGCCCCGCGAAAGGCAGCTTGGCCGCCGCCTCAATCTCCCGCCGGATTTCCCGCAGGCTGTCGATGTCGCGCGTCAGCGGCCGGTAGGGGTTGATCACCATCCACAGCGCGGCGTCCTCGCGGGCACGCAGTCTGTCCGCGTAACGGGCGATGGCCAAAGCCCCCGCGTCGTCGCCCCCCAAATCCACCACTGAGCTGAGGCCGGCGTCGTCAAACACGCGCAGCGCCTCCACAGGGGCCCAGACCGCTTCCACATTGGTGTTGGCATAGCGCGAGCTGATCAGCTCCACGCCGCCCGCCTTCAGCAGCTTCGCGGCGTCCGCGCTGCGGAAATAGGGATTGACGATATCCATGTCGCACAGCGCGACATAGGGACGCGTTTTTTGCGGCCTGTGCTCTTTGGCAAGCGCATGCTCTTTGGCAAGAGCGAGAGCAAGATTCACCGCCAGCGTCGTCTTGCCGCTGCCATAATGCCCGGCAAGAATCGTAATGCGCTGGATACGCATATATGACCACCCCCTTTCCGCGGCGACCGCGAAACGCAGACCTGCCCGCAAGATTATTAATATGTAATTATACATGATTTCGCCAGGAAATGCAATGATCATTTTTTGTTTGTTTTTGCGTTTTTCAGAAAATATTTCGGTCTGCAGAATAGGGGTTCAAAATTTTGAACCCCTGCTCTCTTGTATTTAACTTGTATTTAATTTGAACCCCTATTTTTCCGCCTGGATCCGCTGCTTGTGGTTCAGCTTGCACTGCTGGTAGCCCGCGCTGCGCCGTCCGAAGGAATCTACGGCATACACCTTCACGCTGTATTCACCGCTGGGCAGGCGCGGGTCCAGGGCGAGGGTAACTCTCGCCGAGGCGTTGGCGTCCCCCAAAAAGGTGTCCGCCGGGTAGCGCTTGACAGTGACGGTATTCAGCCAGCTGACGGCCTCCATCTCGTAGTAGGCCACGCGGTCATCATCCTCCGCGGCGATGAAGGTCACGCCATCCAGGAATCTGCCCCCGTCAGCCGGTATGGGGTCGGCGGGCTGCATGAGCACAGTGGAAAACCAGGGCTCTTTATTCGCCGCATCCCGGCGCTGAACCGTATGGGAGAAGGTCTCTTGCTTCAGCGGAAGCATCAGTGTCCAGGGGCTTCCCCCGCGCTCCTGGGCGGCGTCAAGCACATTCCAGCGCTGCACGGTGATTTTGTTGTCGTCAATTTCCAGAATCAGCATATAGGGCTTCTTGTCGGCGTCCTGGGGCCTGCGCGCGCCGTCCGTGCCGCCGTCCAGGAAGGGATTGAACAGCCCGTCCTCAAAAGAGACATACGAAAGCCCCTGGCAGCCGATGGCGGTGTATTCCCCCTGCCAGATCATGCGGATATCCGTCTGGGGGCGGCGCGTGCCCCCGGAAATGGATACGGCTGTCGGATAATCCGCAAGGATGTCATGCAGCGCCTGGGAGCCGAACTCGTCGCTGCCGTATACCGTATCGGCGGGAGGCTGCGGGCTGAGCACGAGAATCGGCCTGCCCTGGGCTTCCTCCGCGGCGCGTTGGAGCTCCCGCTTCAGCCAGCCCAGCGCGGAGGCCGAATACGGGCTTTTTCCGGTTTGGTCGGCACTGAGCGCCAGAATGTGCAGCCCGTTGACCACATGGTGGCTGAAGGGGGGCTGCGCCATGTTTTTCTTTGCCGCGAAGCGCCGCAGCGTCCAGGCGGGCGTGGCGGAGCCGCCCAGCTCCTCCGCGCCCATCACGGCGATGGTGACGGGCTGTTTGTTATTTTGTTTATAAACCCCTTGATAAGTTTTCTGATATGCATTATAATGGGCTTGGGCCCCGCCTTTTGTCATCCCCCCGGCCCAGAAAATATACTGCACGCTGTGCTGCTGCGCCAGAGCCAGCGCTTGCTTGGTGTTGCGCTGGTTCATCGCGTCGGCCATCTTGTTTTCGCCGCTGAGCATGCTGTCGCTGAGCACGGCGATCCGCCAGCTCGCGCCGCTGGTGAGCACCCCGGCCTCCTGACGGCCCTTCAGAGGCTTGGCGAAAAACAGCAGAAGCAGCGCGGTCACCAGAAGGACCCCCAGGCCAATGGCGGTAATCAGGGGCAGCGGCGATTTTTGTTCTTTTTTCTCCATGTTTCGGATTCCTCCCATCGTGTGCTGCTCTCATCATAACATAAAACAATTCTATTGTAAAGGTGATTTTTATGGAATCCACGTACCTTTTACCCTGCGAAACCGCCCGGCGGCTTTACGGCGGCGTGAAAGACCTGCCGGTCTATGACTACCACTGCCATCTTTCGCCCAGGGCGATCTTGGAGGACGCGCCCTTCGACAACCTCGGCGAGATGTGGCTGAGCGGCGACCACTACAAATGGCGGCTCATGCGCGCGGCGGGCGTGCCGGAGGACTACGTCACGGGCGAACAGCCCTGGGCGTCGAAGTTTCAGGCCTACGCCGAAACCATCGCCCTGGCCGCCGGGAGCCCGCTGTACCACTGGAGCCGCATGGAGCTTTCCCAGTTCTTCGGGATTGATACGCCTTTGAACGGCGAGACGGCCGGCGAGATCTGGAACGCGGCCAACCGGGTTATCCGCGAGCGCGGGCTTTCGCCCCGCAAGCTCATGCGGGCCGGCAAGCTGCGTTACGCCGCCACCACGGACGACCCGGCGGATTCCCTGCAGCACCACGAGGCACTGGCACTCGACAGCGGCTTCGACATTGCCGTAACGCCCAGCTTCCGCGTGGACAACATCTTTCTGTGCCGCCGGGCGGATTACGCGGCTTATATCCAGCGGCTGAGCTTCGCCAGCGGAATCGCCGTCACCTCCATCACCCAGCTGGAGATCGCCATTGCCAGGCGCCTGGACGATTTTACCCGCCTGGGCTGCCGCTTTGCCGACATCGGCATCCCCTATTTCCCGGCCCGCCTGGGCTCCCACGAGGAGGCTGAGGCGGCCTTCGCGGCGGCGCTGGCGGGCAAGGCTCTGAACGACGACGCCTACGCGGCCTTCGTTTCGCAGATGTACCTCTTCCTGGGGGAGGAATGCGCCGAGCGCGGCATCACGCTGCAGATGCATCTGGCCGTGGCCCGCAACGTAAACAGCCCTCTCTTTGAACAGTGCGGCCCCGACAGCGGCGGCGACTGCGTGGGCGACCCCGTTCCCGGGCGGGACATCTGCGCGCTGCTGGACGCCATGGCGCAGGCCGACGCCCTGCCAGAGATCCTGCTCTACGCCCTCAACCCCGCCATGGCCCCCCAGCTGAGCGCCATCGCCGGGAGCTTCGCGCCGAAAGTGCGCCTGGGGGCGGCCTGGTGGTTCTGCGACCACAAGCGCGGTATCCGGGAGCAGCTGGAGCTCATCGCCGAAACCGGCTGGCTCGCGTCCTTCCCCGGCATGCTCACCGACAGCCGCAGCTTCCTGTCCTATGCCCGGCACGACTACTTCCGCCGGATTCTGTGCGCCCTGCTGGCGGAGTGGGTGGATGCCGGGGAGTATCCCGCCGACGCCGCCGCGGAAATCGCGGAAAGGCTGTGCTGCCGGAACGCTATGCAATTAACAATGAACAATTAACAATTAACAATTGAGCCGGACTCTGTTAAAGCCAGACTCTGTCTGAAAAATCTGCTAAAGGAGTTTTTTTGTTATGCTTCACACAACTATTGTCATCACCGGCGCGGGAGGAGTGCTCTGCTCCCTCTTTGCGAAGGCCCTCGCGGCCGACGGCCACAAAATTGCCCTGCTGGATATCAATGAGGCGGCGGTCAGCGCCGTGGCGGAGGAAATCGGCGCCGCGGGCGGCACGGCGCGGGCCTATGCCTGCAGCGTGCTGGAAAAGGAGCAGCTCGCCGCTGTGCGGGAGGCCGTGCGCAGGGACCTCGGGCCCTGCGGTATCCTGATCAACGGCGCGGGCGGCAACCACCCCAGCTGCACCACCGCCCGGGAGCGCTATGAGCCCGGCGACGAGGATGAAGGAGATCTGCTGACCTTTTTTAATCTGGATAAAAAGGGCTTTTCGTTTGTCTTCGACCTGAATATCCTGGGCGTGATGCTGCCCACCCAGGTGTTTTTGCCCGATATCATCAAGCAGCCTGACGGCTGCGTGGTCAATATCTCGTCCATGAACGCCTACCGCCCGCTGACGAAAATTCCGGCCTACAGCGCGGCAAAGGCGGCGGTGTCGAACCTCACGCAGTGGCTGGCGGTGCATTTCGCGGGCCAGGGCGTACGCGTGAACGCCATCGCGCCGGGCTTCTTCGTCACGAACCAGAACCGCGGCATGCTCTTTGACGCTGAGGGCAATCACACCGCGCGAAGCGCCAAGATTCTCGCGGCGACGCCCATGGGCCGTTTCGGCGAGGCAGAGGAGCTTCTGGGTACCCTGCGCTGGCTGCTTGATCCGGCGGTATCCGGCTTTGTCACCGGGGCCGTAATCCCCGTTGACGGCGGTTTTTCGGCGTATTCCGGCGTTTGACACATCATCTTTTGGAGGATTTACAGTATGGAGCCCAAAGTCAGCTTTCGCTGTTCCGATCCGGTTCTTCAGGAAGGCTTCGCCTGGGCGAAGGGGCAGGCCATGGCCTATGTCCGCCGAACCGGCGACCCCGTGGGGCCCTGGTATGAGGCGGCGCTCCCGGAACGGGACGCGTTTTGTGTTCGCGACACCGCGCACCAGCGGGCCGGGGCCGCGATTTTAGGGCTCGCGGACTGCACCTATAACATGCTGCGCCGCTTCTGCGAGAGCATCCATCCGGACCGGGACGACTGCATGTACTGGGAGATTGAGAAATCCGGGAGGCCCGCGCCCGTGGACTATACCAATGACCAGGATTTCTGGTACAATCTGCCCGCGAATTTCGATCTGCTGCAGGCCTGCTGGCGGGAATACCTCTGGACGGGCGACGCGCGCTATATTGAGGACGAGGTCTTTCTGCGCTGTTATGAGACCAGCTGCACGCGCTATCTTGCGCGCTGGGACCGGGACGGCGACGGCTGGCCGGAGCACCTGCCCGCGGACGGGCGGCGGGGCATCGCCTCCTACAACGAGCAGGGCCGCTCCCCTTACCGCGCGGCGGATCTTCTTGGGGCAATGTTCGCGGGCTTTCGCGCCTACGCGGAGATTCTGCGCCTGCGGGGAGAAGCAGAACAAGCGGAGCGCTACACTACCCGGGCGGATCAAGTGCGCGCGCACTATCTCGGCGAATGGTATGACGCGAAACGCCGCCGCTTCTTCGGCGCGATGAAGGCTCCAGGCCAATTCCGCAGGGACTACTACGACACAGGGCATTACCTGCCGGTCTGGTTTGGCCTGCTGGACGGCTCTCCCCTGCTGGGCGGCGCGCTGTCCTGGATTCTGGCCCAAGGCCCGAACAACGTGGAGGGGAAGAGCTATTTTCCGGCAATATATTACGGCCGCGGGCTGGAGCGCGAGGGCCTTCGGGAGCTGCGGGAGCTCTGCGTGCCGGGGCTCAAGCGCCGGGACTACCCCGAGGTGTCCTTCGCGGTAATCTCCTCCGCCGTGGAGCAATATATGGGCATCACGGTACCCGCGCCCAACATACTGCAAAGCTGCCCGGCGCTGGAGGACGGCGGCTGGGCGGAGCTTCAGCAGCTGCCCGTATTCGGCGGCAGCGTCTCCATCCGGCAGGAAGGGCAAAAAGCCACCACCCTCAAGCTGCTTGAAGGCTCCGGATTTATATGGCGCGCCTGCTTCCCGGGGGAATTCGCGCGGCTGCTTGTAGACGGCCAGCCACGCGGCGCGGCGCAGCTGAAGGACGCCGCCGGCAGAACGGTTTCATATGTGGATATCAGCCCCGCCGGCCAGACGAGCACGGTTTCTATAGAATAAACGTACAAGCAGGCCAGCCCCCTTCGAAAGCGAAGGGGGAAAAGAATTGCCGCAGCAATTCTTGGGGGAAGTTTGCGCGTGAGCGCATGAGACCGGCCTTGCTGTACTTCGCCTCGGAAAGCGCATGCGTTTTGTTGAGAAAAATAGCGGCAACTCAAAGATAAATCCAGCCAAAGGCCACGATAACCAGAACCCAGTGGAAAGGCTTCCAGGTCACCTTCACCTGAGATTCCCCCAGAACCCTGCCGGTCAGGTTGTCGATGGCGCGGATGGTGGTGGTGCCGATGCCCGCGAAGGCGTAACTGATTTGGCCGTTGTTGTCGATGGCCAGAGCGCGGGGGTTGGTGGATTCCCAGCGGATGCGCGCGGGATCCACCGCGTCGGCGGCGGTGAAATCAGCGCAGGCCTCCTTGCGGTATAGCGTGAAGGAGGGCCGCAGGCTGATCACCGGCGGCGGGTCCTCCGGTTCCTCGGGAAGGGGCAGCGCAGCGACATAATCCAGCAGCGCGTCCAGCAGCGCGCCCGCCTCTTCCCAGATGAACGCCAGACCGCCGCTTTCCCGGGAAAGCCCCGCGAAGGTCTCAAAAGGCTCATAGCCCTCATCGCCGTCATACTCGCCGGGCTTGAGAATCGTCAGCGAATACAGCGGAAGCGCAATCCCCGCAAGGGGCGCTTTCACCAGGGCCTCGATGTCCGCTGTCCCGGCCAGGGCCTCCTCCAGGTTCGCGGCCTGGATCGTCTTGCCCTGCAAAAAGTCCGAAGCGTCCCGCGCGGTGTAATCCGTGTAGGCCTCGGGATCCAGCGCGGGGGCGTCGCCGATCAGGATGGCGAGGCGGGCGGCGTCCTCCCGCCATTCCAGGGCGGAAAGCCCATGGATCAGCGCCGCGTAGACGGACTCCTCCCGGTCGCCGCCATAGCCTGCTTCCAGCGCGCCCAAAGCCAGCCAGACATCGTCCGGGCCGCCGCTGAGGCTCAGCTTGATATCGTAGGGATAATCGATCTCCATCGCCGTGCGTTCGCTGAAATCGCGGTAATCAATCAAGGCATAGCGGATATCCGCCGCGCCGCTGGCCTCCAGCGCCTCAACGCCTTGCCGCAGGAGCGCCGCCACCTCCGCCAGGATCTCCTCCATGGAGCCGCTGGTATCGACGACGAAGGCAATATCAAGCTTCGGCTTTTGCGCGGCGAAGGCGCACAGGGTCAACCCGGCGCCAAGCAGCAGCGCCAGAAGCAGCGCGCAAATCCTCTTCATCCTCTTCATACCCAAAGCCCTCCCCTATTTTAATCTACGGGTTTATGATAGCACGAATGGAAGAAAAGATCAAGCCTTTTCTGTTTCTAAATCACGGCAAAGCTTTAAAACGCTTGACAATAAACGGCATCTGTCATATAATAAAAAAAGAGGGCTTCATCATGTGAGCATTTTATCCCAATATGAATGACAGGAGGATTGGTAAGTTGAATGTATTGGCCAGCAAGCTCAAAGAGGTATTGTCCGCCGTTTCGCCGATCGTTATCCTTGTCGTTATCCTTAAGTTTACCCTGGTTTCCCTGTCGGGAACGCTCCTGCTCCAATTCATCGCCGGCGCGCTGCTCATTGTCGTGGGGCTGGCCGTGCTGCTGTTCGGCATCGAGATAGGAATTATGCCCTTTGGCAACCATATAGGCGCCTCGTTCATCAAATCGAACAAGCTGTGGTATGTGATTGTCGCCGGGCTTTTGCTGGGCTTTTTTATCAATATCGCCGAGCCGGACCTGCAGGTGCTGGCGGCGCAGGTCTCCTCGGTCATGGGCGGCTATATCCCCATGTTTGCCATCCTCATAGCGGTTTCCGTCGGCACCGGCATCATGCTGTCCCTGGGGGTGGCAAGAATCGTCAAAAACTTTCCTCTGAACGTGATGCTCGTCATTATTTATGGCATAACAGCCGTATTGGCAATCTTCTCGTCTTCCGATATGCTGGCGATTGGCTTCGATGCCTCCGGCGCGACCACCGGCGCGCTCACGGTCCCCCTTGTGCTGGCGCTTTCCATCGGGGTTGCCGCCATGAAAAAGAACAGCAAGTCCTCTGAGGAGGACAGCTTCGGGCTGGTCGGCATTATGTCCACCGGCGCCCCCCTCGGTGTTTTGATTCTGAACCTGTTCGTGAAAACGGATAACATCACCGGGGTTCTGGAGCTGGGCGGAAAGAGCTCGAGCTCGCTGCTCGGCGCGTTCTTCGCCGCGGCGCCGAAGGTGGCGCTGGAGTCGCTGATCGCGCTGCTGCCGATCATACTGCTGTTCGTCATTTTTCAAAAGAAGAGCTTTCGCCTGCACGCGAAGGCTTACCGCAAAATGCTTCTTGGTTTTTTATATACTTATCTGGGGCTTGTCATCTTTCTCATCGGCGTGAGCGCCGGGTTCATGGATGTCGGCAATATCATCGGTTACAGCCTGGCGAGCTATGAGAACAAGGCGCTTCTCGTGGGCTTCGGCTTCCTGCTGGGCATGCTCGTTATCCTGACGGAGCCGGCCGTTTACGTTTTGACGCAGCAGATAGAGAGCGTTACCAGCGGATATGTCAAGAGAAAGACCGTATTGGTTACCCTGTCCATCGGCGTCGCTTTTGCCGTGGGGCTTTCCATGCTGCGCATCGCCATTCCGGAAATCCAGCTGTGGCACTACATACTGCCCGGTTTCTTTATCTCCCTGCTGATGACATTTTTCGTTCCAAAAATTTTCGTCGGCATCGCGTTTGACTCGGGCGGTGTGGCCTCCGGCCCTATGACGGCCACTTTTATACTGGCGTTCGCCCAGGGCGCGTCCGAAGCCGTGGAGCATTCCAATTTGTTGGCGGACTCCTTCGGCGTAATCTCCATGGTCGCGATGACGCCCCTGATAGCGCTTCAGGTGTTGGGCCTGATTTATAAGCTTAAATCAAAAAAAAGCGAGGTGTAATAGAGAAATGGCGGGGTTCAGCTTCATATGCTGCGTGGTGAACAGCGGCAGCGCGGACAAGGTTATGGAATGCGCTAAAAAATACGGGGTAAAGGGCGGAACCATTTCCATTGGGCGGGGGACCGTGCACAGCCGCCTGCTGGAGCTCCTGGGCCTGAACGAGGTGCGCAAGGAGGTCATTACCATGATCGTGGAAAACGAATTGGCCCACAGGGTCATGAAGGGCATCAGCACAGACATGATGTTCCACAAAGCGCACCACGGCATAGCGTTTTCCGTTTCCGTTTCCGAATTCATTGGCAGCAGAAACCAGATTGGGGACAATCCTGAAACGAATGAGGTGAAAAGCAATATGTATAACGCGATCTACGCGGTGGTTGACCGGGGCAGCGCGGAGGATGTCATCGAAGCCGCCAACCAGGCCGGCGCGCGGGGCGCCACGATTATCAACGCGCGGGGCACCGGGGTCCACGAGGTGAAAACATTGTTCCATATGCAAATTTCGCCTGAAAAGGAAGAGGTTTTTATCATAACCACGCGGGAGCTCAAGGACGGCATCGTAGCAGCCATCAAGGCCCGCCTGAAGATTGACGAGCCGGGCAACGGCATTTTATTCGTCGTGGACGTCAACGAAGCCTATGGGCTGCATGAGAGCTGATAAAAAAGCTAAAGCGATAAAAAAAGAATACACCGCCGCGTGAATCCCACAGCGGTGTATTCTTTTATGGGGCCGCGCGCGGCGCGCAACTGGCTAAACGAGCTTACTCAAAACAAACATCAGCCACAGCAGGACGATGAAGGCCGCTTCGGCGGGAATGGCCAGCTTCGTGTATTTTTCCTTCCAGCCCTTGTCCACAAAGGTGAAAAGAAATCTTGTAAAAAATACGACGTTCGAAAACACAAGGCCGCCGACGAGGGCGTAATCGCCATGCCCCTTGAAAAACAAGAACAGCAGAAAGAAGCCCAGCGCGAAGGATATGCCTCCGTAATAGACCCTGATTTCCGTCACGCCGGCGGGCCCTTCGGGCTTTATCGCGAAGGAAGCGGCGTTTTTCACCGGTTTCGCGACAAACACCGCCGCCATGCCAAGAAAATAAATCGCAAGCCCGAAGACCGCGAGCGTTACGGGAACGCTCTCAAACATAAGCTCTTTCATTTCATTGCTCCTTATATTTATTTTAAATAATTTGAAGTGATTCTATGCTTATTTCCCCTGAATTGATTTCTTCGCCGTGTCGCGCATAATGAGCTTGTTGAAGGGGAAATAGGCGATGAACTGGATCACGCTGCAAGCCATCGCGGCGATATTGCCCGCGCCCTGGGCGCCGGTGCCCCGGCTCATCATGAATTCGGTCAGCGTCGGCGCGAGCCAGGCCGAAAAGCAGACCAGCGCGGCGGTAAAAGCCAAATAGACGGTCAGCGTGATGGGAACGCTGTTGGTGCCGCCGAAGGTCTTTTTCCGGTTGACGAAAAACGCGACGACCTGGGCGAGCACGTTCGCGATGTTGATGGCCAGAAAGGCCTTCAGCCCGCCGGCCGCCACGTCGTAATTGAACACGAACCAGCGGAACTCCTGCGTCTCAAGTGCCTTGACCGCCGGAATCAGGTATAATATGTTCAACGTCGTGAACTGCACGATCATCGCCAGCAGGCTGACGACGATAAACTTGGCGAACTGCCATGCCGTCACCAGCAGCGAGCCCTTTTCCTCCGCTTTTTGGTCGATGTCCTTTAGCTTTGCCATGAAACCACCCCTTTGTGATTTGTTTTTATAATTATAGCATAGAAGATTATTGATGTAAATAGAAAATTAACGGAGGCCCACTTATGGCAAACAGGAAAAAATCCGGCGGAATTACCCGGCTGCGGCGGGCGGTGATCCGTGCGGCTTCCCCTATGGCGCAAAAGCTCATGGAGCCGCCGAAGCTTGAGAGCGTCAAGCGCGCGCTGTTTATCCAGCCGCACCCGGACGACAACCAGATCGGCGCGGGAGGGACCATCGCCATGCTGGTTGACCGGGGTGTGGAGGTCTGGGAGCTCACCGTGCTGGACGACCGCTTCACCTCCCTGACGTACTCCGGCGAGGGGCTCAGCCCGCGCCAGCGGGAGGCCCTTGCCGCGCAGGCCTGCCTGGGCATGAAAAACGCGGGCTTTCTGGGCTTTGGCGACCGGACGAAGGCGCCGATGCGTGAAATCGCGGACGCCATCACACCGGTCATCCGCGGAATTCGGCCGGACGCCGTTTTCACCGTGGATCCCAATCTGGAAAACGAGTGCCACGAGGACCACGTGAAGGTGGCCCGCGCCGTGCAAACCGCCGTGATGGACGCGCAGTTCGCCTTTTTGCCCGAATACGCGGACGGCAAGCCCCGGGAGGACATCTGGAGGGTCGGAACCCTGGGATTTTACTATACCGACAAGCCCAACACCGTGGTGGATATCTCCGATTATGAGGAGAAAAAATTCGAGGCCATGCGCTGCCACGCCTCTCAGATGTCGCCGGGGCTGCAAACGGGCATCCGGCTTCTTTCGCAGCAGCTCGCGATGGGGACGGCGTACGGCTGCGCTGAGGCGCTGCGGATGATCTCCGCGCTGCAAATGCACTGCTTCCATCTGCCGGTTGGATATTTTGAAGCTTGAATTCTGACAAAATATTGACAAAACATTCATCTTACGGTATACTGTTGGTTAGAATACTTGAGGTGATTGTCCTATGTCAACCAAAGAGCTCATCTGCGTCGCCTGCCCTATGGGCTGCGGGTTAACCGTAACGCTGGGCGAAGCGGGGGAGGTCGCCGCCGTCAGCGGCAACGGCTGTAAGCGCGGCATTGCGTATGCCCATGCCGAGATCGCCAACCCCACCCGCTCGTTTACCTCCACCGTGCGGGTGGAGGGCGGTGCGGCCCCGCTGGTCAGCGTGAAATCCGCCGAGCCGGTGCCCAAGGCAAAGCTTTACGCCTGCGCGAAGGCGATGAACGCGGTGCGTGCCCGCGCGCCCATCGCCATCGGCGACGTAATCCTTTCCGACGTGGCCGGCACCGGCGTTGATATTGTGGCCACGAACCGCGTCGCGGCGGTCACGGCGATTGATCAATAATCATCCAAAAAAGAATATTCCGCGCCCTTGCGCGTATAGGAAATCACTGTATCCAGCCGCACGTTGTGCATGCTCTGGAACACACATTTTTCCACGGTGGGGTGCGTTTTTTTCATTTCCCGCAGCAGCAGCTTCATCTCCTGCCGCTTGGAGCCGTCGTCACTGACGGCGTTTTTTTCCGCCACGCGGCAGGCACAGCGCAGGAACTCCAGGCCATTATAGCGCTGCCAGGCCAGGATATCGTCCTCGTGCACGCAATACAGCGGCCGGATGAGCTCCATGCCCTCGAAGTTCCGTGAACGCAGCTTCGGCGGCATGGTTTGAATCTGCGCACCATAGAGCATGCTCATGAGCGTGGTCTCCACCACGTCGCTGAAGTGGTGCCCCAGGGCGATTTTGTTGCAGCCGCGCCGCTGCGCCTCTTTGTAGAGGTGCCCGCGCCGCATCCGCGCGCAAAGGTAGCAGGGCGAGCGGTCGGCCTTGTCCGCCACGGCAAAGATATTCGTCTCGAAAAACGAAACCGGGAGCTCCAGCCGTGCGGCGTTTTGGAGGATCGCTTCCCGGTTTTGCGGGCTGTAGCCGGGATCCATGCACAAAAAAATCAGCTCGAAGGGCTGCTCCGAATGCCGCTGCAGCATCTGCAGCAGCTTAGCCGTCAGAAAGGAGTCCTTTCCGCCGGAAATACAAACAGCGATCCGGTCCCCCGGCGCAAGGAGCCGGTACCGCTTCACCGCGCCGACGAAGGGGTTCCAGATGGTTTTGACATATTTTTTTTGAATGCTGCGTTCCGCCGCCCGGGCGGGGCTGAGACCGCTTTTTTTCATATCCGAAAATCCCGTTCCCCTCCGCGGATCTTTTCCAGGCAGCGCTGTGTAAATTCACGCGCCTTTTCATTGGGGATATGCGTGAGCTCCCGCGCGATCAGGGCCTCACCGCGCACCCGGGTGGCAGGGGCGGCGTAGTCAAGAAGGTATTCCTGCAGGGTCATCAGCGCGTTGGGGTGGCAGCAATTCTGAATCTGTCCGGCCTTGAGCAGCTGCATAAAGCGGTCGCCGGTGCGCCCCTCCCGGTAACAGGCCGTGCAAAAGCTTGGGATATACCCCAGCTCCATGAGCCAATGAACAAGCTCATCCAGGCTGCGGTCGTCGCTGATTTCGAACTGCTCGGTTCCCTCATGTAATTGCGCATTGTCCGCGCATGGTGCGTTGTCCGCGTAGCCGCCTACACTGGTTTTGCTGGCCCCGCTGATCTGGGAAACGCCGAGCTCCAGGGCGCGGGCGCGCATGGCCGCGCTTTCCCGGGTGGAGATGATCATGCCCGTGTAGGGCACCGCCACGCGGATACAGGCGATGAGCTTGGCGAAGGCCTCGTCGCCGACGCCGCCGGCGAAGGCGCCGGGGTCCACGCCATCGGCGGGCTTGACCCGGGGAACGCTGATGGTGTGGGGCCCCACGCCGAAAACGGCCTCCAGGTGCTCCGCGTGCATAAGCAGCGCCGCGAACTCATAGCGGCAGCGCTCCAGCCCGAAAAGCACGCCCAGCCCCACGTCGTCGATGCCGCCGCGCATGGCGCGGTCCATCGCTTCCGTGTGATACGCGTAATCCGATTTGGGCCCGGAGGGATGTAAAGCTTCGTAGCTTTCTCTGTGATAGGTCTCCTGAAAAAGAATGTAGGTGCCGATCCCCGCGTCCCGCAGACGGCGGTAATTTTCCACGGTGGTGCCGGCGATGTTGACGTTCACCCGGCGGATCGCGCCGTTTTTGTGCCGGATACCGTAAATCGTTTCAATCGATTCCAGGATATACTCTATGGGGCTGTGCAGCGGATGCTCCCCGGCCTCCAGGGCCAGGCGCTTGTGACCCATATCCTGCAGCGCGGTTACCTCGCGGACGATCTCCGCCTGGCTGAGCCTGCGGCGGGGGATGCTTTTGTTTTGCAGATGATAGGGGCAATACAGGCAGCCGTTGACGCAGTAATTCGACAGGTACAGCGGCGCGAACATCACCACGCGGTTCCCGTAATACGCCCGCTTGATTTTACGCGAGAGGGCCTGCAGCTCTTCATTGCGGTCCTCCAGCGCGCAGGCCAGCAGCAGCGAGGCCTCCCGGTGGCCGAGACCCTTTTGCTCCTTCGCCTTTTGCATGACCTCGTCGATCAAGGCGGCATTGTTTTTGTTCCGGTCCGCGTAGGCCAGGGTGTCAAGGATCTCCTGGTGGTCGATGAATTCCTCCGCCCGGGAGGATTTTGGGTCATACATGAATGTGATCTCCTCGATTTTTTTCTGTAAAGTATCCGGCCTTTACGACGGCGTTTTCTTCATTTGTGGCGATTTTATTGTCATAGGGCGCGTATTTTGCCCGCGCGGCGGCCGGCGTGATATTGGGCATAAGGATGTTCGCCCCCGCGCGCAAACCCAGCTCGCGGCCTTGGGGGTGTATGCTGCCCAGCGCGGTTGTGGCGGGGATCAGTGCCTCCGGCAGCAGCAGGCGGGTCAGGCCCAGCAAAAAGAGCGTGAGCCCCAGGCTTCCCCGCGGTTCCCGGGCGAAGGGCGTGTCTTGGTGAGGGATAAACGGCCCGATGCCAACCATATGGGGCCGGAAGGCCGCGAGGAATTCCAGGTCGTCCAAAAGGCAGCCGACGCTCTGCCCCGGCGTGCCCACCATAAAACCGCAGCCCACCTGGTAGCCGATCTCCTTTAATGACCGGAGGCAGTCCAGGCGTTCGTTCAGGCGCATTTCCGGGGGATGCAGCGCCGCGTAATGGGCCTCGTTGGCTGTTTCGTGCCGCAGGAGGCAGCGGTCCGCCCCGGCCCGGTATAATCCTTCATAGCTATCCCGGCCGCGTTCGCCCAAAGACAGCGTAATGGCGCAGCCGGGGAATTCCGCGCGGATTTTCTCCACGATGGGGATCAGATAGCCGTCTGTAAAGGCCGGATCTTCACCCCCCTGCAGAACAAAGCTCCGCAGGCCTTGCGCATAGCCATTCCCGCAGCAGGAAAGTATTTCGTCTTGACACAAGCGGTAGCGCTCTATCTTTTCGTTGCTCCGCCGCAGGCCGCAGTAAAGGCAGTCGTTTTTGCAGTGGTTGCTGATTTCGATGAGCCCCCGCAGCCAAACCGCTTTGCCGTAAACGCGCTCGCGGGTTTCCCTGGCTTTCTGGAAGAGCAAGGCCGCGTCGGCCTCGCTCCGGCTTTCCAGCAGCAGGCGGAGCTCAGACCGGGGAAGGCTGTGGGATTGGAAGAGATGATGGATGCGGGTGGTATTGGTCATGGCGAAGTCTCCAAAGAATTTTTTCCCAGCACAGCGCTTGCAAACACTGCTGTAATATGCTATAATGATTAAATAAGGGCACTTGAGGTGGAAAAATTCGTTGCCGTCCACACGCCGATGGTTTGACAGGAGCTGCGAAGCTCTGAGAGATGCGGGAGCCCTGCGACGCCCGCCAAGTGCCCGCCCTTTTCGTTGATATCATCTACGAGCCGTCTGTAAAACAGACGGTTTTATTTTAAGCTCTCAGCCACGTCCATTATACCCCATCCCAGCTCAAATTGCAAGCAAAATCTGTCTCAGATGATACAGATTATTTATTTTGCTGTTTTATCACCCCAAACATATTGAAAAAACACTTTTTTGTGCTATAATTTAATAAGCAAGATATAACAGCAGCGGGAAAGGCGGGATTTTATGTACCACATCCTGATGGCCGACGACGAGGACGCCATCCGCGAGGGCTTCGCGGAATACGCGGCATTCTTGGGGCATACCGTCACCCAGGCGCGGGACGGCATGCAGGCCGTGGCGCTGTGCCGGGAGCAGGACTTCGACATCGTTCTGCTGGATATCATGATGCCCCGTATGGACGGCTTCACCGCCTGCGCGGAGATCCGGCGGGAAAAGGACATCCCCGTGCTGATGCTTTCCGCCCGCTCGGAGGAATACGACAAGCTCCATGGCTTTACCCTGGGCATCGACGACTATGTGACGAAGCCCTTCTCCCCCAAGGAGGTTTTGGCGAGAGTCAAGGTGATCGTCACCCGCCACAGGGCCGCCGGGGCCGCGCCGGAGGAAAACGCCAACGAGGTCTACCGCTTCGGCGGGCTGGTGATCGACATGAGTGCCCGCATCGTGGAGGCCGACGGCGCGCGGCTGGAGCTTACGCCCAAGGAGTATGAGCTGCTGTTCTATCTGGTTCGGAACCGGAACATTGCCCTGCGCCGGGAAAAGCTGCTGTCGGAGGTGTGGAGCTACGACTTTTTCGGTGAGGACTCCACGGTGAATACGCACATCAAGATGCTGCGGGCGCATTTGGGGCCCTACGAGCGGCACATCGTGACAATCAGAGGGGTGGGGTATCGCTTTGACACGGAACCTGAAAGATAGGCTCGCGGAGCTGAAGGCGTCGCGCCAGGCACTGATAAACCGCCGCAAAGATCTTGCCGTGCGGATCCGGAACTGGCTCATGGGCTTTTCGGTGGTTATCCTGACGCTGCTGTGGCTGCTGCAGTTCGCCTTCTTCAACAGCTTCTACGAATCGCTGCGGCTCATCGAAATCCGGGTGAATGGCCGCCAGATCGTGCGGGAATATGAGGGGCAGGGGAATTTCCGCGCGGCGCTGCAGGCCCGGGCGTTCCGGCAAAACCTGCGCATTCTGCTGCTGGATGAGGCGGGCTGGATTCTGGAGAACTACGACGGCTTCGGCACGCCCTTTCTCATCGGCGGCGGGCGCCTGGACCTGGACGGAACCCCCGCCGGGCTTATCCGGGAGGGCCAGACGGAGCACGCCTTCATCCGCCGGGAGAATGGAGGCGGCAGCGCGGTCTATCTCGCGAAGGTGGCGGCGCCTGCCCCCGGCAGCGAGCGGTATCTCTACGTCTCAAGCCTTATTCCGCCCAACGACGCCACAGTCACGGTGCTGACCATGCAGTTCATCATCATCACGGCGGCGCTGCTTCTGTTTTCCATGGGGGCGGCCTGGCTGCTCTCAAAGCGTATCTCGGAGCCCATCGTCAGCCTCACGGCCTCCGCCAGGCATTTGGCGAAGGGGAACTTCAAGGCCGCGCCCTCCAAGCGGGATTACACCGAAATCGCGGAGCTTTCCCGGGAGCTTTCCCGGGCCACGGAGGAAATCACCAAGGCCGAGCGCTACCGGCAGGAGATCGTAGCCAATGTGTCGCACGACCTGAAAACGCCCCTGACGATCATCCGCTTCTATGGCGAAATGCTGCGGGACGTTTCGGGCGGCGACGCGGAAAAACGCGGCGCGCACTGCGAAAAAATCATTGCCGAGGCCGACCGGCTCACGGGCATGGTCAACGAGCTGCTGGAGCTTTCGAAGCTGGAGGCCGCCGGTTCGAACGACGACTTTCCCATTGTCATGGAGCCGCTGGACCTCAGCGCCCTGCTTCGTGAAACCCTGGAGCGCTTTGCCGCCCTTCAGGAGAAAGAGGGCTACCGCTTTGAGGCGGATATCGCGCCCGGGTTCCATGTGCGGGGCAGCGGAGCCTACCTCAGCCGCGCGGTGTATAACCTCATCGCCAACGCCGTCAACCATACCGGCGAGGACAGGCGCGTCATCGTCCGCCTGCGCGCCGCCGGGCGGCAGGGCGCGCCGGCAGCCCGCGTGGAGATCGCGGACACGGGCGATGGAATTCCGCCGGAGGAGCTCCCCCGCATCTGGGAACGCTACTACAGGACCGGGCAGACCCACCGGCGCTCGGTGGTGGGCACAGGCCTGGGGCTTTCGATTGTGCAAACAGCGCTGCAAAAGCACAACGCGGCCTTTGGGGTGAGCAGCAGTCCCGGGCAGGGAAGCATGTTCTGGTTTGAAATGGCGTTGGCTCCGCCGGAGGCGTAGCCGCATCCACCAACAAAATTGCGGGCTTGACAAAAGACATCAAATGCTCTATAATCATTAGCGTTAGGTTTCAGTGGGGTGTAGCCAAGCGGTAAGGCAACGGACTTTGACTCCGTCATTCGCGCGTTCGAGTCGCGCCTCCCCAGCCAAAAAACCCGCTATCTGTAAGGGATAGCGGGTTTTGCATTTGCCCAGAAGCTTGTTTGAAAAGCTTCCGTGATAATAATAGGCCGAACGACCTCTAGCTAGAACGCGTTATATGAAAGGGATTCATCGGTTTCGGATATAAATCAGGCCCCTCGGGGCCTTCGGGCCCAACCGGCCCCCGCGGGCCTTCGGGGCCTTCGGTTCCATCGCGGCCCTGCGGGCCGGCCCGGCCTTCTACGCGGCCTTCGTTGATGAACATGCCGTCGCTGTCCGCAACATACAAATCGCCCGTCACTACCCAGGCGTCGCCGGATTTTCCCCTGGGCGCCGCCGCGGCAAATTCCGCATAGCTGTTGTAAGCACCCATGAGATTAATCCCCTGCCCTACCGGGCCCGCCGGGCCTGTGGGGCCAACGGGGCCGCGCGGACCGGCAATGCCCCGGGGGCCTTCCGCACCGGCGGGGCCGCGCACGCCCTGTGGGCCGGGATTGCCTTGTATGCCTTGTATGCCCTGTATGCCTTGAGGTCCTACCGGACCCAATTCACCCCGAATTTCCCCCTGGGGAAGCCACTGGCCGTTCTCGTCCATTACATAGAGCGTTTGTCCAACCATCCAGGCATCGCCTGATACGCCGGTAACGTCCGCTAATTCAAATTCCTCCCAGCTGCTAAATGCTCCCACCAGGTTGATTCCCTGGCCCGTGGGGCCGGTCGGGCCGCGTTCGCCCTGTTCGCCTTGCAGGCCGGTCGCGCCGGTGAAGCCTTGCAGACCAGGCGGTCCTTCGGGGCATTATATATTGCGAACGGAAGCGGAGGGGTTTTGATTGTAGACATCAAATTCGCCAGCTTGTCTACACATTCGGACAAAATTTCTGCCCTAACCTGTAATCTGGACAAAATCCCCGCGCATAGCTTAGCGTGGAGGTGACTGTCTTGGAGGATGCCTGTGAAGTTGTACGCGAAGACATTGATTATCTCACAATCGGCAACACAACATATGAAATTGCGTCTATCTATACCGGGAAAGCGACGCTGCTTGATTTGGTAAAAGCCTCTCTGGAACGCAGTGCCCAGCAGGCGCTGCGGCGGCTTGGAAGCCCTTGGAGAGGAGCTGTTGATGAAAAATAGTACCGCGCTTTATCTTCGGCTTTCCCGCGACGACGGCAGCGACGCCGAGTCAAACTCCATCGGAAACCAGCGCGAGCTGCTGCGCCGCTATGCCAAAGAGCATAAATTATCCGTGTTTGATGAGTATGTTGACGATGGATGGAGCGGTACGAGCTTCGACCGGCCTTCGTTTCAGCGCATGATAGAGGATGCCGAGGCCGGAAAAGTCGCCACAATCCTGGTGAAGGACCTCAGCCGGCTGGGCAGAAACAACGCTATGGTGGCTTATTACACCGAGATGTTTTTCCCCGACAACGACATTCGTTTTGTGGCGGTTAATGACAGCATCGACAGCGCGCGCGGCGAAAATGAGATCATGGGCTTTAAATCAATTATAAATGAGTGGTACGCCCGCGATATCAGCAAAAAGGTCCGCAGCAGCATGAAAACCATGGCGCAGAACGGCAAGTACGTCGGCTCGAACCCGCCCTACGGTTACAGGCTCGATCCGAATGACCGGCATCATCTGGTGACCGACGAAACCGCCGCGCCTGTCGTGCGGGAGATCTTCAATTGGGCGGCGGAGGGCGTGAACTGCAATCAGATCGCCATCCGGCTGTCAGAGCGAAAGCTCCCGACCCCGCGCGCCTACGCGATGGAGTCCAAGGGCGTGTATCAAAGCGTCGTCAATCCAGTATTTTATAACGAGTGGAACCCGCAGACCGTGCGCTCCATCCTGCGCAATCTAGAATACTGCGGACACCTTGTGGCGCAAAAGCAGACCACAAAGTCATTTAAAAATCAAAAACAGATGTATCGTCCGCGGGAGGAATGGGTGATCGTGCGCGATACGCATGCGGCTCTGGTCAAAGAAGTGACTTTTGAGAAGGTCCAGGGGATCCTCCAGACAAAGCACCGGGAAAACACCCTGCGCGTGGAGAATATCTTTGCCGGGCTGACGAAATGCGCCGACTGCGGGCGCGCCATGACCTATAACTGCCGCGACGGAAAATCCCAGCGATTTGTGTGCAACTACTACCGCAAGCACTCGCGGCTTGGTGTTTGCACTCCGCATCTTATCCCATATGACGCGCTGTACCAGGCAATTGAGATCAAGCTGAAATACGCAAAAGCAAGCATCGCCGCAGGCAACAAAGAACTGCGTGCGTTTCATCACAACTGCCTGATGGAAGGCATTGAGGTAAATCAACACAATGCCCAGCGCGAGCTGGAAAAGGGTCGTCAGCGCATGCTGGAGCTCGACACCATTGTGCGGCAGCTGTTCGAGCAAAACGCCCTGGGCAAGATCACGGAATCGCGCTTTCAGAAAATGTCCGCCGAGTACGAGGCCGAGCAGGCCGCCCTGGAAGCCAGCTTGAAAGCCCTGCGCGGCGCGCTGTCGAAGGACATGGAGACGCTGCGAGACGCCGGGCTCTTCACGGAGGCTATAGAGCAATACAGCGAAGGAACGGAGTTGACCGCCTCCCTGCTGCGTGATTTGATTGACAAGATTGTGATTCATGAATCAGAAGGCAAAAAAAATGAACAGCGGCGGCAAAAGATTGATGTTGTCTGGCGGTTCGTTGGGCTAAGCGACGCATAAATAACAGGATATAGGTCGCAAGTAATAGGCTTCCTCCTCACCCGTGGGGCCGCGCAGGCCTTCTGGACCTTCCTCGCCTTCGATGCCCTGCGGTCCGGTCTCGCCGGTTACGCCCTGGATACCCTGCGGCCCAGTCTCGCCCGTCGGGCCGGTTTCACCTGTTACGCCTTGAATACCCTGCGGCCCGGTCTCGCCCGTTTCGCCTTGGATACCCTGCGGCCCGGTCTCTCCCGTTTCGCCTTGGATACCCTGCGGCCCGGTCTCTCCCGTTTCGCCCTGGATGCCCTGCGGGCCGGTCTCGCCTGTTACGCCCTGAATACCCTGTGGGCCGGTCTCGCCCGTCGGCCCGGTCTCGCCGGTTACGCCTTGGATACCCTGCGGGCCGGTCTCGCCTGTTTCGCCTTGAATACCCTGCGGCCCGGTCTCGCCTGTTTCGCCCTGGATACCCTGCGGCCCGGTCTCGCCCGTCGGCCCGGTTTCGCCGGTTACGCCTTGAATACCCTGTGGGCCGGTCTCGCCCGTTTCGCCCTGGATACCCTGCGGCCCGGTCTCGCCCGTCGGCCCGGTCTCACCTGTTACGCCTTGGATACCCGTCGGTCCGGTTTCACCTGTTACGCCCTGAATACCCTGCGGTCCGGTCTCGCCGGTTACGCCCTGGATGCCCTGCGGGCCAGTCTCGCCCGTTTCACCCTGGATACCCGTCGGTCCGGTTTCACCTGTTACGCCCTGGATACCCTGCGGCCCGGTCTCGCCCGTTACGCCTTGGATACCCGTCGGTCCGGTTTCACCTGTTACGCCCTGGATACCCTGCGGGCCGGTCTCACCCGTTTCGCCCTGGATACCCTGCGGGCCGGTCTCGCCCGTCGGCCCGGTCTCGCCGGTTTCACCCTGGATACCCTGCGGGCCGGTCTCGCCGGTTTCACCCTGGATACCCTGCGGGCCGGTCTCACCGGTTACGCCTTGGATACCCTGCGGCCCGGTCTCGCCGGTTACGCCCGGGAAACCGCGCGGACCAGGACCGCCTGCCGGGCCGGCCAGGCCTTGCGAGCCGACTGGACCCGGCACGCCTTGCTCTCCCTGCGGACCCTGCGGACCTATGGTGCCCTGCGGCCCTTCCGGCCCTTCGGGGCCAACCGGCCCCCGCGGGCCTTCGGGGCCTTCGGTTCCATCGCGGCCCTGCGGGCCGGCTCGGCCTTCCACGTGGCCTTCGTTGACGAATGCGCCGTTTCCGTTCGCAACATACAAATCGCCCATCACCATCCAGGCGTCGCCGGGCCTGTTTCTGGGAGCTGCCGAGACAAACTCCGCATAGCTGTTATACGCGCCCATGAGATTAATCCCCTGGCCCGCCGGACCCTGCGGCCCCGTTGGGCCGATCGGCCCGCGCGGGCCGGCAACGCCCCGGGGACCTTCCGGGCCGGCGGGGCCTCGTGTGCCCTGCGGGCCGGGATTGCCTTGTATACCCTGTATGCCTTGTAACCCTTGAGGTCCCACCGGACCAATTTCACCTTTAATCTCGCCCTGGGGGAGCCATTCGCCGTGTACGTCCATCACATAGAGCGTTTGGCCAACCATCCAGGCATCGCCCGGTTCGCCGGCAACGTTTGCCGCTTCGAATTCCTCCCAGCTGTTATAGGCGCCTTTCAGGTTGATGCCCTGGCCCATGGGGCCGGTTGGGCCGCGTTCGCCCTGCGCGCCCTGCAAGCCAGGCGTGCCGGTGTGACCCTGCAGTCCAGGGGGGCCTTCCTCTCCCGTCGCTCCGCGCAGACCCTCCGGGCCTTCGGGGCCTTCCGGGCCAGGTTCACCCGCCGAACCGGTCGGGCCTGTCGCGCCCGCCGGGCCTTCGATGTGCCCGACGTTTACCCACTGGCCATTGGCATCGGCGACATATAGATCTCCCTCTACCAGCCAGGCGTCGCCTGGCGCGCCGGTTGGGTGCTCCAAAATAAATTGTGCGTAACTCAAGAACGACCCAAGAATGCTGATTCCCACGCCCGTGGCACCTGTCGAACCGGTGGCTCCCGTGGGGCCTGTCGAACCTGTTGGACCTGTTGCGCCCATTTCGCCGGGTTCACCTGTCGGGCCCGTAGGGCCTGTCGCGCCGGTGATCCCGTTAGCTCCCGTCGCTCCTGTCGAGCCGGTGGGGCCCGTTGCGCCCATTTCGCCGGGTTCACCCGTTGAACCAGTTGGGCCCGTCGAACCGGTGATTCCGTTAGCTCCTGTCGCTCCCGTCGATCCTGTTGGGCCTGTTGCGCCCATTTCGCCGGGTTCACCTGTCGGGCCGGTCGGCCCCGTCGCGCCCACCGGGCCTTCGATGTGCCCGACGTTTACCCACTGGCCATTGGCGTCGGCGACATATAGATCTCCCTCTACCAGCCAGGCGTCACCCGGCGCGCCGGTTGGGTGCTCCAACATAAATTGTGCGTAACTCGAGAACGATCCAAGAATGCTGATTCCCACGCCCGTGGCGCCCGTCGAACCGGTGACTCCTGTCGCTCCCGTCGAGCCGGTGGGGCCTGTTGCGCCCATTTCGCCAGCCTCACCCGTTGGACCAGTTGGGCCCGTCGAACCGGTGATTCCGTTAGCTCCTGTCGCTCCCGTCGAGCCCGTGGGGCCTGTCGCGCCGGTGATTCCGTTAGCTCCTGTCGCGCCTGTCGACCCCGTTGGACCTGTTGCGCCCATTTCGCCGGGTTCACCTGTCGGGCCTGTGGGTCCCACCGGCCCCCGGGGCCCGGTGGGGCCAGGCGGCGGGCAGCAGCAGTTTGCCTGCTGTGCCTGGGATATCAACTGCGGTGCAGCCAGACGCGGCGCTTCCTGCGGCGCTGCCGCGGGTATGAACGTTTTGCCGGATCCAGAGGGCTCAGCCGCGGAACCCCATGGAAAAGATTGCTTGCCATTCCCATACATCATATGATTCGCTCCTTAATGGGTATTTGGTTTTTGAGACCCAGTCTATTCTATGCGCCGGCCATGTGTTTGGCACAAGCTGAATTTGAGCCTTGACAAATCCCACAATGCTCGCATTGGCTTGGATTATCAAAACCCGCATGTTAGCTGCAAAGTACACGATCAGGTCCGCGTGCCGGAGGAAAGCACAAAAATGCACAGCAGCTCTCTTAATTTTTATTTTTTTTACGGAGAGTTTCGGATATATAACAGGCCCCGAGGGGCCGCAGGGCTCTATAGGCCCGCAGGGCCCGGCGGGAGCGCAAGGCGTACCAGGCCCTGCTGGGCCCCAGGGTCCCGCGGGGCCGGCGGGCGGCCCCGGTCCGCGTGGCCTGCAAGGCCCCGCCGGCGAAGCGGGACCGCCTGGCGAATGCAACTGCGGCTGTGTGCCAGCACATTTCGCTTACGCGCTGCAGGGAGAGCAAATCAGCGTAATCGATATGGACACACAGCAGATAGTGAAGACGATAACACTGCCGGAACCGGCCATTTCCATTGCGGCGAACCCGGAAACCGGCCAGCTGTATGTCACCGCGGAGAATACCCTGTATGTCATTGACAGTGCCACGGGGGAGTATCAGACGGTTTCCGAGCTCGGGATGTATTTCGGAAAAATTATTTATGACCCGGGAATCGACAGGATTTATCTGGCCGCGTTTTACAGCGGTTTTCCTTATCGGCAGGTTATGTTCGTTGACGCCAATAGCCTGAATCATGTTGATTCTGTCCAGTTGTTCTATGAGGACAAATTTGAAGCCGACATTGATTTGGGGAAGCTGTATGTCATAAATGCCGGCGGAGGCATCGACGTATTCAACGGCGCCAACGGTGAGCGGTTTGACAGCCTGGATAATCTTGCCGGCTCCGCCCTGCAAATTACCGTGGATTCCCCGCATCATCGCTTATACGTTATTACGGATAACGGAAACGTTCATGTGTTCGATACAACGAACGACGAGGAGCTCTTTGATTTTCTATCGGAGCCCAACGCGCAGTTTTTCGAGGTCAATTCCGCCTTGAACCAGCTGTATGTCCTGGTGCCGAACGTGTATGACGGGTACCAATTCTATGCCTATAACACCCTGGACGGCAGCCTGATTCTGGAAGAGAGCTTTCCCATGCTGACCAGCTTCAGCGTGAATCAGGAAACGGGCAATATTATGATGTATGACGAGGATGCCGGCACGATTGTCACCCTTCAAGTCCACGCGGACGGAACCTATGATACCCTCGGCTCCTTAAACGCGGATATCGCCACGGATTTCGCTTTTCTTGACGGCGAAAACTGCGGCGGCTCCGTTGGACCGACGGGGCCGACGGGGGCCACTGCACCAAAAATAATAGCCAAATCACTGAAACCCGTAGCAAAAGAATTCTGTGCAATGCAGGCGCGTGTTTGATTGCTTGCCAAGCCCGGCTGTCCTATAATATACCCCGCAGTTGCCTGCGGGGCGCTCTTCACATTGCCGTATGCCCTGTCGCGCTCTGCGGCGCGGTATCCGGGACGATTTCGAGGGTGTAGCCAAGCGGCTTCAGAATCCGAAAAAGGGTGTCGATCTGCGGTGTTGCCTGCATTTTTTCAAGCCGGGCGATCGCCGGTTGTTTGAGGCCGCACATTTCCGCCAGCTGCCGCTGGGAAATTCCCTTTTGCTCACGGGCCTCAATTAATTTGCCGACAAAATCAATTTTCAGCTGTATCTCATCCTTTTCGACGTCCGTCAAAAGCGCGGGATCATTCCAGAGATCGTCAAAAGTGGTGTATTCTGTTCCGTTAATTTTTTTGCTCATTCTGTTCAGCCCTTTCCAAAAAATCTCTCAGGTTGCGCTGCGCCTGCGCGATTTCACGCGGTGGCGTCTTTTGTGTCTTCTTCACGAAGTGGTGCAGCAAGATGAATGTGTTATCCTGCCAGTAGGCGAAGAAAATGCGGTCGCTGGTCGGGCGCAGCTCGTATAAACCTCGTACATAGCATGCCCCCTCGCTTTCATTATATGATAACATATTCGTTATGGGTTGTCAAGATTTTTTTGCGCGCCGGAGGCACTTTACTATGCCTGCGGCACGTAATGCAGTATCTGCCAAATGATCCCGAACTTATCCTCTACCATGCAATATAGTTCGCTAAAAAAGGCCTGCGAAGGCTCCATATAGACAGTGCCGCCCTCTTTCAATTCATTGAACAGCCGCACCACCTCGTCCTTGCTGTCTGTGCTGAAGGTCGGAGTGATGTTGTTGCCCACAATCAGCGGTTCGCCGGTGGGCATATCCATAAACATAACCGTCATGCCGCCGATGGTCACACCGGCGTACATGATCCTGTCTTTGTCTGTCTCTTGCATGGGGTGATTGGGATCAGGCGGCGCGTCGGCATAGGTCATGAGGTTATCGACTTCCGACCGAAACACCCTCGCGTAAAACTCTACCGCCTCGCGACAGTTGCCGTCGAAATTAATGAACAGTTCCAGTTGCATAGATAAATCCTCCTCTATCTGTGTTGATCAATCACGCTTCTCCTCCATTTTAATGCTCCTATTATACATTATATAATAGGGGCTGTCCAGTTTTTTCTTGCCCTGCGGCGGGATTTGTGATAGAATGATTGCATGAGAATTTTAATTGACGCAGACGGCTGCCCGGTCGTTGACATCGCCGTGCGCATGGCGCGGCAGCACAGTATAGAATGCCTGATCCTTTGCGATACCTCCCATGAGTTTCGCAAGGAGGGCGCTACCACTATCACGGTCTCCAAGGGGGCCGACAGCGTGGACTTCGCGCTGGTGAATCTGCTGCAAAAGGGCGACGTGGTCGTTACACAGGATTACGGTCTCGCCGCCATGTGCCTTGCGCGGGGCACACTGCCGCTGAATCAGGACGGCATGATTTATAGCAACAGCAACATTGATGGCCTGCTGCACCAGCGCCATGCCGCGCAGAAAATCCGCAGGGGTGGTGGGCGGCTCAAGGGGCCGCCGAAGCGCACAGCGGAGCAGGATCGGGCGTTCGAGAGGGCGATGTTGGAGATCTTGTGCAAGGAGGATGAGTGATGAAAAGCATACTTGCATCCAAGTGGGCCAAAATCGCTTTAGCTGCACTGCTGGCTGTCGTTATCGCGGCAGTATCCGTTACGGGTACATATCTCTATATGTCGCGTGATCGGCGGCGGCAGGAGCCGGAGGAAATAACCACTCCCTTTACCGAGGCAGTCGCGAATCTGAAGCAACAGGCGCATGAAGCCATGCTGGTTCCACATCACCTCGAGAGGGGTGAGGCGATCAAGGATGTTGGAGCGCGGCTGCAAGGTATGGTTTTAGATTTTCCAGAGGAGCTCACCAACGATATCTTCTGCAGCGATGAATTTACCGTTGAAATGACGGAGTACCCTTTGAGCGGCGGCAAAACTATCCGCAGATTTAAATATATCCTAACAGACAATTTTAACGAAAGCCCGAGCATGAGAAGCGAGTTTTTCCTGCAATATATTAGCGATGAAGAATCCATTCTCGGTGAAATTGAGTGGATTTACGACGATGAAGCAAGCTTTTATGTCTTTGAGAACAAAAACGGCTTTTATGCTTTTGCACTGCGCTCTTATGCCGCATATGATGATAAAGAGCAAAATTATCATGTCGCCGAAGTCTTTCAGATGGAAGATGATCAGTTTCTTGAGAGGAAATCCGCTGTCATCCCATTCAAGACAATCTCGTGGGTAAATGTTGAATTAATCCAGCAGGACGAGCAGATCAGGGCTGTTATGAATGTGGAACAGCGTGTGGAAAGTATTTTCAACAGCACCGGGCCTGTGTTTGAGCTGCCCAAGGGCAATATGGAAAGCGGGCCGGTCGATTATGATGTCCCCGCTCTGCTGCTGGGCCTGAGCGATAAGGCAGGGAACCTTCGAACCCTGTTTATTCGTAAAGAAGATGGGATAATTCGCAGCAGCGAATATGCCGGGCAGATCATCTTTCCCCGGCAGAACAAGTTGTATTCTTTGAAAGCTTACATACATGAGGAAGATATTGTCGAGACGTTTGACGATGGCGAGGCATATCGTGCCGGAAGCTTGGACATTAAAAAGTTGCTTTATGGCCCGCTGGGAGCAGATTTGACTGCCAGCTTCAAAAAAATGCTCCAAACCCCGGAGTATGGACACTTTGGCGTGAGCGATATCCCCCTTTATGTAGGCCCGGAGTATGTCTGCTATATCCAGAACGAGACCTATGCCAGCGGCGGCTCCTACCATTGGGACACTGATACGATCCGCTTTGATAAGCTCACTGATCTTTCGCGGTTCAAGAGCGTGCGCGATAAAAATTACTACCTGATTCCCGATTTCAAAGGTAAAACACTCACGGACTATGTGTTTGGAGCAGGAGCAAAGGCCTTTTACCAAGCTGATACTTTTACCTATGCCGGCAACACGAACCCTTCTGTGGACTTTCACGAGCTGGCGATCCGGCGCAATGTTGGCAAATGGAGTCTCATGCTGCCAGTGTTTGGGGAAGGCATGCACCCGGGCAACGGTAGCTTTCACAGAGGCATTAATGATTTCGCTGCTTTCAGCAACGATGTCCCCAAGGCCCTGGCTGCGAACAGCGAGGCAATGAAGCTTGAAGGCTGGAATAATTGGGGCGCGAAAGATCTGTTTCAATTCCCCGGCGGAGATGCTGTTGCGTGTCAGTATGAGAATTTTCTTATGATCGGTAATCAAGACAACAACGATGATCTCTGCATCCCTGTGCGTTATGATGAGTATATCGTTTCCATCAACTTTGCGGATAAAGACACACAAGCGAAGTGGGCGAATGAGTTGAAAAGAGAGTAAGGAGACACACCCATGATTTTCTACTTCACCGCAACAGGCAACAGCAAATTTATAGCCGAGGGGATCGCCGCGCAAATCGGCGACCGGCTCATCGACATCGCCGAGTGCGTCCGGGCGGGCAGCTATTCTTTCGCGCCCGCGCCCGGCGAAGCCGTCGGCTTTGTTGTGCCGGTGTATTTTTTTGGAGTACCAATCATTGTCGCGGAATTCCTGCAGAAGCTGAAGATCACATCAAAAGCATACGCCTACGCGGTGCTCAACTGCGGCGGCACAACCGCCGCCGCCGGTAAGCAGATCAGGTGCTTGTTCCCGATAGACGCCGAGTTTGGCATTGTCACTGTGGATAATTATGTACCGATGTACAAAACCGCCAGCGATGAAGAAAAGCAGCAGCGGCTCGACAAGGCTGAGCTTGCGATTGCCAGGATCACCGAGCGCGTCAAAGACAGAACCCCCGGTGTTTTCAACGACTGTGCTGGGCCGCTGCCGGGCCTTGTCACCAGCATGGTTTATCCGCTCTATAAATACGGCAGAAAAACGAGCAAATTCACTGTGAGCGAAAACTGCACCGGCTGCGGGCTTTGCGAGAAAATCTGCCCCCGGCAGGCAATCAAGCTCGAAAACGGCAAGCCAGTCTGGACTGCCCCGCAATGCGAAACCTGCCTCGCCTGCCTGCATAGGTGCCCTGCTGCTGCGATCAATTATGGGAAGTCGGCGGGGCATGGGCGTTATGTGAATCCGCGCGTGTCATAACTACAAGAAACCGGAACAGATCACCGGGGAGCAGCTGCAAGTGCTTCTTCGGCCGCTGTGGAGTCCCCCAGCGCGCGCAATTTACAACCCTGGCACTTCACCGTGGTGCAGGACGCCGCCGTCCTTGCCGAAGTCAACGCGGAGGCTACGGCCATTTTGAGCCGCGAAGGCGACATTTTCTACGCCGCTCCCACCGCATTTTTCATCAGCGCGAACAGGGACAACGATTGGGCGAAGCTCGACAGCGGCATTGCCGTGCAGAACATCGCCCTCGCCGCGCAGTCGCTGGGGCTGGGCAGCGTGATCCTGGGCCTGCCCGCCGCCGCATTCAAAGGGCCGCGCGCCGATTATTTCGCCAAGTTGCTGAAATTCCCCGCTACGCATGAGTTCGCCGTCGCCATTGCCGTGGGATATCCCGATGGCACGAAAGAGGCCCACCCCGTGGAGGATGGGCGGATTGATTATGTGCGGTGATGTCACTAGAAATAAAGCGCATGTCCATTTAACGTAATAATACCACTACGCCCTTCATGTATAGCGCCGATCATAACTAAATCCCTTCGCACTCGCAATGCGCGGCTATCGTTTTCACCATACAATGCGCAAAATATATTGTATGCTTTATAGTAATAGAATTCCGCATCGTCTAGCTGTGAATTGTTCATATACACGTTTGCCAATGCATGATACGCATATGCGGCTCCAACAAAATCATCTAGGTTGGCGGCATCAAAAATATCAACTGCTTTCTGAGCATAAGACAAAGAACCATCAGAATCATCGACAGACAAAAGTATTTGTGATTGGTTAATATAGCTCCACGTAAGTTCTATTGAATCAGATTCAAATATTTTTTCTGATATTTCCACGCACTTTTTCCCGTATGAAATAGCTTGATCAAAGTCGTCCATGTCTACATACAACCTTGCCAGATTATAATAAACTGTCTTAATCAACGTATGATTTTCAGGCAGATTTTCTAGTCCAAGCCGCAATGCCTCATTAAAATATTTCAGGGATAATTGCAAATAATCACGTTCTTCTTCTGGTTCGGGTTCTTCTGGTTCAGGTTCTTCTGGTTGATATACCTGCCCAGATGGGGTTAAATATATAGTACCAGTGCCCGGCTCATATGCTCCAACGGCTGGTTCAAAGCTTGCCATTTCTTGATACACCTGTCCCAAGTTGTTGAGGGTTGCGACATATTGCCAATGTTCTTTTCCTAGCCTTTTTTCAATAAGCTTCAGCGTTTCAAGACAAAGCGTTTCAGATTCAGGGTATCTTTCCAAATCATTATATACGCTGGCAATATTGTTGCGCGCAATAATGCTATCTGGGTGTTCTGGGTCTAATCGATAGCTGATTTCAGCGGATTTTTCAAAAAGTTCTAGCGCATCTTTATGTCTTCCCCATGCCTTCAAAATATAGGCTTGACCATTGTATGCGCTTGCTGTTTGTGGATGCTCTCGCCCAAAGAGAATTATTTTGATTTCCAATTCCTTTTCACTGTATTTAAGTGCATCTTCATATTTTCCTATACCTGAATATGTATGACCAAGAGAATTATAGATTAACGCTGTCGTTTTATGCTCCTCTTGAAAAGTTTCCACGATAATGTCGCGAGCTTTATAAGTGAAATCAAGAGCGCTTTTGTAATCACTTAAGTCCGCATAAATCCCCCCCATTGTTCGATAGGCCATTCCTGTAAGATAATGTTTAACGCCATATAAACGCTCCCTAATCCGAATTGCTTCTTTGCATTTCTCAAGAGCCGCATTGTTTTTCCCCATAGAACTCAGCATAATGGCTTCGTTATTATAGGAAGTCGCTAAATCTGCTTCCTTAGTTTCGTCAATTGGATATGCCATATCAACATATTTTTTTGCCTTTTCATAATCGCCCATATCATAATATAATGTAGCAAATCCATTATAGCATACACCTGTATTATGGTGTTCTTCACCAAAAGCTAATATGCTTATTTCCAAAGCTTTATTACAGTATTCAAGCGCTTCAGCAAAATCCTCTTTTGTTTCGCTTAAATCACCCTTCATTAGGCCAATATCCAGATATGTTGCAATATGCAATTCATATTCCACACTTAAATCGCCATTTTCTTCAATGTTTTTAAGGTTCTCCATAAGATATGTCATGGCATTTTTATACTTAAACTCTCCTTGTTCACGCAAGAGTGCCGCCATATTCAAACGTGCAATCATTCCTTCACTACTGGCACTATCAAAGGCATGAATCGTTCTAAGCAATAATCCGTGCGCTTCTTCAAATTTACACATTTCAGTATATAGAACGCCCAAGCTACTGTTTACCCTTGCGACGTCCGGATGAGTTTGGCTGCGAATATCACCTATTCGTTCACGTGCCTCTATCAAATATTTTTCAGCTTCTTTGAAATTATAGTCCTCCCAATAATCCAATCCCATCTTATAATACAAATCCGAATTTTCTAATTTTATTAATCCAGCACTCAATCCAGATACGCCAATGAGGTTGTTTCCATTTTCTTCAATAAAAACAGCCTCATTCGTTTTCATCAAATCCCCGGGATAATATACCGCGCCGTAGTCGCCAAGAGAAGGAATATACGCGTAGCGGAATTGCTCCGGTACGACAAATGCGTATACTTTTTCGCCTCTCAAGACATTGTTGGCTAACTGTGCAAGCAACTGGTCTTCTGATATTTTTTTTGCTCTTGGCACGAAAGTGAAAAGGGCTAAAATGCTAACGGCTAGAGTTGCTATAGGCACAATAAATGTTGCAATCTGCACCCACTTTTTCTTTTCAAAGAGTTTCTCGTCTTCAAGTTTCTCGTCTTCCTTGCGCTCCTCTTTAGCAGCGGTAACAGGCGCGTTTTCAGTATTAATCACAATGCCGCTCCTTCCCAAAACTTTCCTCTATTTTAGCACATTACAGCAGCCTTGTCCATAGTTTCAACAAATTTTCCCAAAGGATTTTTTCATCCCATCCTGCCGCTTCGGCTTCCTCTTTGCCAAAGCAGCACTTTTTATACTTTTGCCGCTCCCGCAGGGGCAGGGGTTCGTTTATCTATAGCCCGGACATTTTTTTGTCCGGGCATCTCTTTTCATTATGATAGGACATACTTCGAGTTTCATATGCTATGCCGGGGGCAAATTCATTGCAAATTTTGAGCGAACATGGTAACCAATGAATGCGCGCGGAAGGGGGCGATAACATGGCGCGAACGAGTCGACAAGGCGAAAAAGCCATAAGTGGCGTTGCAAAACGTGAAGCGCAAATTCAGTGGTCTATCGCTGGGTACATACGTCTTTCCCGCGAGGATGGCAACGAAGAAAGCGAAAGCGTGGTCAACCAGAAAAAGATACTGTTTCAATATCTTGCAAGCACATTTGAGGGGCAGTATACCATAAATGACTTTTATGTCGATGACGGCCTTTCAGGAACCGATGATTCCCGCGAAAGCTTCATGCGTATGACACAGGATATTGAGGCAGGAAAAGTCAACTGTGTGTTATGTAAATCACTTTCCCGCGCGTTTCGCAACTACTCCGACCAGGGTTATTATCTCGAATACTACTTTCCGCAGAAAAAAGTGCGCTTCATCTCCACGGGCGATCCGAAGATTGACACATATACCAATCCCGAGGCTATCACCGGCTTGGAGGTGCCGATTACCGGCCTGATGAATGACCGCTTTGCCGCAAAAACCTCCAGCGAAATTCGCCGGACATTTGATGCCAAACGCCGCAACGGCGAGTTTATTGGCGCTTTCGCACCCTACGGCTATATGAAAGATCCGAAGGATAAAAACCGCCTGCTCTTAGACGAAGAAGTTGTGCCAATCAAGCGGAACATTCTGCTGTGGTTTATCCGCGACGGCATGAGCCTTGCCGGGATTGCTAAGCGGCTCAATGAACTGGGCGTTCTCAATCCAACGGCCTATAAGCGCAGCCAGGGACACGCGTATTGCAATCCAAACATGGAAATCAATGATGGGCTTTGGGTTAGTTCAACCGTGCGGCGCATATTGACCGATCAAATGAATCTGGGACATATGGTGCAGGGCAAGCAGCGCGTGGTGAGTTACAAGGTGCATGACCGGGTGGCAACCACACCAAATGAGTGGTTTATTAAAGAAAACACGCATGAGCTGACCTTCACCCAAGAGGAATATGACAAGGCCCAGCGGTTATTGCTGCGTGATACCCGTACTCCTGAAGGTGGCAGAAAAATATACTTGTTCGGAGGATTTTTAAAATGCGCTGACTGTAAAAAAGCCCTGCGGCGCAATCCTGTCAAAGGAATCGTTTATTACAATTGCCGCACATATGTAGAAAAATCAAAGCAGAAATGTACGAAGCATTCCATCCGGGAAGAAAAACTAATCAGTTTGGTGTTGACAGCAATCCAAAAACAAATAACCTTATTAGATGGTTTGTCTGACATCGCGGAGCAAGTGAATCTATCAGCTCGGATTGACACAGGCAACAAACGCATTGAAAAAATGATGCAGGAAAAGCACCGGGAAAAAGATAGAATTCGCACATTGAAGGACGGCCTGTACGAGGACTTGAAAGCGGGTGTCCTGGACAGCGAGGATTATTTTCACATGAAAGCGAAGTACGATGAGCAAGCCCGTCAAGTCGCTGATGTGATTGAAAACCTGGAAAGCGAGTTGCGTCATTCAGAAAAGGAAGCAGATAGCGAAAACAATGCTCTCACGCTATTCCTCAAGCATAAAAACATACAACAGCTTGACCGCGCGCTGCTGGTGGAGCTGGTCGACACCATCTATGTTCATGAAGGGCAGGATATTTCCCTGGAATTTCGATTTACAGATGAACCGGAGCGTCTGATGGCATTTGCAAAACAAAAATAGACAGCACTGGATAAAAGGATTTATTTTTTACGTGATCTTTGGCAAATATCTTTGGCCCGACAGGGGCCACGGGCCCGGCGGGTGAGCCCGGTGAAATAGGCGCAACAGGGCCAACCGGCGCGACCGGCGCGACGGGAGCGACAGGAGCCAACGGGATAACCGGTTCGACAGGCCCCACAGGGCCGCACCTACATCCGAAACCGCTGAATCCCTTGAATATAGCGTCTTCGCCACACCGCGCTTAAAAAATAGGCTAACCGCCAAGCCCATCAACCAAAAACGCAAAAGCCGCTCCGTCCTTGCCGCCTTCATGACTTTCGGTATATAAAAGCGCCAGCTCGGCGGTGTCAGCCGGGACCTCAAAAACCATGGTGTAGTTGACCGTTTCATCAGGCTTCAGATCATATTTTTCGGGCATCATAGAGTCATCTAAAGGCGGAAGTGACCAGATATATTCATCAAAATCGGGTGCGTCCATGTAAAAATCGAAGGTGCCCATGGGGATATTTTCTTCTGAGGTGCTTTTTATAGTAATTGAAGCTTGATAGAGCTGAAAGCCTGCTTTCGCCGTGTGGTCTTTGTAAGTACTCACTTTGTCAATCGATTGAATCGTGAATTTAAACCATTTTGTGTTATAGGTTTCGCCGATTTCGCCGGCCACATCTTTCTCAAGAAAGTTAGAGATGGATTCGCGGCGTTTTAAGACTGGGTCGGTAAAGCTGATGTCGCAACCGGCAAGGCAAACGAAAATCATTGCCAATACCAGAAGCAGAGTTAGTGATTTGATTCGCATGACAGATCCTCTCTATTTTGCGTATTTTTATTCTTTATCAACCAGACAACAGCCAGCGCGATGAGCGCGAAAGCGATCCATTGAGAGGTCGAAAACACCCATAAATGCCCGCGATTGGCGTCACCCCGCAGGAACTCAAGGATAAAGCGTCCGACAGAGTAAATGATGATGGTGACAGGAAAAAGCGGTACGCCCGGCCATCGGCGCTCGGGTCTCATGATCAGAAAAACCAGCAGCATCAAAAAGCAGTAGCCCGCTTCAACCAGTTGAACAGGAAAATTTGTGCCGCCGGCAAGCTCAATCCCATAGCAGCAGCCCGCGCAATAGCAGCCGGCGCGGCCAAAGGGCAGAAACGCAAAAACCGTATAGGCCGCAAAATTGAAAACACTTTTCAAATCAATGTGACCGATTTTTGCCCGCAGCATAGCCGCGCCCACCGCCCCAATGAGTCCCCCGTAGAATACCAGGCCGGAGTTCAATAGTATCTGCGTCCAACGCTCCACTGTCCAAAAACCAGGCTCGCCGCTGTGTTGAATCATTTTCCCGATGACGCTGAACAGCCTTGCGCCAACGAGAGCGCCAAACAGCGCCCACGCGACAATACGCAGAACGTCCCTTTTTCTCAGGCTAAACGCCTTACGCTTGCACAGCCCAAGAATGACAACAAAAATAATGCCAAAAATCGCCATAACGCTATACATTGCGAAAGGCACGCCGTTGATGTAGACAAAAGGCGCCATGTATCAATCCTCTTTCACTGTCACTTGACTTCGCTTTGCGCTTCATGATAAAATCATGCCATGAATATGATACATATAATTTGTCGATTTGTCAAGGGGCGTGTTTTATGTCCGAATGTCTTTGCCTGTCGGGGACAATTATTTTTTCAATTCGCCTAAAGAACCTTTTTTTTCAAAAAACACTTGCTTTTTTTTTTAAGATCGTTTATAATACCAAAGGTGTCCAACATAAAGGCGCGCCCCAGCAGAATATTTGGACGTTTAGCTCAGCTGGTAGAGCATCCGCTTGACGTGCGGAGGGTCAGCGGTTCAAGTCCGTTAACGTCCACCACGCTGATTAACCACAAAGGCCTTGAAGCCTTTGTGGTTAATTTTTTGCCGCCTATTGTTTTCATGGGCCTCCAAAAATATTTATTGATTTGATATGTGAAATGTGGTATAATGCGATTACCGATTTAGAGCAAGGCGGAGGCTGCGCAATGGATATTGAGATTCGTAGGCTGACCCCAGACCTCGCGGAGGAGTACGTGCGTTTTTTCGATGTAACGCCGCACAACGACGAGTTCGGACACAAATGCTACTGCGTATCTTGGCGCAGTGACGATTCCTATACTGACGATTGCGGCCACTGGTTTCCAACGCAGGAGGAACGCAGGGAGAAAGCCCTTCAATTTGTCAAAGACAGCAGCATACAGGGCTACCTTGCCTACTGCGATGGCCGGGTTTTGGGCTGGTGCAACGCAAACGAGAATAGCCGGGTCTGTCTCGCCATACAAACGTATTGGAAATGGCCGGTTGAGGAATACCCTGCAGGCGTTAAAGTTAAGTCGATTTTTTGTTTCGTGATCGCGCCGGAAATGCAGCGCAAGGGTGTGGCGACAAAATTGCTCGAACGCGTCTGCCAAGATGCCGCCGCCGAGGGTTTCGATTATGTCGAAGCCTATACAACCATAAAATTTGCACACGATGGCTTCCAAGGCCCCTTTGCATTGTATCAAAAGTGCGGATTCAGCAAGCACGCGAAAAAGAAGGACAAAATCGTCATGCGCAGGGCATTGAAATAAGTTATTGAGCGAGCGGCGGGGCTTGCACCCGCAGGATGCCGCCGACCTTCTGGTGAAATCCTGGAACCCGCTCGAATACGAAGATTGATGCGCGGAACCACAGCCCGTTGACCTCAAAAGTCAGCGGGCATTTTTAATGGAAAGGATAGTCACTATGTATAGGCACCGCCTCTTTTCGTTGACTATAAGCAGCTTTTGTGGTATGCTTGGAATACAAACAATGCGGGAGGGCGAACAAATGGAACTTGTTTCGATGCTTATCAGGGATCATTACGGCATGGAAGTAAAAGAAGCCCGGAAAATGACCATAGGCGCGGGTTCGAATACATGGATGCTGCGGACGGAACGCGGTCAATATATCCTGAAAAACGCGAATATAAATGAAGCAAATAATCCGCAAAATGAGCCTGCCTTTTGTGAGCATCTGCGGCAGAAAGGCTTGCCGGTTTCGGAATTCGTGCGAGATTTACAGGGGCAATTCGTTTGGACGCACTGCGGCGAAGTCTATCATCTGCAAAAGTTCATTGAGGGCAATTGTCCCGCTTGGCATAGCGCGCCGCCCTGGTTGCTGCGGGAATCCGCGCAGCTGCTGGGCAGAATCCACACCGCGCTGGAGGATTATACGGCGCTGCCCGTAGGCATTGGGGAAGGTTTTTTTCTACATATGACACCACAAACGGCTCTGCGCTCCTATCGAAACACGCTGCGGCTCGCAAAACGGGCGGGCGACAAGGCCATAGCGGATGATCTGAATTATCGCATTGAGTTGATGAAAAGGCTCGCAATACCACCAATCGAAATACGGCGGCTGACCTGCCGGAACACCCACGGCGACTATTTTATCAGCAATCTCATATGTGGAGAGAGCAACATCAACGCCGTAATTGACTGGACGACGGCCTGTGTGCACCCTGTCGTGTGGGAAATTCTGCGCTCCTATGTGTACGCGGCACCCGAATGCGGCGAGGGGAAAATAAATATAGTTGCTTGTGTTGACTATGTACGCGAGTACCAGCAATTCGCCGCACTGACGACAAATGACCTGCAAATGATGCCCTGGTTGTTCTTTTACCAAATTGCCGTATGCGATTATTACAATCAATACTATCAATCCCAAGCCGCAAACCGGGAGATATATCTTAAGCAGGCGGTGCTTTCAACAAGGCTCATGCAATGGTTTGAAAGAAATGCGGAAGAATTGTCGCGGACGCTTTGCAGCTTGAAGTAGCCGTCATCGACGCATTCGCCCTTGACAACAGCCGTGCGTATGATATACTTGGTGTGGAGGATATGCTCGGCAGCTATTCCAGGGGCGAATTCGACGCGGAGGTATACATAGAGGAAAACACCGCGCTGCAAAAGGCCCTGATCGAGCCCATGGGCGCGGCCACGCTCAAGGTCGCTGAACGTATCGCCGACCCATCCTCAGAGGAGTTCCCCGTCGCGAGGGCTGTGATGGGGGGCGGGGCTGGAGCCTTAAGGGCTGGGAGCGGCTGCGATTGTGGCACCGGGGTTCTGCTGTCAATGCTTAGCAGCTGCAGTAGTACGAAATTGAAAAGCATAGAAATAAGGCAGGGCAACGTAACTCGAACGAGGCAATTTCCAGTACATATCTATACAAATACAGGAGCGACGAAGACACTTGAACTAAAACCAGACCCCGATGATATAGAGTTAAGCCATGCAACATGGAAAGTCGGCTCGTCGACAACAACAGGGTTGACACGTGCAATTGTTGGCAGTTCTCAGAGTGTAGGCGTCAAAGAGATAGAGGTTACCGCAGATGACGGAAAAACATCAAAAGAAAGTACAGCACGTCTTGTTGTGATGAAGAGGTATGATACTGGACGAAAAGGATACCCGATAAGAACCGTAACACTATACAAAGGACCTGGCGAAGACTATGAGGAATCAAAAACAAAAAAACAAGTCTCAACCTCTGACGCGCTCACAATTTGGAGCGAGTCTGGTTCCTGGTACTATGTAAGTCATGTAAACAACTCAGAAGAATGGTCGTTCATCAAAAAATCAGATGTTCGGAATATTGAATTGATTAACCCTACAACTGGCGCTGCAGATCTGCAGGCATATCTCACTGCTAATGGGTTAAGTGTTTCAACACCTTCTAATTCAAAAATTTCGGTTTCGGTGAGCAGCAACACGATAACGATTACGACCGGATTTAATTTTACAGTTATTTCTGGAGAGAATGTATCATGGTCGAATACGATCGGCAGTCCGGCAAAATCATACCAAACATTGTTTTTAGATGGCATCAATCAATGGAAATACACCTCATATAGCGTGTTTGGCTATAACGTGACGGTTAATGTAAACACCAATGGAGCCAACAAGCTTGAAATAAAACTAAGGAAAGGACCTTCTTCTTGCTATGGTATGTTAGGCCCGGTCACAACGCAGCCAGGTGATAGCGGAATAGAACTATCTGGTGGACACATTGCAATGTCCACAATTACCAGCGGAGGGGTTACCTGGGGACAGCCTGGCTTTAAAAACGCAGCCGCGCATGAGTTTGGACATCTTCTTGGGCTGACGCATCCTAACCCGAATACTGTTTCAAACAACGTTTCTATTATGTATAATGGTGGGCTCATACGACCTAAAAACGTAGATATTGAAAAGGTTGTAATGGCATATGCTACAGGCGCTTATTGGTTATTCACATAACAGATTATAAGTAAGGGAGGACTCCACATTGAAAACATTTTATCGTTCAGCCTTTTTTGTGCTAACAGGACTTTTGCTGGTTTCAGTTTTTTCCGCTTGTAAAAATATTCCTGACAAGCAGTTGCTTACCAGCACTTCTGCCGTCACAACAGAATATGTGCCTTCAGCTGCCGCGGATTCGACGCACATCAATGAAGACACAAGTACGGGCGGTACTTTTTCTTCCACGGAAACGAAAACATACACGACAAGCAAGGCTACGACAAGCAGGTCAACAACAGTAAAGAAAACCACCCAAACAACAGAAAAAGCCACAAAAACGGAAAAGGCCACCTATGCGACCGCGAATTTCAAGGATGGAGAGCTTAGCTCTGAAGAGTTGCAGGTCTTTTTCAAGAAAAACCAAGTGTTTTTCGAAGCCTTTGTACACGAATTCGAGGTGAATTTTCGTGAATTAATAAAAAATGATTATGGAATGACATTTTCCGTTTACCTTCAAAACGGGGAAGTGACCATACGAAACTATGGTACAGCTATTCAGGAAAGCAGCGAAAAATCCCTCAAGGAATTGGCAAAGCCATATTTAGAAGCGGTAGGGACGAACAATTATCCTTCGATCGGCTTAACAAGCTGGGTGGATGGGGACACAGCGATTCATTATCCATTAATTAACTTTGAATTTCTGCTGCCAGATGGTGCCATTATTATCTTATACTCCCCCGAGCATAATGGAGCTAACATTAACGAGGGCTGGGAGCACATAGAAGGAGATTGGTATATCCTAAGGGTTCATATTTAATGCACGCGGGGGCGGCTGCTTCGGCGACGACTCAGGCTCAGACCTGTTCCTCAACGGCGAGTATTGGGTAACCTGGCTGCCGAACGCCGCGGCTGAGGTGTCCCCCAACATCTATATTACATCGAGCACCGCCTGGACAATAAGCTCGGACCAGAGCTGGCTCGTCCCCAGCATCGCAAGCGGCTCAGGGGATTCCACGTTTCAAATGAGCGCCGCGGTCAACAATACCGGGGCCGAAAGAACGGCCACGGTGACC
>WRMQ01000008.1 GCA_009777055.1 Oscillospiraceae bacterium
TATCTGCTTACCCAACTACACTATACCACAATGCCCCCCGTGAGGCAAATCCACTTTCATACAATTTTTGTGCCTTTCGCGTCAAGTGACGCGCAGCGGCACAGCGAAAGGAATGACACTTACCATGTACAATCCCGTCACCGCGTCCCTAGACGCATCCCAGGCCCAAACCCGCGACGTCACTGCCACCCCGGAATACCGCAGCGCGTTCTACAAGTCCCTGTTAGGGCAAGACCTGACCGACCCCGAAAGCCGCGCCTTGACCGCCGCCCGTGCCGAACACCGCGCCGACGCGTTCAACACCCTGTCCGGCAGCGCGTCGGTTGTCCCCGCGCAGACCCTGGGTGAGATTATCAGCCAAAGGCATACCCAAAGCGGATTATGGGGTGAAATCCGGCTTTTCAACATCCCCGCAAACCTGGCAATCCCCATCGGCACACCCACCGACCCGGCGCAATGGCACGTCGAGGGCAGCGCGGTTGACCGCAAAAACATCACGACGACCGCCGTCACGTTTTCGGCCTATGAGCTTATCAAGATTCTGTCCATGTCGGCGGCGGCGCGGCGCATGACCATTTCGGCCTTTGAAAATTACGTCACCGCCGAACTGAAAGCAAGCATCGTCGACGCGCTGGGCCTGGCTATCGTGTCCGGCACGGGCGTGGGGCAACCCCAGGGCCTGTTGACGGGCATCACCTGGAACGCGGCGAACAGCATCACCCCGGCGGCTATCACGGGGGACAATCTCTTGCAGGCCGTCGCCAAGCTGAACCCGGCCTTTGTGGGCGGCGCGAAATTCTCCATGAGCACCGCGACGCTATTCAACAGCGTGTACCCGCTCAAAGACAACAACGGGGCGTATATCTTCACCGACACCGAAAAGGGCGGGCAGCACAGGCTTTTCGGCTTTCAGATTGTGCTTGACGACAACTTGCCCGCCGGGGTTATCCTGTTCGGCAACTTTCGCTATTTTGGTGTGAACGTGCCCCAGGGAATTGCCGTCGAGGTGTCGCGAGAAAGCGGCTTTACGTCCGGCCTGATTGACTACCGCGCCCTGTGCATCGCGGACGGCAAGCCCATTTTGCCCGCCGCGTTCGTGAAAATCGAGGTGCAGTGATGAAGCGACCGCCCTTTATTCTGGACATAGGCGAAGCGTTAGACGCGCTTCGCCTGGACAACACGGCTGACAACATCGACATTGTGTATAACCTGCTGGACGCCGTGCCGGGCTATCTGGCGCACACCGTGGGCCTTGCGCCGCCCTACAGCCCCCTTGCGAAAACGGCGGCAAAGTTTATCCTGCAACAGTGGTATTACGGCGAAAGCGCGGACACGGTGAAGCTGCAACGCGTTATTGACAGCCTGCTAAAAGCCCTGTCCGCTGAAAGGAAACATCGCAAATGATGCAGGAACAATTCTATCATTCCACGGCGTGGAAACGACTGGCGCGGGCTTTCCTATCCAGCAAGAATTACCTTTGCGAGTTATGCGGCAAGCCCGCCGCCATCGTGCACCACATCCGACACATTACGCAGTCGAACCTGGGCGACCGGAAATCACGCTCAACGCCGACAATCTGCAAGCCGTCTGTTTGGAATGCCATAACACCATACATTACGGCACGGGCGGGGCGATAGTCCGGGGGCTTGCGTTCGACGAAAACGGAGATTTACGAAAGGGGTAGTATTATGACTTACAAAGAAATAGCGCGGGGGTTAGAGGACGACAGGCGGCGCGCGCTTGCCCTTGACCTTGCGGAAAAGCTGGATTTGCTCAACCTGTGCATGAAAGCCGCCGAAATCGATCGGCACTATCAGGCCAATATGCGTCTGTTCCTTGCGGCACAAAAGCAGTTTGCCGCCCTGTTGCCGCCCCAGGTGACGACGACAACGCTTGACGCGCTCACGGCGTTTAATACGGGGGTGTGAGCATGAACTATATCGAGGAATACCACAACGCTATACAGCGCGGGGAAATCAACGCTTGCCGCCGCGTCCGCGCTGTATACGCGCGGCTTGCTAACGACATAGGCAGGCCCGGCAAATATGTCTTTGACATCAATAAGGCGACCCGGCCCATTGCCTTTATAGAGCAATTCTGCAAGCACAGCAAGGGCGAATGGGCGGGGCAGGCCGTCCGGCTGGAGCTATTTCAAAAGGCGTTCATTCAGGCCCTGTTCGGCTTTGTGGACAAAGATACGGGCTTGCGCCGATACCGTGAAGCGTTCTTTTTAGTCGGGCGCAAAAACGGCAAGTCAACCCTGCTGGCGGGCCTGGCCCTGTATATGCTCACGTCCGACGGCGAGGGCGGGGCCGAGTGTTACACCGCCGCGACGAAATACGCGCAGGCCCGCTTGATTTTCGATGAAGTCCACAATATGATACGGCAAAACCCGGACTTGTCGCGGCATTTCCGCAAGCGCAAGAATGACCTGTATTTCGCGCCGTCCATGTCGGTATTCAAACCCCTGGCCCGCAACAGCGACACGCTGGACGGCCTGAACGCGTCCTTTGTGTGCCTTGACGAGCTGCACGGCGTGAGGGACCGCAATCTATATGAAGTCCTGAAGCAATCGCAGTCGGCGCGGCGGCAACCGCTGTTTGTATGCATTACCACGGCAGGCACGACCCGCGAAAATATCTTTGACGACCTTTACAACCACGCTTGCGGCGTCGCGGACGGGGCGTTGTCTGACCCGCAGTTTTTGCCTATCCTCTACGAACTGGATAAGCGCGACGAATGGACCGACCCGGCGGCATGGGTGAAAGCAAACCCGGCCCTATGCGCCATCAAAAAACTTGACGACCTGACCGCCAAAGTGGAACGCGCCAAGCAGGAGCCGCACGAATTGTCGGGCGTGTTGTGCAAAGAATTTAATATCCGCGAAACGGTAAAAACGGCGTGGCTATCCTTTACTGACATCGACAACCCCGCCACCTTTGACCTTGCCGATTTTCGCGGCGCGTACTGCATCGGCGGCGTTGACTTGTCCATTACGACAGATTTAACTTGCGCGTCATTGCTTTTCATGCGGCGCGGTGACGACAGAAAATACATAACGCAAATGTATTTCTTACCCGCCGACAACCTGCAAGAGCGTGTGCACCAAGACAAAATCCCCTATGACAAATGGTTTGACCGGGGGCTTTTGCGCCTGTGCACAGGCAATTCCATCAATTACAGCGACGTCACGCAATGGTTTGTCGATACTGTCCGCGACTATGAATTGTCCCCGGCGTGGGTGTACTATGATTCATACAGCGCACGTTATTTTGTCGAAGAAATGCAAATGCAGGGCTTTACTATGGTGAGATGCATCCAGGGGGCGAAAACCCTGTCCCTGCCTATGCAAATGCTGGGGCAGGACTTGAAAGCGCACCGGGTGATTTACAACAATAACCCAATTTTAAAATGGTGTCTAACAAACACGGGCATCCAGACCGACCGCAACGGGAATATTGTACCCGTTAAAAACCAAAGCCCGCGCCAAAGGATAGACGGCACGGCGGCTTTGTTGGATTGCTATGTGGGGCTTTACGAACATTACAATGAATTCACGGGGGCGATATGATGAAGCTGAAAGACAAGAAAATAGAGCTTTTGCGAGCGGACTACACGAAAGACGCGGAGGGGTTTTCGGCTGAAACGCTGGTCCCCATCGCGCCGCCCGTGTGGGCCTATTTCCGGCATTTGTCGGGCAAGGAAATCTATGCGGCTATGACCGTGCAGGCCGTTGAGGAAGTGCAGTTTGTTATTAACTGGCGCAGGGACATCACGACAAGGCACGTTGTGCGCTATGGCGAGGTTCTCTATGACATTACACGGGTGGATACGTTCGAGGGGTATAGGGGGAATTTATCCTTGTATGCGAGGAGGCGTTAAGATATAGTTCTTCGTGTGCTCATAGCGGTTGTTTTTCTGCTACGAACGCTAATAAACTCTTTTTGTGAAGAAATAACTCCACTTCCACTTGAAAAACCATGGTTAGAACCCAAATTAGATGGAGCAGTTGAAGAAGGCGTAAACGCAAAATGATTTGGCTTTCTGTTCCCATTGGAGCGCAGGAATCTGTAAACTTCATTAGCAACATCATCGTGAGCACCGTCATGTGAAACCATTACAATAGGACTTGTGCTAACTTGAATAGCGCGGTTGTATTCCTTCCAGTCAATTAAGAGATGGAATTCATGCTTGGCCTTTCGAGAGAACAGCGGACAACTATAGAAATGAAAACTCGAAATTTGTTGCTTTTTTGCGGCTTCTACAAGGAATGTGACGGTCCTATCATTAAAATTGGTAAGCCGAACAAGCGTCCAGTAAACAGTATCAGAAATCCACTTAATGTAGGCTTTGGTTTCTGTTTCTGTAGCTGTCTTGGATATAGTCGTTGTGAATGTAGCCATATTCTCGCCGCCCTTTCATTCATAGATAAGACTTATCTAATTGAGCCAAAATACGTTCTTTAGCCTTTTTCAAGCAAATATCGTAACTAAAAGACATCTGCAAAATGGACTTTTTGCCAAGTTCATTTTGCTTGAATAATTGTGATGCAACCGTCCACTTGTACTGTTCGACCATCGAAATAATTGCATCATCTTGAACTTCAACCTTTAACGCGCTAAAAAACGATATAGGTAAAGGTTTGTATGCAACATTTGATGCATCCGCTTGTTGAATGCTTTTCGCATAAGACTGGCATGCGTGGTATAGCTGAAAGCATTCAGCACTGGAAAGGTGTGGCTTGAATATTGATTCTATTATGATAATTCTTTCGTCCTCATCTGGAATCCACTCAAATTTCCTCATTCGCCCTGCTCTCAAAAGGGGAGCATAAAGCTTGGTGAAATCGTTTCCTGTAAAAATGATAGGCACAGGTATAGTCGTCACATTACTCACAGGGCTATCGTTGAGGCTGACTTTAATCAATTCCCTTGCATCAATGGAAAGTTTACTTGTTTCAACCTCCATAGGGCTGTTCTTTCCGCAAAGGTGCATTAGTTCGCCTGTAATGAACTGTGTGTTAACCGTGTATTGGGTAAGTCCTCCCCACTGTCCAATCGCTGCATCAATATCGTCACATATCAGAACATATGGTTTCCCCCTGTGCTGTGAAAAAATTGATGCCTCTGCGTATTTTGCGCGGAGCTTTTTGCTGCATTCTGCTTCTTGACTACTGCCAAAATCGCTAGTTGAAAGAGCTATATACTCCCATCCTAAACTCTTAATCGCCTCTTGAGCATTGACAGTTTTTCCATCGCCAGGAGGCCCTTCAATACCCAAAATCAGCGGAGCATCAGGGATGGTATGAGGCCATGTACAATGTATTAAATGAAGTTGAATCTCTCGCAAAAAGCGTTGAGGAACCGTGATCATTTATATGTCCCCCTGTTCTCTTATCCTTGCTTCCCGCTCTGCAATTGCCTCTTGTATGATTAACTGCACTTTTTCGGATGCGGGAGGATGTCTATAACCAATCCCTACATCGTTCGCACGCTTTTTCAATACATCTAATGGCCACAAAACATTTGGTTGCAAAGGAGTATTAGTAGTACCAGTATCCTTGATTTGTCCAAGTTGCGAACGAATTTCATCCAAAGCCTCTTTTGTTTTTTTGATGTCAAGATAATTCCCTTTGCCTTCAGTTTGGGTAAGCTGAAAGTCTGCAAATATCCCTAAAAGAAAGACGAGAATCATCTGAATATTATTGGCGTTATTCTCGATTTTTTCTTTTAGTAAAGCGCGACTGATTGCTTTTTCCAAATCATCTTCAGTGTATTTTTTCTTTCCTCTATTGACTATGGGTGGCAAGCCATGGGTCAAGAAAAGTTCAATCGCTTTAAGAGCAATATCAATTATGTTCACCGATGTCATCAACCCTTTCCGAATGATAATCAATGTACTACCATCGCAGTATAACACAACCCATGATGAAAAGCAATCCTTATTTTTACAAAATTTTTCACGTTAAAGCGACCTTCGACAAGAGCGCGCCGAGGAGAATTTCAGCGCGCCCGCAAGTATCGCTTGTTGTCGTTGTGTAAAGCGCAATGGCGGATTGTAGAATTGTTCAGCAAATAATCATCAATTAACTAATAAATAAACCGCTAACCCTTATGTATAGCGGTTTCATAGCGTTGCTGCTTATACACTGGCAGGAAAGAATTGTCCGGGACCTGTTCGGGATCGTGGATGCTGATGGCTACCGCCAATTCCGTGTGGCCTATGTGGAGATAGGCAAGAAGAACGGCAAGTCCGAGCTCGCTGCGGCAATTGCCCTTTATCTCCTGTTCGCGGACGGCGAGGCCGGGGCCGAGGTTTATTCCTGCGCCGCCGACATCAACCAGGCCAGTATCGTGTTCAACACGGCCCGCGCAATGGTGGAACAGAGCGGCGGCCTGAACAGCATCGCCAAAATCATCCCCTCCACCAAGCGCATCACATTCCCGCACACCAACAGCTTCTACCGGGTGCTTTCGAGCGAAACGAAATCCAAGCAGGGCTTCAACGTGTCAGGGCTAATTTTTGACGAGCTCTTTGCCCAGCAGACCCGCGAGCTCTTCGACACCATGACCAAGTACACTGGGGACGCGCGCCGCCAGCCCCTGTACTTCCTGATCACCACGGCGGGCCGGGATAAGACGAGTATCTGCTACGAAATCCACTGCAAGGCAAAGGCCGTGCTGGACGGCACGAAGATTGATCCCTCTTTTTATCCCGCTGTTTTTGGAATTGAAGAGGGCGACGACTGGCAGGACGAGACCGTGTGGCGGCGGGTGAACCCCTCCATCGGCGTGACCATCCCCTTCGAGGTGGTGCAGGCGGCCTACGAGCAGGCAGCGGAAAACCCTGCCGAGGAGATGCATTTCCGGCAGTTTCGCTTGAACGAGTGGTGCAACGCCGACGTGCGCTGGTTGCCCATGGACCGCTGGGATAAGTGCGGCGACCACCTGCGGTGGGACTCCCCGCCTTCGGCGCAAGAACTGCACGGCTTGCTGGAAGAGGAATTGGAGGGTCTGGATTGTTATGCCGGGCTTGATTTGTCCTCGACCACCGATTTGACGGCGCTGGTGCTGGTGTTCCCGCCTATCGGCGGCGATATCAAGTATACCGTGCTGCCGTATTTCTGGCTCCCGGAGGATGTCATTGACTTACGCTCCCGGCGTGACCACGTGCCCTACGCCGTCTGGAAAAAGGCCGGGGTGTTCGACACCACAGAAGGCAACGTCGTTGACTACGATTATATCGTTGCTTTCATCGCGAAGCTGGCCACGCGCTTCCGCATCCGGGAGATCGCCTACGACCGCTACGGGGCCGAAAAAATCCGGCGTGACCTGGAGGAGCTCGGCGCGGAGCACGCGTTTTCCGTTTTCCCCTTTGGGCAGGGATTTATTTCGATGTCGCCGCCAAGCAAGGATTTCTATCAGTTTGTGATGGAGGGCAAGATGCGCCACGGGCGGCACCCTGTCCTCGACTGGAACCTCGCCAATGTGATTGTCGACGAGGACCCCGCAGGCAACATCAAGCCCAACAAGCGCAGGTCGACAGAAAAAATAGACGGGGCCGTCGCGCTGATCATGGGCCTGGCGCGCGCCACGCTGCAGGCGGCCGTGCCCGCCGGGAGCGTCTATGACCGTGAAGAGAGGGGGATTTTGTGGCTCTGAACTTGAAATCGTTGTTTCGTTCGCGGGATCACCCGCGCAATCAGCTGGGAGGCGATGTGTCGTTTCCCTGGGGCGGCACGATCTCCGGCAAGGTGGTCAACGAGCAGACGGCCATGACCGTTACGGCTGTTTACGCCTGCGTGCGCATTTTGGCCGAAGCCATCGCGGGCCTGCCGCTGCATGTCTATCACTACAAGCCGGACGGCGGCAAGGAGCGAGATATATCCCATCCGCTGTTCCGTCTGCTCCACGATGCCCCCAACCCCGAGATGACCAGTTTTGTCTTTAGGGAAACCCTGATGGCGCACCTGTTGTTGCACGGCAACGCCTATGCGCAAATCATCCGGGACGGCCACGGCCGCGTGCTTGCGCTGTACCCGCTGCTGCCCGGCCGCATGCGGGTCAGCCGGGATAAGCGGACCGGGCAGATCGTCTACTCCTACACAAAGGACGAAGGCCCTGCGGTCCCCCTGTCCAAAGACGACGTCCTGCACATCCCCGGCCTGGGCTTCGACGGGCTGATCGGCTACTCACCCATCGCCATGGCCAAGAACTCAATCGGTATGGCCCTCGCCACAGAGGAGTACGGGGCTGCCTTTTTCGCCAACGGCGCCAACCCCGGAGGAGTTTTGGAGCACCCCGGCGTGATCAAGGATGTGCAGCGCGTCAAGGACAGCTGGAACGCGGGCTACCGGGGCAGCGGCAACGCCCATAAGATCGCCCTGCTGGAGGACGGCATGAAGTTCCATGCCATCGGCATCCCGCCCGAGCAGGCGCAGTTCCTCGAAACACGCAAATTTCAGATCACGGAAATCGCCCGGATTTTCAGGGTGCCGCCGCACATGCTGGCCGACCTGGAGCGCGCCACGTTCAGCAACATCGAACACCAATCCCTGGAGTTCGTGAAATATTGCCTGAACCCCTGGGTGGTCCGCTGGGAGCAGGCGCTCATGCAGGCCCTGCTGCTGCCGGGCGAAAAGGCCGGGTATTTCATCCGCTTCAACATGGAGGGCCTGCTACGCGGGGATTTCAAGAGCCGGACCGAGGGCTACGCCACCGGACGGCAGAACGGCTGGCTATCCGCCAACGACATCCGCGAACTGGAGGACATGAACCGTATCCCGGAGCTTGAGGGCGGCGATGCCTATCTCGTAAATGGGAATATGATCTCCATCACGACCGCCATGCGAAGCACGGGCTTGAGGAGGACCGCAAATGAGCCAGAAACAGAATGACCGCTGCGCCAAGTGCGGCGCGGAACTCACCACCCAGCGATTCCCCATCGGTTACGCCGTGGCCTGCCCGAAGGCCGAGTGCCGGGGCAACGGAGATGATCTGCGTTATCATCTCACGCCGGAGGCAGCCGAGAAATATTTCAAAGAGAGGAAAAACCCAAGTGAATAAAGCATTTTGGGCGTGGACGCGGGATGCCGGCAGCGGCGGCCGCGTCCTTTCCATTGACGGCGTGATCGCCGAGGAGTGCTGGTTTGACGACGATGTCACCCCCGCCGCCTTCCGCGCCGAGCTCTTCGCCGGCGACGGCGATGTCACGCTGTGGCTCAATAGCCCAGGCGGGGATTGCGTTGCCGCCAGCCAGATCTACGCCATGCTGATGGATTACCCCGGCAACGTCACCGTCAAGATCGACGGTCTGGCTGCCAGTGCCGCCAGCGTGATCGCGATGGCCGGTACGAAGGTGCTGATGGCGCCCACTGCCATGCTGATGGTGCATAATCCCCTGACTGTCGCCATCGGCGATTCGGAGGAAATGCAAAAGGCCATCGCCTTGTTGGGCGAGGTGAAGGAGAGCATCATCAACGCCTACGAGATCAAAACCGGCCTGTCCCGCACGAAGCTGTCCCACCTCATGGACGCGGAAACCTGGATGAACGCGAAAAAGGCCGTGGAGCTCGGCTTCGCGGACGGCCTGCTGGAGGACGAGAAACGGCAGGCCCCGGCTGAAACCTACGCCTTTTCCCGGCGCGCCGTAACAAATTGCCTGCTGGATAAGGTTCGGCCCAAGGTCCCCGGCGTGCCCCTGCAGTCGCTGGAGCAGCGGCTTTCATTAATATTACACTAAACGAAAGAAGAGGTCAACACACTATGAGCAAAATTTTGGAACTGCGCGAAAAGCGCGCCCGGCTGTGGCAGACGGCCAAGGATTTCCTCGACAGCAAGCGAGGGGCCGACGGCCTCGTCAGCGCCGAGGACGCGGCCACCTACGACAAGATGGAGGCCGACATGGTGGCCCTGGGCAAGGAGATCGAGCGCCTCGAGCGCCAGGCGGCCCACGACCGCGAACTCAGCAACGCCACCAGCAATCCCATCGTTGGCGCCCCCGGCGCGGGCGGCGGCGACCCGGAGAAAACAGGCAGGGCAAGCGTAGAATATGTAAAAGCGTTCTGGAACATGCTGCGCACCCGCGCCAACGAGGGCCTGGACCCCGTGGTCAAGAACGCCCTGCGTATCGGCAGCGACCCCGAAGGCGGCTATCTCGTCCCGGACGAGTTCGAGCGCCGCCTGATCGAAGCCCTGAAGGAGGAGAATATCTTCCGGCAGCTGGCCACGGTCATCAGCACCGCCAGCGGCGACCGCAAGATTCCCGTGGTTGCCAGCAAGGGCGAGGCGAGCTGGCTCGAAGAGGGCCAGGCGATCCCGGAAAGCGACGACAGCTTCGGTCAGGTGACCATCGGGGCCTACAAGCTCGGCACCCTGATCAAGATGTCGGAGGAACTCCTCAACGACAGCGCCTTCAGCCTGGAAGCCTACATAGTGAAGGAGTTCGCCCGGCGCACCGGCGCCCGCGAGGAGGAGGCGTTCCTGATCGGAGACGGCCTCAACAAGCCCACCGGCATTCTCGCCGCCACGGGCGGGGCGCAGCTTGGCGTGACAACGGCGGCGGTGGCCGCGCTCAAGCTGGACGAGGTGATCGACCTCTTCTACAGCCTGAAGGCTCCCTATCGCCGCAACGCCGCGTTCCTCATGAACGACAGCACGGTAAAGGAAATCCGCAAGCTGAAGGACAACAACGGCGTGTACCTGTGGGCGCCCTCCATCAAGGAGGCCACCCCGGATACCATCCTCAACCGCCCGCTGTACACCAGTTCCTTCATGCCCGGCATCGAAGCCGCCGCAAAAACCATCCTGTTCGGCGATTTCGCTTACTATTGGGTGGCCGACCGCCAGGGCAGGATGTTCCGGCGCTTGAACGAGCTCTTCGCGGTCACGGGGCAGGTGGGCTTCATCGCCACCCAGCGCGTGGACGGCAAGCTGATCCTCCCGGAGGCCGTGAAATACCTGGCCCAGAAGGCGTAGCAAAGGCGGTGCTCATGAAAAAGCCGGAACTGCACGTGCTACTGCTCTCAAGAGTAAAGGCGAACTTAATTCTGGAACACGGCGCGGATGATGACCTCTTGCTGGGTTTCATCCGCGCCGCCATCAACTATGCCGAGTCATTTCAGCACCGCCCGGCTGGACACTACAACAAGAACGTGCTGCCCCCCACGACAGAACAGGCTATTTTGATGCTGTCCAGTCATTTTTACGAATCCCGCGACGGTAGCACGGCGGGCTTCTTTGGGGATAACGTGCAGGCCGGGCAGCAGATCTGGAACACGGTTAATATGCTTTTGCGGCTCGACAGAGATTGGAGCGTGATCTAAATGGAGTACAAACATACCCCGGAGGACTTGAAAATCATGCAGGCGTGGCCCCTGGAACGCAAGGTGCAGGTCACGCAGACACGGATCATGGAATGGTATCTGCGTTGGGGCGGGCAGGTCTTTATCTCATTTTCAGGGGGAAAAGATAGCACCCTGCTTTTAGACCTGGCGCGGCGCTGCTATCCTGACATTGAGGCCGTCTATGTTGACACGGGCCTCGAATTCCCGGAGGTGCGCTCCTTCTCGCTGTCAAAAGAAAACGTGACCGTACTTCGCCCGGCAATGCGCTTTGACGAGGTGGTGCGCACCCACGGTTGGTGCTACCCCTCGAAGGACGTGGCGCGGACGCTGCGCTATGCGCAAAAGGGCAGCGGTTGGGCGCTTGAGCGGCTGGCGGGGATCAATGCGGACGGCACCCCCAGCAAGTTTCGCCGATCGCATTACAGCCAGTGGGCCTACCTGAAAGACGGCCCGGTGCAGATCTCCGACGCCTGCTGTGAAATCATGAAGGAACGGCCCCTGGACGCCTACGCGAAGAAAACCGGCAAGCACAGCATTGTCGGCACAATGGCAGCCGAGAGCCACCGGCGCAAGCAGGCGTGGCTGCGCACCGGCTGCAACATTTTTGATTCCAAGCGCCCGGTATCGAAGCCGCTCTCCTTTTGGACGGAGCAGGACGTCCTGGAATATTTGCGGCACTTCAACATTCCATACGCCAGTGTCTACGGCGAGATCGCCGAGGATAAAACCGGCAAGCTATCCACTACCGGCGAGAAGCGCACGGGCTGCATTTTCTGCCCGGTGGGCTGCCACCTTGACAAAGTCAACCGCTTCCAGCGCCTGGCCGTCACGCACCCGAAGCTGCACGACTACGTGATCAACCAGCTGGGCCTGCGGGAACTGCTGGATTTCGTCGGTGTGGACTATGGGGGTGGCGGGCCGTGAGTTATGGAAAAATGCGCGACCCGATCACCATCCTCCGCGTCCACCATGAGAAAGACGCGGACGGCATCGCCACGCCCCGCGATGAGGTTCTCGCCCGCGTCCGGGCCTATCATGAGCAGCGCCACGGCAACGTGCGCTGGGCCAACCGCGCGGCATTCTCCGAGGCCACCGCCCTGTTCCGCTTCCGTGTGATCCCCGGCCTGTCCGTGGAGTCCCTATATATAATTGTATGTGGACTAAAGCGCTTCGAGATTTTGTCGGTTGAAGTGCTGGGGAGCCGCTATGTCGAAGTTTTATGTCGGGAGGTGGAGCCCCGTGGCAATGTCCTTTAAAATGCCGGAGGATTTCATGCAAAAAATCTCCGCGCTGGCTGACAAAACGGACGAAATTGTCCCGAAGGTGCTGGAGGCTGGCGGCGAGGTGGTTCTTGAAGCGGTTCGCGGCGGCTTGCACTCGGTTTTGTCCGGCGAATCCACCGGGGAACTGGAAAGCTCGCTGGGGCTGTCCCCGGTGCGGCTGGATCGCAACGGAAATCCAAATGTAAAAGTCGGGTTCGACGAGCCCCGGAGCGACGGCAAGTCGAATGCTATGTTGGCGAATGTCCTTGAGCATGGCAAGCACAACCAGCCGCCGCGCCCCTTCCTCAAGGCCGCCAAAGCCGCCAGCAAAGGCCCAGCGACCGAGGCCATGATCGCAAAACTTGACGAGGAGATCGCGAAGCTATGATTTTATCTGAATTGACCGCCCTCGTCACGGGCTTGGGCCTGCCGGTGGAAACAGGCGTTTTCTCCGGCAAGGCCCCGGAGGAGTATGTTGTCCTCACCCCAATGGTGGAAGAGTTCGCCCTGCACTGCGACAACCGCCCGGAATACGAAACCCAGGAGGTGCGGCTGTCGCTGTTCTGCCGGGGGAATTATTTGGCCCGCAAACGGCAGATCGTCAAGGCCCTGCTGCTGGCGGGGTTCACTATTACGGCCCGCCGCTACAATGGGCGCGAGGACGACACCAAGTATCACGGCGTTTCTATTGACGCATCTAAAATTTACAAATGGGAGGAATAACACGTGGCCACTATTGGGCTCGACAACCTGGTATACGCGAAAATCACCGAGGGGCCTGGCGGCGACGAAACCTACGCGGCCCCGAAAATGCTGGCGAAGGCCATCAAGGCCGACCTTTCTATTGAACTGGCCGAGGCCACGCTTTACGCTGACGACGCCCTGGCCCACGCCATCAAGCACTTCAAGGGCGGCAAGCTGTCCCTCGGCGTGGAGGACATTGGCGTTGAAGCCGCCTCCGACCTGACCGGCGCGACCGTAGACGACAACGGCGTCCTGGTGGCGGCGGGCGAGGACGACGGCTGCCTGGTGGCGGTGGGGTTCCGGGCGCTCAAGCCCGACAATCGCTACCGCTATTTTTGGTGCTACCGCGTGAAATTCGCCGTGCCGTCCACGAATACGCAGACCAAGGGAGACACGATCACGTTCCAAACGCCCACGATTGAGGGCGTTATCATGCGGCGCAACAAGCTCGACGCCAACGGAAAGCACCCCTGGAAGGCCGAGGCTACCGAGGGCGACCCCGGCATTGATGCCGGTTTGCTCGCGTCGTGGTTCACCACCGTGTATGAGCCCGCGTTTACCACCACATAAAAATGAGAGGAGCAGCATCATGGACGACCGCAAAGCATTGATCAAAATGGGGGGCCAGGAATATGAGCTCCTGCTGACCACCCGCGCCACAAAGCAGATCGCCACGCGCTACGGCGGGCTGGAGGAGCTCGGCGACAAGCTCATGAAAACGGAAAATTTTGAGCTCGCGTTGGAGGAATTCTGTTGGCTCCTCATGGTGCTGGCGAACCAGCCCATCATGATCTGGAACCTGTGGAACCCGGACAACAAAAAGCCCCTGCTCACCGAGGAGGCCGTGGAGCTTCTGACCACGCCGCTCGACCTGGCCGAGTACAAAAACGCCATCACCGAGGCGATGGCCAAGGGCACAGCCCGGAACGTGGTGAGCGCCGTGGCGGACGGCAACGGGGGAAACGCAGCGGCCTCGTGACGGATGCCGAGACGTTCACGAGGCTTTATTATTATGGGCGTGTTCAAATGGGCATGGGCGAGAACGAATTCTGGCTCATGCCTATCGGTTTGTTTTTGGATTTGTGGGCCTGCCATAAGCAGTTTTTGGGGCTGGAGAAGGCGGTGCGGGAGCAGACGATTGATGATATTATCGGCGCGGGGATATAGCTTACTCAATCACTTCAATACAGAAAATGCTTATACTAAATGGTATCTGATGAACTTGCCATCATTTCGACCCATGCAGGTTTAAACCCGCAAGAGAGCTGCGTTTTTAGGGAGCGTACATTGGCCCATCTGTTGCCGCCAAACGGAACAATTCCAACATTCAATATTTCCAACGCCAATTTAGCCAATAACGCTTTTGCCACGCCTTTTCCTCGATAATCGGGCAAAACATCAATGCCCATTTGCCACATACTCTCGCAGGACTCTTCGCTTCCCACCAACCCGACTAATTTTTCTTCGTCATATGCGCCTACCGCCGTCCTGTCCAAATGCTTACGCCTACCACTGCCGACCGCGTTACTCCATTCGGATTTACCGTATAATTCCGAATATTCATCTGGATGCAGAATTTTCAATTCATAATCGCATGAACCGGGTTTGATAAGATTGACATCGGGCAAAGAGCGCTGGGCGCAAAAAGTGATTTGTCTGCCGTGTTTTCGGAGTTCATCATTAAGAATAAATATATTTGGCGGCGCGAAGCAATCCTCGATTTTTTTATCTTTGATGTATTCCGAAACAAAATCCGCAATATCGGCATCAACCGAAGCAACTATATTGTTTCCGAATGAAGTGAGCGCACAAAAAAACGGCAATCTTAAATAGGCCCGCGCTTTTGGATTTTCCTTTGAAATAACTACCCTATTTTCGCTTGAATAAAAATCCTCCGGCGCACAGTTAAAATCAATTGCCTGCTGTTGCATCGCGATCCTCATAATTTGTTCATTATCCATTGTGCTTACCCCGCATATTTAAAAGTTTATTAGTCAATTCATTATAGCACAATCATGCATGTTTTTCAAGCGAATTTTCACGAAAGGGGTGGCCCATGTCGGATTTCGGCCTGCGCATCGGCCTCGAAGGCGAGGCTTCGTTTAAGCAAAGCCTGCGTGACATCAATCAAGCCTTCAAAGTCCTGGGCTCCGAGATGCAGCTGGTCACGGCGCAGTTCGATAAAAATGATAAATCCATGCAGGCGGTCACAACCCGCAACGGTGTGCTCAACCGGGAAATTGACCAGCAAAAAGAGAAGATAACCACCCTGCGGGCGGCGTTGGAAAACGCCGCTTCTTCTTTTGGGGAGAACGACCGCCGCACCCAAAACTGGCAGATTCAGCTGAACAAGGCCCAGACCGAATTGATCGGCATGGAGCGCGAGCTCAAGAGCAACAACGATTTGCTGGCGGGATACGCAAAAGAACAGGCGGCGGCGGGTAAAGCCTCCGGCGAGATGGGCGACGGCACCAAGCGCGCCCACGCCAGCTTTGCCGACCTTGGCGAATTGCTGAAAGGCAACGTCACAAAATCGGTCGTCGATGTGAAAGACGGCATCGTTGATACGGCCAGCCGCGTTGTCGAAGGCGCACGGGAGATGGGCGGCTCCATCGTCGATTTCGCGCGGGACACCATCACGGGCGAGAACAATGTCAAGGCCCTGGGCGACGCGCTGCGGGATAAGCTGGAGGCCCGGCTACGGGGCGCGGGCGACGAGATGGAGGACACCGCCGAGGACGCCGAGGACATGGGCGATGAAATCGAGGACGCCGCCAAAGAGGCCGACGACGCGGGCGGCAAATTCGAGAAGTTCGGTGGGGTTCTCAAGGGCATCGGCACGGCGATGGGCGCGGTGGCGCTCGCTGCGGGAGCTGCCGCCGTCAAGCTAGGCAAAGAGGTCGTCGCGGCCTATGCCGACTACGAGCAGTTGGTCGGCGGCGTGGAAACCCTGTTCGGCGAGGCGGCTGATACGGTGCAGGGCTATGCCGCGAACGCCTTCAAGACTGCCGGAATGTCGGCGAACGAGTACATGGAAACGGTCACGGGCTTCTCCGCGAGCCTGATCCAGTCCCTAGGCGGCGATACGGCAAAGGCCGCGCAGGTCGCGGACATGGCGATCACCGACATGGCCGACAACGCCAATAAAATGGGCAGCGATATCTCGTCCATCCAGAGCGCCTACCAAGGCTTCGCCAAACAAAATTACACGATGCTCGACAACCTGAAGCTGGGCTACGGCGGCACGAAAACCGAGATGGAGCGCCTGCTCGCCGACGCCGAAAAGTTCTCCGGCATCAAGTACGACATCTCGTCCTATGCCGACGTCGCTGAGGCGATCCACGTGATCCAGACGGAAATGGGGATCACCGGCACGACCGCCAAAGAAGCGACCGAAACAATCAGCGGCTCCATTGCGGGAATGCAGTCGTCCATCGGCAACCTGATGGCGGGCCTGGGCGACGCCAACGCCGACATTGGCCTGCTGATCGGCAACGTGGTGGAAGCGTTCCAGAATGTCGTAAAAAATATAACGCCTGTGATCGCGAACATTGTCAAGGCCCTGCCGCCTGCTCTCGACGGCATATTGAAAGCGGTCGGCGATCTTTTGCCTGATCTGCTCTCCACGGTGACGGAATTGTTCTCGCAGATGCTGACCACGATTTTGACGCTCCTGCCCGAGCTGATCCCCGCCGCCGTGGAAGCCGTTATGACCATCGTTGGGGCGCTGGTAGAAAATCTGCCATTGCTCATAAGCACGGCGGTGCAGCTTGTAACGGCCCTGGTGCAGGGCATCGCCAAAGCCCTGCCTGACCTGATCCCGGCAGCGGTGGAGGCCGTGACCACCATCGTGCAGGGCCTGATCGACAACCTGCCCCTGCTGCTAGACGCGGCACTGCAATTGGTACTCGGCTTGACCCAGGGCATCCTCGACGCGCTGCCCCAACTGATCGCGGCGCTCCCGGCCATCATCGACGGCATTATCACGTTCGTGCTGGAGGCTATCCCGCAAATCATTGAAGCCGGGATCGCCCTGCTTACCTCCCTGGTGGAGGCCCTGCCGGATATTATTGCGGCTATTGTCGAAGCCCTTCCTATTATAATAGACAGCATTATCTCCGGGTTGCTGGAAAATTTGCCGCTCATCATTGACGCGGGCATAGCGCTGCTCACGGCGATTATAGGGGCGCTGCCGGATATTATCGTTACCATCGTCGAGGCCCTGCCGGAAATCATCAAGGGCATTCTTGGAGGGCTACTCGGTGCGTTGCCCCAGCTGATCGAAGCGGGCTGGCAGCTGCTCATGGGACTGCTGGAGGGTATCTTCAAGGCCGTGCCCGAACTGCTCAAGGGTGTGGGCGAGGTCTGCAAATCCCTCTGGAACTCCGTGCTGGAGTTCTTCGGCATTCGCAGCCCCTCCACCTTGTTCGCCGACATCGGCGGCAACCTAGTGCGCGGCCTCTGGAACGGCATCAGCGACATGACGCAGTGGATCAAAGACAAAATCTTCGGATTCGCACGCGGCATCACGGATTCCATCAAGAGCTTCTTCGGCATCGCTTCCCCATCTAAGCTGTTCCGCGACCAGATCGGCGCGAACCTCGCGTTCGGCCTGGGCGAGGGCTTCGAGGAGGCTATGCATGATGTCACCCGCGATATGCAGGACGCCGTGCCCACCGATTTTGACCACCTGCGGTGGGGCATAGACGCTTCGCTGCATTCTGGCATAGGTAGTGCGGGAGGCGGGAGAGGGTTTTCCCTTACCCTGAACATCGGCACGTTCGTCAACAATTCCGTGCAGGACTTGCGGCAGCTGGCCGACGAGCTATCCACCATCATGGCCGGGGAAATCCGCAGGAAAGGGATTTTAACAACATGAGCTACTTCGAGTTTGCGGGCATGAGCACCGCCGCCATCCCCGGCCTGCTGATTGAGCGCAAGAACATCTATGGCCTGCCGGAGCGCGATGTGGAGAAAATCCATGTGCCCGGCAGGAACGGCGACGTGCTGATTGACTGCGGCACATATCAGAACAGCACGGTGTCCTACGAATGCGCCGTCACAAAGTACGACGCCCTGCGCGACCTGGGCCGCCTGCTTACGGTGGGCCAGCAGGCCGCGTGGGGCTTCGCTCCCTGGCGGGGCTACCAGCTGCTGCGGGACGGCTGGGCCGAGCATGAGCGGCTGGCGGTGTGCTCCATGCAAATTCCCATGGAAGAGATTATCGCCAACCGCCTGTTACGCTTTACCATCGCCTTCAACTGCAAGCCACAGAAATACTACAACCGCGCCGCTGTTATTCAGCGCAGCGGCGCGGGCAGTGTTAATATATCCCGCCCCTTGGGGGCCACCGCCTCCGCGCCCCGGATTGAGGCCATCGGCAGCGGCACGGTAACGCTCAATCTGGAGGGGCAGACGATCACGCTCTCCGGCCTGGTCACGCCGCCCATGAGCGGGGGCGAATACCAGTGGCCCTCTGCCGTGATTGATTCGGAGGCCATGATTGCCTGCCGGTATTTGTCCAACGGCACCCGCGAGGTCATTGACATCGCACAGTGGCCTCAGTTCTGGCAGCTGCTGCATACGGTTTCGGTTACAGGCGGGGTTACGAATATCAAGATTTTTCCGAGGTGGTGGAGTATATAGCTGTTACTCCTGCTGATCCTGCCGCTTCTTGTAGACCCGCCCGACCATTTTTGTTGCGTTCTTTGCTGCGCCATGCAGTATCGCGCCGACGGCATATTTGATCGGCCCCGCTTTGGCGGGATAGGCCCGGTCACGGAAGCCGTCTCGCTGCCAGAAGCGCTTATCGGATTCACTTTCGGCGAACTCGCTCAACGACATGGCGCGGAAGGAGTTGTACACCGCGATGGCCCGCAGGCTCGGCGGCAGTTGCTTTTCAGATTTGACCAAACGGTAAAACCGCTCGGCGGCGCTGTCGAGCTTGGCGGCTTCCTTGGCGCTTGATTGCAGTTCCTTCTCCTTTTCGTTGCTCGTGACAGTCATCGCGCCGTTGACGCCCCATTGCCCCAGCACGGTCTTTAGGTACTTCGCGACGGCCTTTTCCCCCGCGCCCTTCGATGTGGCGACGACCATGCCTTTTTTGCCGAACAGCGCGGGGCGGTGGAACATGTAGGCGAAATGATCCAGCAGGTTTTTCATCGCGGCGTTCAGCGCCCACATGTAGGTCGTGCCGCTGAGGATCACGCCATCACAATCCAGGAGGGCCGACCGCAGGCCGCGAACGGCATCATAATGGGGGCAGAATTCCTCCCCCTTCGCGAAGCAGGTGTGGCAAGAGCGACAGAATGGAAGCTCCAGATCGGCGACGCCGATCTCCGTTATCTCCACATCCGGCTTTGCCGCCAGGCGGTTCGCAACCTCCTTTGTGAGCGCGTAGGTGTTACCCTTGCGCGTGCTGCCGTGAATAACAAGAATTTTCATAGGACGCCTCCCGCATTGTTCTGAGTTCATTATACAGCAAAAAGCCCTGATCGTCAACGGAAAAGTGGTGATATTATGATCCCCAAGCTATACGCCCCTGACGGCGCAACCCTCCTCGCTTGGCTCTCCGACGCCACCGTATGCGAAATTACCGAGGAGCGCAATGGGGCCTATGAGCTCTACATGGAAATCCCCACGGCCTCGGAGCAATACCCGCTGATCGAAAACGACTGCTGGATCAAAGCGAAACCCAGCGAAAACGGCAACGACCAGCTTTTCCGGGTGTACAGCGTGGAGAAATCCATGACGGGCCGGGCGATTGTGCAGGCCGAGCACATCTCCTATCAGCTGGCCGCCTACCCAGTTCAATCCGTGCAGCAGCTGACCCTATCCTGTCAGCAGGCGATGGATGCGGTTCTCGCGGCGGCAAACGAGGCCCTGACCACGCCCCACGGCTTCACCGCATGGACGGACAATACCGCTGTCAGCAATTACGCCGTCAGCGCGGTTTCAGCCCGCGCGGCCTTCGGCGGGGTGCGCGGGAGTATCTTGGATGTCTACGGCGGGGAGTATGAATTTGACAACAAAGTCGTCCGGCTGCACCAGGCGCGGGGAGCCGACCGGGGAGTCAGGATCGAATATGCGAAAAATCTCCGTGCGCTCAAGGCGTCAATCAGCACCGAGGGCACATACACAGGGCTGTACCCCTTCGCCGTGCTGGAGGAGGAGTTGAACATTACCCTGCCGGAAAAGGTACTGCAAGTGCCGCACCCGGCAGGAATGCAGGAGCGCATTTTCCTCAAGGATTTCAGCCAAGAACTGGAGCGGCAGGACATCACGATCCCTGCCTTGCGCAACGTGGCGCAGACTTGGCTCAACGCGAATAACATCGGCCTGCCGAGCATCACGCTGGAGGTGGATTTTGTCAACCTCTGGCAGTCGCCGGAGTATGCCGAGTTCGCCGACCTGGAGCGCGTGGCCCTCTGCGATACGATCACCGTCCGGCATGTGGATTTGGGCGTGGACGTGAGCGCGAAAGTGATCAAGACGGTCTATGATTCTTTGAAAGAGCGCTATAAAACAATCACGGTCGGCTCAGCAAAGAGCAAGATGGGCAGCACCCTCGCGGCGATCAAGGAGGAAATCCGCGTGCTCGGCGTCGAAACCACCACCGCGATTGAGCAGACAGCCAACGCCATCCTGATGGCTGTGGCCTCGCAGTACGCCAGCGGCGACTACCTCGCCACGTTCATCCAGCAACTCAGCGACAGCGTGGATTTCCGCTTTTTCTCAACAAAGCAGGAAATTGACGCGCTGACCGGCGAGCTGACCGGCAACCAGAGCCTGCTGGAGGAGTACATCCGCTTCCAGGGGGCTTTGATTGAGCTTGGCAGGGTGGGCAATGCCTTCACGGCCCAGCTGGACAACGGGCGGCTGGCCTTCCTCGAAAACGGCAGCCCCATCGCCTATGTCAGCAACCAGAAGCTGTGGATCACCGACGCGCAAATCCTGAACCAGCTGCGCATCGGTAAGTGGATGTGGACGTCGCAGTCCAACGACAACCTGATTTTAGCATGGGTAGGGAGCGCGTGACAATTAACAATTGACAATGCACAATGAACAATTAAGGGAGCGTTTTTGATGGCCCTTTATACTACTATTTCCGTTTCGCCCTCGTCACGGGAGATCAACGGCTCGAACGCCTTCACGGTCAGCATCGCGTATTCCAGCACAGCCAGCCGCCTGATCAACACGAAAGTCACCGTCGCCGGGCAGACTTACAGCATCGGCACCGTCACCACGAGCTCCTTCACCTGGACGCCGCCGCTGGGCCTTCTGAACGCCATGCCCTCGCTCAGTTCTGCCACCGTCACGATCACGGGCACCCCAGCGAACAGCAACAATTTCAGCCTGGTCGGGGAGATCAGCACCTATTGTACCGTGACCGTCCCGGCGAGCTACGTGCCCACCGCGCCCACCGGCGTATCGCTCACCCGCGTGGACAATGGCGTTCCCTCTGGCTGGGGCGTCTACGTGCAGAACAAAAGCAGGATGAACGTGTCCTGGAGCGCGGCATCCGGCACGGGCGGCGCGACAATCAGCCAATATCGCATCTATACCGACACCAACTCCGGCTATTACACCACCATGGGCACGTCATATTCCAATCTCGGCCCCTTCGCGGCAGGGGCCAAAACGGTGACAGTCGTCGCCGTGGACAGCCGGGGGCGTACCGCCTCATCTTCCGGCGTCGCATATACAGTTGAGCCATACTCTGTGCCGGGGGTGTCCGCGCAAAAGGTGGATCGCACCACCAGCGCCGGGGTGGTGGATAACTTGGGAACATACATGAAGGCAACGCTCACATACGCCTTTGCCTCTGTCGGCGGCAAAAACAGCGCGACCGCGACTTTTGCGTACAAGACCACCTCCAGCGGCTCGTACTCCGCTGAGACGGCCATCGCGCAATCCACCCCCGTGATCTTCGGCGGCTCTTTTTCCTCGCTGACCGCCTACCATGTGCGCTTCACCGTCACGGACGCGCTGGGCAGCGTCACCACCTATGTCGCCACCGTGGAGAGCTTGAAAATAGCCCTCGAATTCGAGAGCAACAGCAACCGGCTGTGGGTGCATTGCCCGTTGACGGCAAACCAGGATATGACCTTCAACAGCCTCGTCACATCCGGGGGCAACAGCCATTTGATGCTGAATGGCCTGTCGTATATCTCCCTGCGCACCGGGGGGACGGAGCGCGGGTATTTCCACAGCGGCGGGTTTCAGGTGGTGGGCGCACTGGCGACGACCGGGGCCGTTTCCGGCAACAGCCTGGCCATCACCAACGGAATTACGTGCAATAACCTGGAAGCCTACAATACGATCACGTGCCAAAGCCTGACCGCCTACAGCCTGATTTCTTCCGGCTCCAGCAGCCACTTGTATTTACGCGGCGCGTCATATATATCCCTTCAAACCGGCACGACCGAGCGCGGGTATTTTCACAGCGGCGGCCTTGTTGTTCATGGCTGGATCGACTGCGCCAACCTCAGCGTGACCAACCCGCCATGGCCGACCTCCTCCGCGCTGCCAGCGAACCCATCCTTTTCAACCGTTTCCTGCTCCAGCGACGGCAACGCCTATCAAATCAACGGCTATTCCATGCTCGACCTGGGCTACAACGCGCAAAGATACAGCGCCCGCGTCAATTATGGCCTGCGTTCCTATTATGCCTGTACTTTATATGCCGCTGACTATTGCCAGTTTTATATCGGCAACACGGAACGCGCCTATGTGAGCAGCAGCGGCATCAACAATAGTTCCATCGCGGAGCAAAAAGAGGATATACAGAGCGCGGGCAGCGCTCTTGCAATTGTGCAGAATGCCCGGCTGTACAAGTTCCGCTATACTGTGCCGCCGATTGAGCGCCGGGAAAATCCCGTCCCGGCCCCGCAAGCCATGGAGGATGGCGATGTTGCGCTTTCCCCCGCCGTCCCCGCACCGCCCGGCGAGCCTGCCCTTTCGCCGGAACGCTTAGGCTTCGTGATCGGCGAAGGATACGACCCGCCGCCCGAATGCGTCCTGGCCGAGGATGGCCGGGGTGTCAACCTATATGCAATGGCCTCCGTCTGCTGGCGGGGGCTGCAAGAATTGGCGGCGAAAGTCGCCGCTTTGGAAAAGAGGTGATACCGTGGAAGAACGCATTAAATCCGAACTGGCAAAACTTGCCCAGCAAAAAGAGCAGGCCCTGGCCCAGCTGAACGCCATCTTGGGTGCGGAACAGGCCCTGCAACAATTGTTGGAGCCCGAAAAGAAGGAGGCGACCGAGTGAAAACCATCAACCTAAAAATGCGCGACAGCCCAAACTATTTTCAGCACGGCGGGCAGCGCGGCGATCACCGCATGGTAAAGCTGGTCATCCCCCTCCCGAAGGAGCGCCTGCCAGAGATTGCCTCCTGCATGGCGCTTTTTTCCTGCGACGATGAGCTTGTCTTATCCCCTATCATCCTGCCGGGCGATTCCGGCGACTGCTACATCGCGGACGGCAAGGCCCACATCGCGCTCTGGCAGCGGCTGACGCAGTGCTGGGTGCTGCGGGTGCAAGTCGAGTGCTACGGGGACGCCGAGGGTACCCTGTTCATCGACCGCACGGCGATTTCGGAGCCGGTCGTATTCGCGAAATCCCTCGCGGACGGCGTGCGCACGGACTACCTGCCCGAGCCGAAGGCCCTCACGGACTTACTCGAATCCATGCACCGCCACGGCAACATGACGATCCTGGAGGAACTTGGCGACGCGGCTGGCGACCTGACCTACCACGGCGAGGCTCTGGTCACGGAGCCCCTGACCAATACAGAAATAAACGATTTGATTAACCAGGCCATCGCGGCCCTGGGCTAACAGAAAGGTGGATTTTACTATGGCAAAGCGCTTGGATGACAATGGGCTGCTCTATCTTTTGAGCAAGCTCCTGCTCATGTTCGTGCGGCAGGAGCCGGGCAAGGGCCTGAGCGAAAACGACCTCACGGACGACCTCAAGCAGATGATCCTGAACCAGTTCGACGGCACATGGGCCAGCTTATCCGGCAAGCCCACCGCTGTCAGCGTGTGGACGAACGACGCGGCCTATCAGACGGCCCTCCAGGTATCCTCGTCTATTTCGGCGGCCCTGGCCGCCAGCGGCTTCCAGACCGCCGCACAGGTGGAGGCCCTGATTGACGCGGCTCTATCTACCTTGGACACGGACATCTTCGTGGTGGTTGATCCTCTGCCCTCCGCGTCCTCCGCGAACCCTAACAAGATATATCTCGCCCCCGCGCCGGGCGGTTCGGGCGATAATGTCCTTGAGGAATGGGTGGCCGTGGGCGGCGCGTGGGAGCGTTTCGGCTCGGTGGATATTTCCCTGGACGGCTATTTCAACGAGAGCAACCTTGTGCCCATCACCAACAGCGAGATTGACAGCATGATCGCGTCGCTGGCCTAGGAAGGAGGGAGGTGCGCAGTGAATTGCTGTGTGAATCGCAATTCACACTGTGAACATAGCGTTCACACTCATTCACATGATCGCGCTTCGCACGCTTATGGCAAAATTTTTGAATGATACCGGGCTGCAACATGCCCTCGCCGGGCTGTGGACGCGGGTGAACCAGGCGCTCGGCGCTATCAGCCTGACCCCCGGCCCTCCGGGAGCGAAGGGTGACAAAGGCGATCCCGGCAATACCGGGGCAACCGGGGCAACCGGCGCTCAGGGAGCACAGGGGAATCCCGGCGCAACTGGTGCGAAGGGTGACAAGGGCGACACTGGCAACACTGGCGCGACCGGCGCTGCCGGGGCGAAAGGCGTGTCTTTCTACGGCTGGAGCACCGCCGCGAATCTCACGAATATTTCCTCCATCACCGGCATGGTGATCGGCGATTATGTCGTGAACAACACCACCGCCACGCGCACGATGCTTGGCGTTTCTACTGCTATCGGCGGGGTGGTGCGCTCCACTTCGGCCACGGTGGGCACGGCGGCGGGGAACATCATGGGTTATACTCCGCCCACCACCGGCCCCCTCGCTAATATGACGCTGACCGATGCCATCGCGTATATCAACCAGCTTTTGAACGGCCAGCATAAGGACATCACCCTGGATGTCAATGTGATTAAAGTGCCGTTGAGTTAGGAGGATTTTTGTGGCATACATCGGACAACAAAACACGGCGGACACCCGCCTGTACGAGGCCGTGGAATATGGGCTGTACAGCGATCCGCGCAGTAAATCCCCGCTGGCGACCACGAATGGTGCCCTGCTGGTCAATGGCGGCACAACGATGCTGCCCATGATCAACTTTAACTTCGCGCTGATCGCCCCGACCTCCGGCTATTTTTACAGCGGCGAAACCGTGACCACCGGCTTTTACGTCGGCGGGACGCAGATCAAGCTGTGCAAGCCCGGCTGCCGACCGCGCACGCAAAAAGTCAACGGAAACTATCCGTGGAAAAGCGGTGCGGCGGGCACCGCCTATATTAACCGCTTCACGGACGGCGAAGTGTGGATTTCCGGCACTCCCAACAGCCGCAGCGGTTCGCAGCTGAGCTACAAGCTCAACCAGGCTGTCAGCCTCCCGCGCGGCATCCGCTATCTCATTGTTCAGGTGGTCGGCGGCGGGGGCGGCGGCAGTTACCGGGGACTTGGGGCCTCCACCAGCGGCTGCGGCGGCAGCAGCGCCATCGGCGTGTGCATGATCAAATTGCCGGAGAACGGCTACGCCACAATCACGGTCGGAGGTGCGGGCGCGGGCAGCGACGCCATGATGGGCGACGGCTATCCGGGCGGCGATTCCAAGATCACCTGCGGCAGCTTCTATTTCACAGCCGGGGGCGGCAAGCCGGGAACCTACGGCACTTTCGGCGGCGGGGGCGGTGCTGGAGGCACGGTTTCCACCAGCGGCGACAACGCGGACGGGCGGATCATCGTGCAGGGCAACGGCAACGCCGGTTCTCAGGGTTCGCCCGGCATCGGCGTTTCCAGAAGCTACACGGATTGGGCACCCGAAGGCGGCACGTCGAATTGGGTGAGCGCGGCGGGCGGCGCGGGAGCGACAAGCGCATATGGCAGCGGCAGCCCCGGCGTGATCGGGGATATTATTATGTCCTATTAATAATGAAAAGGTGTGTGAAAGAGATGAAATTGTATCAGCTGATATTAACAAAAAATGAGTGCTATAAATCCGGCAAGCCCCTCGTGCCCAAGGGCATCATGGTGCATAGCACCGGGGCCAACAACCCCAACCTGAAGCGCTACGTCGGCCCGGACGATGGGCGGCTCGGCAAGAACCAGTACAACAACCATTGGAACCAGCCCCGCCCCGAAGGCAAACAAATATGCTGCCATGCTTTTATTGGCAAGCTGGCCGATGGGAGCGTGGCGACCTACCAGACCCTGCCCTGGACGATGCGCGGCTGGCACGGCGCGAAGGGGCCGAAGGGCTCCGTCAACGACATGCATATCGGTTTTGAGGTGTGCGAGGACGATTTGAAAAGCAAAGCCTACTTCGAGGCGGTCTACCGGGAGGCCGTGGAGCTTTGCGCGTTCCTCTGCAAGAAATACGGCTTGGGCGCGGACACCGTGCTCGACCACGCCGAGGGCTACAAGCGGGGCATCGCCAGCAACCACGGCGACATCACCCACTGGCTTAAGCGCTACGGCCTGTCCATGGACGATTTCCGCGCGGCGGTGAAAAAGGCCATGACAGGCAAGGACGCGCCCGCGCCACCGAAGCAAGCACCGGAGCCGAAGATGACAGCGGAGCAGAAGGCATTCATCGACCGCGTGGGCAAAGCGGCGCAGGACGACAGCACTATCCTACCCAGCCTTACCCTTGCACAGGCAATTTTGGAATCCGGCTGGGGCAAATCCGAATTGGCCCAAAAGGCGAATGCGCTATTCGGCATCAAGGCGGACTCGGCCTGGAAAGGCCCGCGCTACGAAAAAAAGACCACCGAGCACATCGACGGCAAGCAGGTGGAGATCACCGCCGCCTTTCGTGCCTACGGCTCCTGGGAGGAATCTATCGCGGATCACGCCGCGCTGTTGCGGGGTTCCCGCTACAAGGCCGTGCAGGGCGAACGCGACTACAAAAAAGCCTGCCGCGCTGTTCATGCGGCGGGGTATGCCACTGCCCCGGACTACGCCGACAAGCTGATCAAGCTCGTTGAGCAATACGGCCTGACGGCCTGGGACGGTGCCCCCGGCGTGATCACGCACACGATTGTGAAGGGCGACACCCTGTGGAGCCTCGCTGTCCGTTACTTGGGCAACGGGCAAAAATGGCCCGAAATCCAAAAGCTCAACGGCGGCATTGATCCGCTCAAGTTACCCATCGGCAAAATTCTAAAGATACCGGGAGGAAAATCAAAATGACCGAGATCATCATTGCCGTTTGCACGGCCCTGGCGACGGCGGCCACCGCGTGGGTGGCAGTGCACAAGGCCAATCAATTGACGGCCTTCCGAATTGAGCGGCTGGAAAAAAAGGTGGATCAGCACAACAACTTCGACCGCCGCGTCGCCGTCCTGGAGGAGGCCATCAAGCACCTGGGGGGTGGCAAAAAATGACCCTCAACATCATAATGGCAGCAGTCACCGGGGCGGCGCTTTCCGCTCTGGTGGCTGTTTTCCTGTCTAACAGATGCAAGTCGAAAAAGAAGAAAAAGAAGGCAGCCCCGCTGGAATTTTCTAAAAAAATATTTCTGGGACTGTCCGTTCTCGTGGGTGGCCTTGCTGTTTTTACCTGTATCATGGTCTGGCGCACCGAGGATGTGAGCATTACGCAGGCCCTGATTGACAACGCCTTTGATTTACTCAAGGTCGGCGTGGTTAGCTATTTCGGCAAGGCCGCGCTGGAGAACCGTATTAAGCTGGCCCACTTTTATCCCAAGCTGAAGGACTACATTATGAATGATCGGAGCGGTGATCTATGACCGAGACCCAGGCACAGACCATTCTCGAACTGCGCCGGCGGGGGCAGACCTATGCCGACATCGCCGTACACATCGGCGGCTCGGCCAACACCGTGAAGTCTTACTGCCTGCGCAACGACCAGGTCCTGCGGGCCTTGGCCGCGAAAGAAATCTGCAAGCACTGCGGGGCGCCCTTGGCCCAGCGGCCCCAGGCAAAGCGGAGGTCCTTCTGCTGTGACCGCTGCCGACTCGCCTGGTGGGGCGCCCACCGCGACTTGATCAACAGGAAGGCGATCTATAGGTTTACCTGCCTGCACTGCGGGTGCAACTTCAAAGCCTACGGAAACAACCGCCGTAAATACTGTTCCAAAGCCTGCGCCTATGAGGCGAGAAGGGAGGCCCATTGCAATGACACATGAACAATTTGCCCGTGAGCGTGATTTCGGCGCCGCGGCTGCCCTGGCCGAAGAAATGGCGGCGCGCGGGTTCGTAACCCCCGAAGAGCACGCCAAAATGAATGCACGATTCCACCAAATTTGGAAACCACCCATCGGGAGGATTCTACGTTTTATGAGCGAAGAATGACTTGACTGTTGCGAGCGGCTATGGCAATATGGGAGTACGAAAGGAGGCTGAAAGCCTTGCATATCAAGAGAATCGAAGCCTGTATGCCACCGCAGAGGAGGAAGAACGCCGTCGCTTACACCCGCGTCTCTGACGGCAAAGACGCCATGCTGCACAGCCTGTCTGCCCAAGTGTCCTACTACAGCGCGCTCATCCAACGCAACCCGGAATGGAACTACTGCGGGGTGTACAGCGACGAGGACTACACCGGGACTAAGGCCGAACGCCCGGAGTTCCAGCGCCTGCTGGAGGACTGCCGGGCCGGAAAAATCGACATCGTGCTGACGAAAAGCATCTCACGCCTGGCACGGAACACCGTCACGCTGCTGGCCACCCTGCGGGAGCTCACCGCCCTGGGGGTGGCCGTTTTCTTTGAAAAAGAGGGCCTATGGTCCAACGGCGGGGACGGGGAATTGCTGCTCTCCATCCTCGCTTCTTATGCACAGGAGGAGAGCAGGAGCGTTTCGGAGAATTGCCGCTGGCGCATCCGCAGGGATTTCGAAGCGGGCAAGCCCACGCACAGCCGAGCATATGGTTATTTACAGGAGGGCGACACCTTTGCCATTATACCAGACGAGGCCGCCGTGGTCAAACAGATTTTTTCCGACTACCTCGGTGGCATGGGTATCCTGGCCATCCAGAAGAAGCTGCTGGCACAGGGTATCACCTTCAGCAAGAACGGGCTGGCGGGGATGATCCGAAACGAAAAATACGCCGGCGATCTGCTTCTCCAAAAGAGCTTCACGCAGGATCACCTTTCCAAACGCAAGGTCAAAAACATCGGCCAGTTACCGCAGTACCTGGTGCGGGACAACCACCCCGCCATCATCGACCGGGTTATCTTCGACGCGGTGCAGGCCGAGATCGCCCGGCGCGCGGCAAAACAGCATCCGGCCCCGCACCCGAAGGGCAATTACGAATTGACAGGAAAAATCCGCTGCGGCATTTGCGGCGCGCCCTTCGGGCACAAGATCGCGGGCTCCGCGCCCAAATACAAAAAGCCGGTCTGGATTTGCCGCACCTACAACACGCTGGGCAAGGCCCACTGCCCCTCGCAGCAGATCCCCGATGATATTTTGCGGGCGAAGGTTGAGGAGGCTGGGGGCATGAAAGACATCGAAGAAATCATTGTGCCGGGGCCGTTTTCGCTTTCCTTTATATACAAAGGGAACAGGCGGGTGGATTTGACCTGGGCGCATCCCTCACGGCGGGACAGTTGGACCCCTGAGATGAAAGACGAAGCAAGGAGGCGCAATCTGAAATGACAACCGAGAAAACCGTAACAAAGATTCAGCCGACCATCACGCCCATCGCGCAGCCGCTGAAGAAAAAGCAGAAGCGCAACACGGCGGGGTATGGGCGGGTCAGCACTGACCTGTCGGAGCAGGAGTCCTCGTTCGAGGCCCAGGTCGAATACTACACACGGATCATCCAGGCGAACCCGGAGTGGCACTTTTGCGGCGTGTACGCCGACGAGGGAATCTCCGGGACCTCTACCAAGGGCCGGGAGCAGTTCAACCGCATGATACAGGACGCCCTGGACGGGAAGATTCAGTTGATCATTACGAAATCCGTCTCTCGTTTTGCGAGAAATACGGTCGACAGCCTGCAAACGATCCGCAAATTGAAGGATGTCGGCTGCGAGGTCTATTTTGAGAAAGAGCAGATCTGGACCTTCGACGGCAAGGGCGAATTGTTGTTGACTATCATGGCCTCGCTCGCACAGGAAGAATCACGCTCGATAAGTGAAAATGTCACCTGGGGCAAACGGCGCGCCTTCGAGGCCGGGAAATTCAGCCTGCCCTACAAGCGTTTCCTGGGCTACGAAAAGGGGCCGGACGGCAGGCCGCAGATCGTGGAGAGCGAGGCCGCCGTGGTGCGGACGATCTACACCCTGTTCCTACAGGGCAAGACCGTGAACTACATCGCCCGGCACCTGACCGCTCAGGGCATCCCCACGCCCGGCGGGAAAGTGAAGTGGTCCGTCAGCACCATCCAGAGCATCCTGCGCTCGGAGAAATACAAGGGCGAGGCCATCCTCCAGAAGGCGTTCACCGTGGACTTCCTCGAAAAAAAGCGCAAGAAAAATGAAGGAGAAATTCCCTCATTCCACGTGGAGAATAGCCATCCGGCCATTGTTACGCTGGAGGAGTTCGACCTGGTACAGGCCGAGTTGGAGCGCCGCCAGCGGATCGCGGGGCCGCAGCAGAGCGGCCTTTCGCCCTACTCCAGCAGGCTGGTCTGCGAATCCTGCGGGGCTTTCTTCGGCCCGAAAACGTGGCACAGCACTTCGCCCTACCGCCGCGTCATTTGGCAGTGCAACCGCAAGTATACCGGGGATACCGTCTGCCAGACCCGCCATGTCAAAGAGGATGAAATCCAGCGGGCCTTTACGCAAGCCTTCAACAGCCTGATTTCCGACCGCGCCGCCGCGTATGCCCGGCACCGGGCAGCCGTGGATGAGTTCACCGACACCTCCGCCCTGGATCACAAAATCGCGAAGTACATAGAGGAATGCGATGTCGTTGCCGGGTTGATCCGCAAGGCCGTGGACGAGAACGCCAGCGCCGCCGTCGACCCCGACGAGTACGATGAGCGTTACAACGCTCTGGTCGCCCGTTTTCAGGCCCTTGAGGAAAAGCGCAACGGCGCCCAGCGGGAGAAACGCTCGCGGGAGTTGCGGCGGGTGCAGGCGGCAGCATTCTTCGCGGAGGTCGAGGCCCGCGAGGGCTTACTGGCCGGGTTCGACGAACAGCTGTGGAATTGCACCGTGCAGAGTGTTACGGTGCTGGTCGGCGGGGGCTTCCGGGTGCGGTTCAAGGATCAGATTGAGATTGAGGTGACCGGCAAGTAGCGAACCCTGGTATCACTGGTATCACCGATATCACTCACGGGCCGGAAAGCCAGTAACCACAAGAAATTCGCGAGCGGCAGGGCTTTTCAGGTATCACTTTTTGCTGCTCTGGTATCACTGGAGTCCAGGTCACCGCTCAATCTGAATTGGAGAAGCCCTGTGCCACAAGTGCCACTTCTCCCACTGAAAGGCCTTGTAAGCCTGTAGCCATAAGGAAAATCCGAGCGGCACATGGGTGGTTCATGTGCCGCTTTTCCGCTCCATGTCCCACCGAAGCGCCGTCGCTTGCGTCCGGCCAAGCAACCCTATTATAATGTATAGCAACGCCCCGGTCACCACCGGGGCCTATTTTGTCATGGAGGTATTCAATATGAATTCATGGGCCTACGTAAGGGTTAGCTCACAAGAGCAGCGACTTGATAGACAGCTGGACACGATGGAGAAGCTCGGCATCCCGAAAGAGCACATCTTCTTCGACAAGGCCAGTGGGAAAGATTTCAACCGGCCAGCGTACCAGGCCATGCTGCGCCGGGTCAAAAAGGGGGATACGATCTTCCTCTCCTCTTTGGACAGACTGGGCCGCTCGTATAAAGAAATCCAGAACCAATGGCGCATCCTGACCAAGGACATCGGCGTGGATATCGTCGTCCTCGACCAAGCGCCCCTGCTGGACACGCGCATCCACAAGGACCTCATGGGCACGTTCATCGCCGACCTGATCATGTCCCTGCTTTCGCTGTTCAGCGAAACTGAACGCGGTGCTATATTGCGCCGGCAAGCGGAGGGTATCGCGGCGGCCAAAGCGCGCGGCGTCCGCTTCGGGCGCCCCTGCGCCGAACTCCCCGCCAACTTCGGCGACTTGGTGGCCAAGTGGGATAGCGGGGCTTTGTACCTTGAAGAAATCCTTGTGCAGTGCGGCGTTTCGCGCTCGACCTTCTACAAGTACCTGGCGCAGTACAGGCTGATGCATCCGGGCGGGGCGTAATGCCCCGTCCGTAATGGCGTACGTTTACGGACTGCTTTTTTACCTTGTAACGCCTCCTATTATATCACGGAAATGTGCGTTGCGCAAGGGCTAATGTAAATATTTTCTGGCAGGCTGCACAAAGAGACGGCCTGTATTTTTTGCGGTTTTCGCTCCATGGCTATTCCGCAATAGTACACCATTGCGGAATCTTGGTAAAATGCAAACTGTCAAAAAATTGTCAAAAACAAGCCTTGAAATCGGTGTTATTATAATGTATAATATAGCGTAGGATGAAAGGCGGTGGAGGCTTGGCGTTCGCGGAAAAGCTGGACTGGCTGAAGAATACGCTGCAGGTGACGGACGCTGAACTCGGCGAGGCGTTGAACACCCATGGTTCTGCGGTTTGCCATATGCGCAAAGGCAGGCGCAAAATGGACCCTGAAAAGCATAGGGCATCCCTTGAAACCCTCGTAGAGTTTGCTTTCCGCCGGGCCAAAGCATTGCATATTAACGCGCTGGATGCCTATGATACTGAAAGCTTGATTGCCTATTTATTTGAAGATAACTCTTCTGGTCAAAGCTGTTGGTTTGGGCTGGAGGGGATTTTGTTTGCCCTTGCGAGGTTGCGCGCGTCGCAGGGAATCACCGTGTATCTTTCATTAGAGCATGCCCGCATCTTGCGGGAGTCGGATATCGCCTTCTGGCAGAAAGTGTGTAGCGTCAACGGCAACAAGGCCCTGCTCCTGGTTTTCGATGCCTGGCATGACGCTGACGAGGCAGAAAAAACGCTGCGAAATCTGTTGCCCTATGTGCGTATGGGCCTGCTGAACACACACATCGTGCAATCCACGCAAAAATACTTCTACAGCGATATTACTTTTTTCAGCACGGTCGGTATTGTGATCGCCGCTGAACCGGTGCCTGGCGCGGGCTGCGTAGTGATCCCGGTGCAATCGCCAGAGTATCTGATGACCATGGGCGCGGCGCTAGAGAAAATCAGTCTACAGGCGGAGGTGACAGAATTGGACGAGAATGCGATCTTACGGCAAATCAACCGAGCGCAAAAGCTAGAAGGCGCGGCAGAACAGTTGGCGCGGGCGATCCACGCGGATTATCTCGCGAAGATGCGCGCTTCTGGGAATACAAAACATCCCAGCGTAGTGGAGTGGGACGAACTCAGCGAGGAGTTCCGGGAGTCCAACCGGGCGCAGGCACGTAGCATAAGTGAAAAGCTCAATATGGTGGGCTTTACCTATGACGCAGGGGATACACCATTTCCGTCCGTGGAGAAGTTCGATGAAGAAACTACACTGCTGCTGGCGCAAAGCGAACACATTCGCTGGATGCAGGAGAAGCTGGCCAACGGCTGGACATACGCACCCGTGCGCGATAACGGGTTGAAGCACCACCCCTGCCTGGTACCCTATGACGACTTGCCTGTTGAGGAGCAGCAGAAAGACATCGATGTTGTGCTGAATATGATCCCGTTACTAAAGAGCATCGGGCTGAGAGTATACCGAACAATCTGAAAGGGGCAATATAATGTCAAAATTACCACCAACCATTATCAGTGCAGACACTCTGCGCACCGAGGGCGCGATGATCAGCAAAGCCGTTTCATGGGAGAGAACGGCGATGAACCTGCTGTGGCAACTGCGTAACAACGCAAAGATAAATCACTACCTCCAATCGCCGCGCATCCTTGTTACATTCGGCGCAGAGGGTGCCGTGTATCTGACGACCAAAGAAGACGGTGCTATTCAAAATCCAGCGTATTTATATCTGGCACACGGAAGAAACGAGGGCTATATGCAGAACGCTTTATCGCAGGAGGATATTGCTGCGCTGGCACAGGCAATAGAAGCCGCCAACGGCGCGCCCGAGTTGCCCGGTCTGCCCTACCGTCATGAAATCCCTATGTTTCCCGATGGGAACACGCAGCCGCCAGAGACATTTGTTCTTGCAGAAAAAGACGGCTTTGATGAAATGATCAACATGGCAACAAATTATGTCGCAGGAAACACCGATGCGTTGGGCAAGCTGCCTCTGCTGGAAATCGGCGGACTAAAAACCTATGACCGCATGGAGATTGAGGCCTTCAGCATCATCCGCAACGCGCTGGAGAATTACAAAAACGGCAGCGACACGCAGCCGCTCACCATCGCTGTGTTCGGCTCGCCGGGTAGCGGAAAATCCTTTGGTATCAGGCAAATCGCAAAAAACCTCTTTGGTAAAGAGGCTGTTGCACACGAAACATTCGACGTGTCACAATTTACCAAGCCCGACGATTTGGCGAAGGCTTTTCGCTGGGTTTGCGATGTCAGCGAGCAAGGCAAGTTGCCGCTGCTGTTTCTGGACGAATTCGATTCGGCAGGGCTCAACGGCGCGGCACTGGGCTGGCTGAAAAGCTACCTTGCGCCCATGCAGGAGGGTGAATACTACGATGCCAGCGGGAAACAGAATTTACCGAAGTGCATTATCGTGTTCGCGGGCGCAACCTCCACAACCTTCGAGGCATTTCGCAATCCTGACGACATCGCATTCTTCAAAGCACAAAAAGGCCCGGATTTTGTCTCGCGTGTAAAATGCGTCATCGACATCGCCGGGCCGAACCCGCGCACCGGCGGTGAGAAAAGCTATGTTCTGCGCCGCGCCGTGTTGCTGCGCAGTTTTATGGAGCGCGGCGGTATCACGGAGATCGACGATGGCATTGTCCAGGCGATGTTGCTTGTACCATTTTATAAGTTCGGTGCGCGCAGCATGGAGACCATCATTAAAATGAGCCACTGTGATGACGGCGTGCTACGCCCGGCCTGCCTGCCTATGGGCAGCCAGATGGAAGCGCATATCCCGGTGCGGGCCTTTACGAATTTACTGTTGCTGGACGTGATAGAAAACTCCACGGAGGGCGAAATCGCTCGGCAAATTCATGAGGAGTACCGGGAAACCATGGCCGCGCAGGGTAAAAAGCGCCCGAATTGCATGCCCTGGGAGGAGCTTTCCCCGCACTTCAAGCTCTCGAACATCAATCAAGCCATGAACTACCGTGAGACGCTGGCGCTTATCGGCTGCGAAATGCATCCAGCGAAGCCCGACAAGCCGCCGTTGAAACGCTTCACGGAAAGCGAGATTTTGGTCATGGCCAAGCGTGAGCATGATCGCTGGGTCGCAGAAAAAATTGAGGATGGCTGGGCCTACGCCCCCGTGCGCAATGATGACAAGAAACTGCACGACTGCCTTGTTTCGTGGGAGGCCCTCTCAGAAGAGGTACAGGGCTGGGATAAAGACCCTTGCGCCAACATGATCCCAATCCTCGGGGGCATGGGGTATGGAGTGTATAGGAGGTAGGATAGTGCTGGTTCAGTTGTTAATGCATCACATCAAAATGCCAAATATTTCAAAAAGGTTAGGCGCAGGTCGTGCTTTTTATAAGTGATCAGCAGCGAAAACCAAAGCCGGTTTTTGATTTGGAAAAACGAAATACATTGGCGAAAACTGCGTTGTCAAGTATAGCGTTCTTAATTTCAAGAAAAGGAGAATCCCATGTCTTCAAAAAACAAACTTACCTTGGTCGGTGGAATCCTGATCATCATTGTCTCTGTTATTAGCATAATAGTTAATGCAAGCAAGTACGAAAAGCTGCAGGGCGCTGACCAGTTAATCAGCGGTGTCACCTATGCTGTCAACGCGAAGAAAATACAACGTCTGGATGACGGTATCCCTCTCTCCGCTCTCAAAGATATTCCGATCCCTAACATCTCAAATTATACAGGAAAATTCGATTTGTATTGTTATACCATGGATGAAGATCAGATTTTAATTCTTGCTGCGAGCACCGGGAAACAGTCTTTAACAAGACTAAATGGGCGAATGCAAGCAATCGAACGGGATGCTTCGGCAACATGGGATGGACATGTCCAGCGACTGGAGGCGGATAATCACAACACCTACAATGCACATATCTTGTGGTTGGAACCAGCTGGCGTCTTGTCTATGATCTTCGACAAGCTTATGCTTTCCGTTGGAATTCTGATGATCTTATTTGCTTTCGCAAAAACATATGTAGATAAACAAAGCCAATTGCGAAAATCCAACATAGTAAGACTTCGTGGCATGCCTGGAGGAGGCATAACTTTTCGGAATCCGAACTACTTTTAGTTCAGAAGGAGGTCATCATAATTATGTTGCAACAAATACAAGCCCATCCGATACTATTTGCCCTTTCAGCGTTGGGAGTTCTTGCGGTTTTGGTTATGTATATAGTGTCCCGCAAGATTGGAGGAAACGCCAAATCATCTGATCGCGCAAGAATTATGCAGTGCAGTTTCAGGCCGTCTCCGATGGCATTCTTTCCGGACTCAATCACAAGGATGAGTGATGGTATGGCTATGCCTGTGGGCACACTGAGGATGACGGTCGGCACCGCACCATTACAGAAGGTTCCGCAATCCGCAGATGTGAAGTTGTTTGTTGTAGACGAGAGCAAAAACGTATTTGAGGCGAGCAAACAACTCTCTGTCCGACAAGACGGAATGATCGGCATCATTGATGTGCCTTTTCCGATAAAGCCATATGAAAAGGAATTTATCTGCAGAGCTTGGGTGGTTGCGGCTTATTATGAGGATGGAGACACTTGGATAAACGACAATGCAGCTACCTATGAGGCGAGAAATAAAAAGTTTATCGCACGCAAATTAAATCAAATCAAATAGCAGGAGGCGCGATCATGGGGATATTTGGTTTATACAAGGATCAACAAAGATTCTTGGAACAGGCACACGAACTTTCAGATAGCGAGCTGCTGATTGCCCGTAATTCTCTGCCTATACTCATCAAAATGGATTTATCCGAAGAAGGTGTGCGGGCTTATTGGTTTTTATGCAAGTTGTATGACAAGCACAGGACGATGTTTTTACTGTCAACACGTGACACATTGATGAATTTTTCCCGTACACATTTTGATTTGGGCGGAGAACACATGGACGTTGTCGATGCTGTTCTCAACAGAGTAAGATTGAATGGAGTCGGCTAATTCTGGAGGACTGCATGGACTGGTTAGATATCCCAATCTTCATAAGCAGTACGTTCAACGATATGCACGCTGAACGCGACTATTTGGTTAAAAACGTGTTTCCAGAGCTGGCCGAGTGGTGCGAGAAACGGAAACTGCGTTTGATTGACATTGATTTGCGCTGGGGTGTGACATCAGAGGACGCGGAATCAAAAAACGTGGTAAAGAAATGCTTGGAGAGTATAGACAGTTGCCGACCTTTTTTTCTCTGTTTTCTAGGGCAGCGGCGCGGTTGGGTTCCCAATGACCCGGTGCGTCTTGCTTACGAAAAAGAACATCAAATTGGGGGACACGGTGAAGATGAGCTCGGTGACACGTCTGAAAAGTATGATGATGTAAATGGCTTCTTCGGAAAAAAGTCCGTTACCGAAATTGAAATAGAGCATGCACTTTTGGCTCCAATGTACCGCATCTTTGACAAAGTACGGCCGGAGGCCACGAAACATGCTTTGTTTTTCTTCCGCAACGAACCGAAAAACGAAAATTGGGATGCGCCACACCGAAGGCTGTACAGAAATGAAGGGGTGTTAAGCGAGGGCGGCGATGTAGAGGAAACGAATCATGCCTTGGAAAGCTTCAAGGGCGAGGTGCGCGCCGAAAGGCGTGAACATGTTATTGATTACGATTGCCGCTGGGATGCGACTGCCGCAGCGAACGTTCCAGAATTATTGCCGCCCAAAAAGAAGGGTGTGCAGCTGACTCCCAAAGACCTCGACAGGATTGAGCAATCGAATGGACGGCTTGTTGATTTTGCTGTACCAAGAAATGCTCTGCCGAAAAAGGTAGTGGAGCAGCTTGAAAAGGTATACCCCGATATCGCGATTGGACAAACAATCCCATTGAAGTATGTAGTGATTGCCGGACTCATACAGGAGATTCTTTGCAGATACCCCTTGCGCGAAAATGCATGTGCTGCTGATGACGACATTTTTGTCCGGGATTTTGAGCAGCAGGACATATTTATCAACAACGCTGCGGAGAGCTTTGTGCCTGTTCCTTCTGTTCTAGAGCAACTGGACAACTACATCCGTAGCGATTCAATGAGGCCGCTTATTTTATCAGCTGGAGCTGGATTGGGAAAAACCACCCTGCTTGCTCAATGGGTGAAAACGCAACGCAAAGCAGAAAAGGCAGTTATTGCGCGGTTTTGCGGCGCATCTGATTTAGCTTCCGAGCAATATAGCCTGTGGGACAGCATATTGCGGGAACGAAATATTCAAACACCGACAACGTTTGACGAACTGCAAAAAAAGATCCGGCATCTGATGTGGGAATATTCCGAGCAAGGTGAATCGATCATTGTGATAGACGCGATAGATCAATTGCCGGATGGAATCAGCATGCTTTCGTGGATTCCTCCCGAGCTTCCCGCTAATTTGAAATTGATCATCAGCATGAAATGGCAATCGAATGTTCCGCTTCAGGTGAACGGGGTTACACACGATGATCTCGTCACTCTCAAACCTATTGATGAAGATCAGAAGAGAGAACTTGTTTCAGCATATCTTGCAAAGAACTTGAAACAACTGGACAAGAAACATATCGACGTAATTTGTGGTACGACCGAAAAAGATGGTCAATATATCGTTACGGATAAAGTGCAAAGCGAAGCGTCCGCTAATCCCCTTTATCTCAAAATCCTAGTCTCAGAATTACGGCAATTCGGCTCTTTTGAGCTATTGGGCGAGCAAATAAAGAAATACGGGAAAAACCCCATAGAAGCATTCGACCATGTGTTGGAAAATCTTGAAAACGAACGAGCTTACGATGTAATCGCTTCCGCAGTATCTGTTCCACTTCTTTTCGGCCTGCTATCTTGCGCGAGAAGGGGGCTATCTGAACACGAACTTGTATTTTGTTTCCAGCGGGCATTTGGGAAGAACGCACCACTATACGAAACCGTCAGGTATTTTCTCCGCAGGGTACGGCCTTTTATGGCGCGGCGCGGCGGCAGAGTGGATTTCTTGTATGATAGTTTCAGGGAAGCAGTATCCCGCCGCTATGCGGATTTATGCAAAAAGCATCATAAAGTCTTGGCTGATTGTTTTCGCGAAATATGCGACCCTCATCAAAACAACTCCTTTGACTCAGACAATATGCGGGCATTGGCAGAATTGGGACACCACACTACCGAATTTGATACTGCCGCCGGGGAACTGCTATATAGCAGCTTGCCTTATTTAGATGCGCGCTGCTCCATTACCCCAATGCAATCACTAATTGTCGAGTTGAGCCGGTTTGAATCCGAGGTATGCCGCAACTTCTTTAATATCATACTGCGCAATCAGGCAATCTTGTCAAATTACCCGAATACGCTATTTTCCATCTGCCATGCAGAACAACCATCCCTTGCGCATGAGCAAGCCAACAAATTGCTTTCAAACAGAAGTTGGACGAAAGCATGGCTGGACACAGAATCGCTTTTTACGCTTCAGGATATTCAAGCTGATGCCGATGAAACACCACCTTCAATGGCATTGAAAATTATCGCTGAATCTGAGCGTTATGTCTTTACGTCTGCCTGCGCTTTTTCCGCAGACGCGGCTATATTTGCTTTTTCAGAAACACTTGAGCGGTTGCGTGTGTTTGACACGACTGCGTTTGAACTGCTTTCTTGCATTATTCATGTGCGGCCTGTGCGAACTGTATCTATTCAAATATCTCCAACTTGTGAACATCTCGCCGTAGCGCATGAGGACGCGACAATTGAGTTGTTCAGGCTTGTTTATAATCAAGAAGGACAGCTATGGCAGGCCGCCAAAATAAATCAGGAGATAAAGACCTATAAACCCCGGTGCGGCTTCTCTGCGTTTGGATTTTCAGGTGATTATGTCTATTATCAATCAGATGCAAACACGATACGAGTATTTGATATGAACACTGCAACCTCTGTGGAATTGTTTCAAGCCGAGCAGCCCATCATTTTGGATGCATTGATTCCTTTCGGTAACAGTATGATGTTTGTGACGCGTCAGAGAATGTACTCAAGTATATATCGTAACTCACCTGCAAATAAAAACATCGATATCGTTAGCCGGTTGGATAGTGTGTTCGTCCGCTGTGCGCATGTGATTGATGAGGAGTATTTTGGCGTTGCCTTTTCGGATGAACGAATTGTGGTTCTTAACACCACTGGAAACATTGTCGCTGAGCGAAAGATGGAATCAGCTGTTAAAACTCTTTGCTGCATGGGGCAAAAACTCTTGGTATTATGTCACAATGACGAACTTATTTTGTGGGATTGGATTGAAAATTCTGCAAATGTGATCGGCATAGAAAAAGGTTCTAATCAGCATCTGAATATGTTGTCTGTGAGCGATAATAACGTCATGACCATCCTTGGGGCATCCGTCGCCAAATATGAGTTAGCAAGTGGTCATGTGTACAAAAGCGCAAAAGTGCAAATCGTGTCTATGGGTGAAGTGCCAGAGCTTACCGCAGCGGTACGTGACAGCAAAAATGGCGTTTCAATCCAGCAAAGCGGCTTTCGCTCGGAAACGACCCGCTTAGAGGATGACATAGCTGAGTATTCGATTCACCTTACGAAGGAAGGGACGTATCTGTTTAGCGAGTTTGGGCAGGGACGCTACCTTGCGCCTGGCCATACAAGCTTTCAACCACTCAGGCATGCGGAAAAGGGGCAGCCGGTGCGCATTTTGAAGAGCTTTGCAACGGCGGATGGGTGCGTGTACTGCATCGACGTTTTGTGGAGCATGAATTGTGGACAAAGCAGCTTCTCCTACGATTTATCCCCCTATCGCCTCCAGTTCATCAACATACGTGTGTTCGGGGAGTATGTGTTGATCTTCGGCAAAAGCGACAGCGAAAAAAGCATGCACAGCGCCGCAACTGGGCACATATCCTTTGACAATATACTTTTGATCTTCCAGGCCATTCGCCCCGGCATGCTTCGGTTCTGTGGCGAGCGATTGTTTTCCTCGCTGTACGGCAAGCCGATGGATGCTGCGTTCCATGAAAAGACACAACAGTTCTACTTGCTGTTCAATACCCCGCACACCGCTAGAAAGAAGGATTTGCTACATGTCTGGCATGGAACGAAAGAGGAACTAATAGCAGGACGTGGTTGCCACACAGATATAAACGTCAGCCGGAAAGGCGACAATCTGTGCACCAGCGCCTGCGCTGGGGATAGTTATCTGGTTTGCTATCAGGGAAGCATCTTCTCCTTTGATGCAGCAACATTAGAATACCGGGCGGCGATTGCCGCTAACGGTTCGTTCGATAGGTTACAGGCAGCCCTAATCAATGGAGCTTACGCTCTCGCTTTGTGCAACAATGCAACTGAAATAAAGCAGATTACTCCAAAACAAGAAATGAGAGGTATCCCAAATGATGAGTCATGATTACTTCATCCAGACACAGCAGATGCTCATTGAGGGCAAGCGGTTCAAGGAGGCGATTGATCTGTGCGAATACGCAATCGAATCCGCCGTGTGGCCTACGCCGATGACGCGCCAATGCGGGGCGCTTTGTCGTTGGAATTTGGCGGAGACCTACTTTTACGCAATTGGTGACGCGAAGAGTGCCCGCGATGGTTATATAGCTTTTCTCCAGTATGTTGACGACGATATGTCAATGCTCACGATTCCGTCGGCTCCTACATTGCAGGAAGCGATGGAGGATATGTACGTTAAAACCTGCGACGATATGGGACAGCTCGCCATTTCATACGATGAATATTTTTACTATATTCATAAGAGCGAATCTGTCAGGCCGTTAACACAAAAAGCAAAAAATCAGCTAGAGGCCATGGAGTACAACCGCAATCATGGGTTGTCCTGGTCCGACAATATCGTCCAATTGGCAGAGTTGGAAGCAGAATCGGTGGAATCAAACACAATAGATCGGCTTCCAAATGCGGTAGCTTTATATTCGTTGTTTTTGCTGTTCCCGGATGAGATAGACCCAACAACAGATACACTTCGCATCGCGATAAAAAACTATAGTTCTTGTGTTTGTCGCCTTGTCGGCGAAAGCATCCTTTGTTGTGCGGCAAAAGGGCATCCGGCGAACCCTGACAACTATAGGTTCATTTTTGAACAAGCCATTGCTCTCGTTAGCGAATATCTAAATGATATGGAAACACATGACGCCGCCACGGAAGCGCGGGACAAATTGGTAAGTGCAAGAAGCGAAAGCATAGACAAGTCCAACTTCTATAACTATGGGTATGCCTCAATTGCGCCGCCTGGCGTACAGGATTTCATCCCTCCACTCGTATTAAAAGAACAGATCAGACAGAATCTGAGCAATCCCGGAAGAGCGGGGTTGCCTAAAACTGGTTGCTTGCCTGTTTTACTTATACCGATTTTATCTTTTGGCGGCATCATTGCTGCCATTGTTATGTTACTGATGCATTTATAAAAAGCATCTGTAGCGAGACGTGACAGTACAAGGATGAGTGGACAAACCCAGAGCACAAAATGCGGACGCACCACTAGGCACGATTTGCACCACTGACGATGATTCCGTCATATTGTCGTGCTATTACAAGTGACGACAACAAAAAAGATGTCGGAGCCTGAAACCCTTGCGTGTCAAGGGTTTCAGCGCTTGAAAAGGGCCTGCGCGGCACCGTACAAAAAACCGCTGCACAAAGGCCGATTTTCGCGGTTTCAGATTCCGAACTCCCAAGGCGGCCAAAAGAGACCCCCGGCTCTCACAATCCAAAACTGAAAAGCAACCCCGGCCCCGTAATTCTTGCGAGAATTGCGGGGCTTTTTTTATTCTCCGGCCAAAAATCTGAAGAAAGGAAAGTCATCCATGAAAACGGACATTACCTCTGCCGGGCCGGCAGGCGGCGCCCCCGCCCTGCCCGAAGCGGAACCCCCCGCGCCCCGCACCTATGACTGCACCGGCTGCCGCTACGTCGACTCGCACGGATTGATCTGCGATGTCTGCATCCGGAAAATCCTCGACGAGCGCGCGGGGCGGCGTCCCCAAATCGCATCACTGATGGCAGCCTGCTTCGATGGAAGCGGATTCACTCTGCTGTTCGGCAACCGCGCCGCCGCTTTCGTGTAGTTTTACCCGAAAGCCGCCCGATACCGCCGCGAGGTTCATTGGATTTTCCGGCATAGACGCGCGGGCGATTG
>WRMQ01000009.1 GCA_009777055.1 Oscillospiraceae bacterium
CATTGCATCGTAGAGACCGGCCCAATTGTTCATTGTTCATTGTTAATTGTTAATTCGATATTGGCCACGGCTCGGCAATGCCTCGCCCTACTCGGGTCTGGCCGGTGGCCATGCCTGTGAACCGCGTTTGCGCTATGAACCCGCGTTTGAATCGGCCATAGCGCGCGCTTTCATTCAACTATATTTGCCAGCGATGAATTTTGGCACGTATAACTGTCTGAAATCCTCCGGCGATTTGATTCGGTTCAGGAAATCCGTGTGCTGATACACCCGCACATAGTCAATCTCAAACACCGAGGGGTTTTCCTTCGTGTTGGCGAATTCCCCCAGCTTCGCGCCATAGGGGCCGTATTCCTGGCGGCGGATTTCCACCGTCAGCCGCAGGAATTCCGGCACGCGGGAAACGTCACCGGCGTTGGTTTTCCACACCGCCCGGCCATCCACAAAAAAGGTGTAGCTATCCGGTGTCCACAGCAGGCCGTGGGTGTGCCAGCCATCGTATAAATTAATGCCGGTATCCACCACCGTGCCATGATTTTTATAAAAAGGCGCGTTGTAGCTGTCCCAATGGATACAGTTGCCCAGCTTGGTAGGCTCGTAGTAGAAGGCGGATTCATAGATGTCGATCTCGGAGCCGTCCTTGCCCCGGCTGCCCAGCTGCGCCATGGTTCCCGCCTGCAGCCAGAACGCGGACCAGAGCCCCGGCCCCTCCGGGTACTTTACCCTGGCCTCGTAATACCCGAAGGCCTGCTCAAAAGTACCCCTGGTCTCAATGCCGGAGGTAAAGTCGCCCTCCGCCGGGCAGATATCGCATACGTTGTCGTGGAGCTCCGCCGCCAGAACCCTGACAATGCCGGGCGCGGAGGCGTCGATCATGTTGGAGCACCAGTACTCCGTATTGCGCTTTCCGTGGGGCGAGGGGCTCCAGGGCGCGGGAATCTCCGTGCCGTCGAAATCCTCGTCCATGGTAACGAACCAGCCGCCGCCGGCCGCGAGGGCCTCCTCCTGTGAGGCGAAGGCCTCCTCCACCGACGGGCGGGGCACATCGGGAAACTCCCTGCCGCTCCATTCCCGGGGAATCATATAGAGCAAGCATCCAATTGTTCCGCAAAGGGAGCTGACCGCCACGCCGATGGCCGCGCAAATCTTTTTTAACATAAGCAATTCCTCTATCTGTTTAATTTAGCTGTGCTCGTAGGGGTTCAACATTTTGAACCCATGATTTCATGCGTTGGCGCTGGGACTCAATTGACATGGGTTCAACATTTTGAACCCCTACACTGTGACATAGGGCAGCAGATTTTCCAGGGTTTTTTCGCCGATGCCCGTGACCTTTATCAGATCCCCCGGGCTGTGGAAGGCTCCGTTGGCGTTCCGGTAATCGATAATCGCACGCGCCTTCACCGGGCCGATGCCCGGCAGGGTTTCCAGCGCGGCCTGGCTCGCCGTATTGACGTTCACGGGGAACGAGGCCTGCGGCTTTTGCGCTTGCGCTGTTGTATCGGGACGCGGCGCGCTGGTGTATACCGGCGGCTGGCTTTCCGGTGCCGGCGGCATGGAAAAAATATCGCCGGGCAGGACCTCGCCGGTCTCCTGTGCTTCCGGCGCCGGGCTGCCGGGAGGCGGCTGGTCTGGCGGGGCTTCATATGCGGGGAGGGGGAATTCGCTCTCGCCGCCCGCGTCCGGCGGCGCGAAGGGGTCCATCCAGGCCTCCGGGCCGCTTTGCCGCTGATCCCAAGCCGCAACGGCGGAAAACGCCGCCGCTTCCTCCCAGCCGGAGGTTCCGCCGGGCGCACCGCGGCCCAGACCATCACGGCGGCTGCCGCGATCAGGCCCACAGCGGCCAGCAGGAGCTCCGGGCGTCTGCGTTTCACCCGCAGGCTCATTTTGCTTCCCCCCTTCCATCGCAAATGATTATAGCTAATGATTATAAACGCAAATCGTAGGGGTTCAAAATTTTGAACCCCTACCCGGTGGTCCGCCTAAAATGGCTTCAGCGTGCCCAGGCCCGATTTTTTCTCCGTGATCCTGGGATTCCCGCCGTAATTGATGTTGCCCACGCCGGAAAGCCGCGCGTCCAGGGTCTTTTCGGTGTAGATATAGACGCTGCCCACGCCGCTGACCGAAACCCTGGCGTCCTGCGCCACCAGCTCTTTGCCCTCAAAGGCCCCCGCGCCCGAAAGGGAGATGTCCGCCTGCGCGCACTGGCCGGAGATTTTGAAGCTGCCCGCGCCCGAAAGGCTGACCTTAAGGCGTTCGCAGTCCACCTCGCCCTGGATGGTGCCCGCGCCGGAGATATGCGCGGTGAAGCCCGCGGCTTTCGCCGTTTTTTCCAGGTAAATGTTCCCCGCGCCCGAAAGGGAGATATCCTTGATTTCGGGGCAGTAAATGTCGATGGTGTGCTTCACCGAGCTGGGCCAGAACCAGGTGCCGCGCCGGTTGGCGATGTGCAGGGTGCCGCCGCGTACACTAATGCGCAGGTTTTCCGCGTTTGAGCCGCCGCGCAGCACAGCGCGGTACTCCCCCTCCGTGCCGGTGTGCAGGGTGATGTCGGCCAGGCCGCTGACCTGAAGGGCATGGAACGCGGGCAGCGCCTTCGCGCCTTCGGCTGTGAATTCGAGCCCCTGCGGGGGGCCGCTCCGGGAAAGCCGGCCGGACCATGAGAACCATGTGCAGGCCGCCAGCAGCAGGAGGATCACCGCCGTTAGATCGATCCAGAAAAATGAACGCTTTTTCATGGGGGACGTCTCCTTTATGGCGTTTTATGTTATATTTTATCACGGGATACACACGCGCTAAATCCGCGCGGCGCCCGTTTCGCGGGCCGCCTTCGCCACAGCCTCCGCCACGGCCTGGCCCAGCCGGGGGTCAAAGGCCATGGGCAGAATATGGTCCGCCGAAAGCTCCTCCGGCGAAACCAGGGCGGCGATCGCCCGGGCGGCGGCGATTTTCATGGCGTCGTTGATCTCGCCGGCGCGAACATCCAGCGCCCCCCTGAAAATACCGGGGAAAGCCAGCACATTGTTGATCTGGTTGGGAAAGTCGCTGCGGCCCGTGCCCACCACGGCGGCGCCCGCCGCCAGGGCCAGCTCGGGCATAATCTCAGGCACGGGGTTTGCCATGGCAAAGACCACCGCGCCGGGGCTCATGCTCCGCACCATGTCCTGCGTGACGACCCCGGGGGCCGAAACGCCGATGAAGATGTCGGCGTCCCGCAGGGCCTCGGCGATGGTTCCGCTGCGGTTGTCCCGGTTGGTGAAGCTGGTGAGAACCTGTTTGTCGGGGGAAAGGGATGCGTCCTCCCCATGCAGGATGCCCTGCCGGTCGCACAGCAGAATGTCCCGCACGCCGACATGGCGCAGCAGCCGCGCGATGGCCACGCCCGCGGCCCCCGCGCCGGAAAAGGCCGCCACGCAGTCCTTTAAATCCTTGCCGACCACCCGCAGGGCGTTGAACAGCGCGGCGAGAACCACCACCGCCGTGCCGTGCTGGTCGTCGTGGAAAACGGGGATATCGCAGACCTCCTTCAGCCGCCGTTCGATCTCGAAGCAGCGGGGGGCCGCGATGTCCTCCAGGTTGATGCCGCCGAAGCTGCCCTGCAGCAGCTCTATCGTGCGCACAATCTCGTCCACATCCTGTGTGCGGATACAAAGCGGGATCGCGTCCACCCCGCCGAAGGCCTTGAACAGCACGCATTTGCCCTCCATCACGGGCATGCCCGCCTCGGGCCCGATATCGCCCAGGCCCAGCACGGCGGAGCCGTCGGTGACCACGGCCACGGTATTCCAGCGGCGGGTGAGGCTGAAGCTTTTCGCGGGGTCCTTCTGAATTTCCAGGCAGGGCTGCGCCACACCGGGGGTATAGGCCAATGAGAGCTCCTCCCGGTTGGTGACAGGCGCGCGGGATATAATTTCAAGCTTTCCTCCCAGCCGCTCGTGCAGCTGAAGGGACGCGGCGGCATAATCCATCTGGCTTGCTCCTGTATTTAATATTTTGCATTGATTGATGTTTGTTGATTGATGCTTAGAGTATAGTGGAGCGGGCGCGAAAAGTCAAGTGAACGGATCGTAAAATATATTTTTAAAGCTTTATTTTAAATTCAATTTGCTCTTTTGGCGCTGGCCGCAAAAGATGTTTTTTAATAGATCTTTCGAAATGGGCGGCTTTTTGCCAGCAGGCGACCACAGGTCGCCCCTACTATGAATTCTGCCTCAGTTTGATATGGTCCATCACGAAGGATCATCGTAGGGGCGCACTGTGTGCGCCCGCTGGCACCCAATATCAAATGGGTTTGAGAACAAAATTCTGCGCTGGGGGATTTTATTTTTTGCCAGTGGGCGACCACAGGTCGCCCCTACTATGAATTCTGCCCCGGTTTGATATCAGCCCATCGCGAAGGATCATCGTAGGGGCGCACTGTGTGCGCCCGCTGGCACCCAATATCAATTGGGCTTGAGAGCACATTCTGCGCTGGGAGATTTTTATTTTTTTGCCAGCGGGCGACCACAGGTCGCCCCTACTATGAATTCTGTCCCAGTTTTGATATCAGTCTATCGCGAAGGATCATCGTAGGGGCGCACTGTGTGCGCCCGCTGGCAGCCAAACTCTATTTTCGGCCCGCGGCCTTCATTCGGGATTCTTTGTTCAGCACACGCTTGCGCAGCCGCAGGGAGCTCGGCGTTACCTCCAGCAGCTCGTCGTCCCGGATGAACTCCATGCACTGCTCCAGGCTCAGCGCGGTGGCCGGGGTCAGGCGCAGGTTGTCGTCGGAGCCGGCGGCGCGCATGTTGGTCAGCTGCTTCTTTTTGCAGACGTTGATGTCCAGATCCTCCCCCCGGGCGCATTCCCCCACCACCATGCCGGCGTAAACCTCCAGGCCCGGGCCGACAAAAAGGCGTCCCCGCTCCTGGGCGTTGAACAGGCCGTAGGCTGTGGTTTCCCCGGTCTCGTGGGCTACGATAGAGCCCTGCTCCCGTTCGCGGATTTCGCCTTTATACGGCTCATAGCCCGCGAAGAGCTGGTTCATGATACCGTTGCCGTTGGTGTCGGTCAAAAATTCCGTGCGGTAGCCGATCAATCCGCGGGAGGGGATGCGGAACTCCAGGTGGGCCGCGCCCTCCCCGCGGGAGCTCATTGTTTCCAAAACAGCCCTGCGCGTGCCCAGCTTTTTGATCACCGCGCCGGCGTATTGCTCCGGCACCTCGACGACCAGCAGCTCCATAGGCTCATGCGTCTGGCCGCCGATCTCCTTGTATATCACCTTCGGGCGCGAAACCTGCAGCTCGTAGCCCTGCCGCCGCATGGTTTCGATCAGGATCGACAGGTGCAGCTCGCCGCGCCCGGAAACCTTGAAGGTGTCCGCGCTGCCGGTTTCCTCCACGCGCATGCTCACATTGGTGCGCACCTCCTTCCACAGACGCTCGCGGATGTTGCGGGAGGTGACGAATTTGCCCTCCCGTCCGGCGAAGGGGCTGTCGTTGACCATGAAGTTCATGGCAATGGTCGGCTCATCGATTTCAATGAAGGGCAGGGGCTCGGGATGTTCGGGGTCGCAGAGCGTTTCGCCGATATTGAGATCCTCAATGCCGGAAACGCAGACAATATCCCCCAGGCCGGCCTCCTCCACGTCCACGCGCCGGAGCCCCTCGAATTGATAGAGCCGGGAAACGCGCACGTTCCGGCTGTGTTCCGGCTGGCCATAAGACACCGCGCGCAGAGGCGCGCCCTGCCGCAGGCAGCCGCGCTCCACCCGGCCGATGCCGAGGCGGCCAACATAGTCGTCGTACTCCAGCGAGGAGATCAGCAGCTGCGGCGGGCCCTCCGGATCGCCCTTTGGCGGTTCGATTTCCCGGAGGATGGCCTCCAGCAGCGGGCGCATATCGCCCTCCCGCGCGCCGGGGTCCAGCGAGGCGTAGCCCTCCCGCGCGGAGGCGTAGACGACCGGAAAATCCAGCTGCTCCTCCTGCGCGCCCAGCGCGATGAAGAGGTCGAGCACCCCGTCCAGCACCTCGCCGGGCCGCGCCCCGGGGCGGTCGACCTTGTTGATCACCACAAGGGCCCGTTTGCCCAGGCCCAGGGCTTTTTTCAGCACAAAGCGGGTTTGGGGCATGCAGCCCTCCACGGCGTCCACCAGCAGCAGCACGCCGTCCGCCATCATCATCACGCGCTCCACCTCGCCGCCGAAATCGGCGTGGCCGGGGGTGTCCACAATGTTGATCTTCGTGTCCTCGTAGCGGATGGCGGTGTTCTTCGAAAGAATGGTGATGCCCCGCTCCCGCTCCAGGTCATTGGAATCCATCACCCGCTCGGCCACGGCCTCGTTCCGGCGGAAGGTGCCGCTCTGCTTGAGCAGCTCGTCCACCAGAGTGGTTTTGCCATGATCCACATGGGCGATAATGGCTATATTTCTGATTTCTTGTTTTATCATTCGCCCTTCATCTCCATCAGTTCTTCTTCTCCCCGGAAGGCCGCCGCCGAAAGCTTCACCGAATCGAAGATCGCGGCCTTGAGGTCGTCCTCCGTGGCGCCCAGCTCCACGGACCAGCCGCGGTCGATAAAGGTGTTCATGCACATAATATCCGCCAGGCCCACGGGGTCGATGCCCATCTCCACGCCCCGGGCGGCGGCCTCCCGGCGCAGCTTGCCGCCATATAGCCGGAACATCCATTTGGAGATGTGTATGATCCTCCGCCCGGGCTCGCCCATGGCGGCGTGCACAATGGTCAAAAACTCATCCCAGCTGAGGTTGTAGCAGCCGATAGGGTAGGCGTTGGCGCCCTTGTTGCGCTCCGCCGCGCCCACGATCACCTGGGCCGCCTGGTTGACGGTGAGCATCGCCGTGCCGCCCCTGGGGTACATCGTTACGCCTCCGGGCATGGCCGCCAGCTGCTCGATCAAAATGGTCCAAACCGGCTTGCGCCCCGGCTGCGTGCCGAAGATGTAGGGCAGCTCCAGCACGGCCACGTCCATGCCCTCCGCCCCGAAGGAAAGGGCCGCCTCCTCCTGCGCCACGCGGGCGCGGATATAGGGGTGCCGCTCGCACAGGCGCATTTGGGGGAGCTCCCTGGCAAAGTAGGCAAAATAGGAGCCCAGCACCACGGCCCTGGTTATCCCCGCCCGCCCGGCGATGGTCAGCAGGCGCTCCACAGGCGCGATGTTATACTTCAGGTAGGCGTCGTAAACGGGGGCCGGGAACTCCACGCGCTCGTCCACGCCGGCGGCGAAGACAAAGCAGTCGCAGCCCGCCATCGCGTCGGCGAGCGCGTCGTCGCTCATTTCCATATAATTGCCGAAGGTCAGCGCCATTTCCGCCGGGATAGGCGCGCCCGCCGGTAACGGCGGCAGGGCAATGGACTTCACCGTATGCCCGCGGTCCAGGAATCCCCGCGCGGCCGCGCTGCCCAAAAGGCCGGTTCCGCCGATGAGAAATACGTTCATTCTGAGGCTCCTCTTTTCTGATGATATGACGTTTATTGAAGTGTTAATTTTTTTATTGAAGTATGAAAATAAAAGCAAAAGATCTTCTATTTTAATTAACGGCGCATTTTTGCAGTACGCTGTGATCCCGCCTGTCAATGACCGCGAACTCGTAATACCCCAGCTCCCCTGTGCGGTCCTTCCGGCAGATCATCGCCGCGCAGAGCTCCCCGCTGATGGCAAGGGTGGCCTGCGGGTCGGCGGTATAGCCCTCTATATCAAAGACGAAGCCGCTTTCCCGGGCCCGCGTGTCCCCCGCGCCCCATTCGGCCTTCAGCGCCTCCGCCGCGCGCGCGGCAGTGCCGGCTTCGAAATCAACGCGGTACAGAAATGTCGCGGGATAGGGCAGCTTCAGCGTGCTCCTCACCGGCTCGCCGTGTATCCAGTGTACCTCGTTCCAAAACAGCAGCTCGCGCCCGTCCGGGGAGAACAGCGTATGAAACCGCGCCAGAAAGAAAAAGCGCTGCGGCCCGGTGATGTCCAGGGCCCGGTCGATCCTGTTTTCCGCGATGTTATACCGCAGGATACAGGGCCCGTATTCGCTGTAAGCGGCGTAGACATAGTCCTCGCTGGCAAAGAGAAGCTCCCAGCCCCGGGAGCCGAAGACGGCTTTCCGGGCCTCCTCCCGAACCGCCGCGGGGTCGGCAAAGACTGGCGGCCGTTCTGTGTTCTCCTCCCGGATACGCGCCAGCAGCTCCTGGCCCGGGGCCTCGCAGATATCCTCCCACTCGCGGAAGGTCTGCACATAGCGCAGGTGCTCGTCGACCAGATAGGAGAAAAAATTCGGCGCGCTGCGCTCGGAATAGTAATACGCGGTGGACCCCAGCAGATCGTACACCTGCCGCCAGGTCATGCCGGGCTCCACACGCAGGATATCGCCGGAGGATATATTGATCTCCGCCGGCTCGGCGGGCCGCGTCTCTCCGGCAAGCGGTGCCGGGCCGCAGGCCGTGAGCAGCAGGGCGGACAGCGAAAGCAAGGCCAGAAGGCGGAACAGTCGTTTTGGGCGCGCGGGAAAACAGATCATAGGGCGGCATCCTCTTTCGGCGCGGCATCCGCGACATAAATCTTTGCGATATAAAAACGCGATATAAAAATAGTATAGTATACAGTATAACATGCCATGCAGCAAAAGTCCAGTCGCGAAGCAAAAGTTGGATGCCGAACAGAGCCGCCCTTTTCGGGCGGCCCTGATGTGATGATATAAAATTTTGTATTCTTTGGGCGGTCAATACGGGTTTTTAATATAGGTCAGCGGATCAACGGCGACGGAGTTGCCGTTCGCGGCGATCTCGTTGATCTGAAAGTGCAGATGCGCGCCGGTGCTGTTGCCCGTTGAGCCCATCACGCCCAGAATCTTTCCCTGGGGAATCCGCGCGCCGGTCTTCACCGCGTCGGAGAAGCTGCGCAGATGCATATAGGTGGTTTTGATCTCCTTGCCCTTGGGCTTATAGACGCCGTGGTGCAAAACGACATAGTAGCCCATGGAGTTATCGAAGCCGTAGTCCAGCACCACGCCCTCCAGGGCGGCGATGATCTGGTAATCCTTTTGGTTCGCGCCCGGCGCGGAGATATCCAGGCCCTTGTGGACATGAGAGCGGTTCGAGGTGTCGCCGAAACGGCTGCTGATATAGCATTCGGGATATGGCACCGGCCAGCGCATGGTGCCGTCGGAGCTTTGCATAAACATGTCGCTGTTTTCCGCCTTTTTCTCCCGGAGCAGGTCGTCCAGCTTTCGCTCGAATTCCTCAACGGCCTTGCGGTCCTTGGCCAGCATGCGCTCGGCGTCGGCGGTCAGGCTTTTCAGGGAGCGGATGATGGCGTAGACCTCTGACTGCGCCACACTGATGCGCTCGTGCTCGGCGGAAAGATCTTTTTTTACCTTGCGCTGCTCGCCGCGTTCCCGCTCCAGCGCCGCGCTTTCCTGCTCCACCTGGGCGAGCTTGGTTTGGAGCGACTCGGTCTGGGCGTTGAGCTCCTCCTTGAGTCGCAGCATGTCCCGCATCTCCTGCTCCAGGGCGCCGCGCAGCTCGGCGTCGCGCCTGGCCGTGCGGCTGATGTATTCCGCCATGGTCAGAAAGCCGGTGAGGTCGGAGCTCGAAAGCAGCAGCTGTAAATTGGATACCGGGCCGTTCATGTATTGCTGGCGCAGCCGCTCTATGAGCTGCTGCTGCATCCGGTCAATCACGGCCTCCTTGTCCGCTGTTTCAATCTCAATGATCCTGATCTGCTCGCGGCAATCCGCGATTTCCCGGTTCATCTGCTCAATCTTCAGCTGCAGCGCCGCAATGGAGCTGTCCAGGCGCTTGAGCTCCTCGTCGATGAGCTGCATCTTGGCGCTGATCTCCTCAATCTGGGCCTCCAGCGCGGGGATCAGCCGCTCCTGGGCGGCCTTGTCGTCCTTCAGCTGCTGCAGCTGTTTTTCGTTTTCCTGAATGCGCTCCTCAACCTTTTGCTTTTCCCGCTCAAGCTCCTCCTTGGTCTGCGCCGCGCCGGAGGGGATCCACACGGCGGTGAACAGCAGCGCCAGAGCCAGAAGCATGGAGAAAAACCGCGTAAAAGCGATGTTAACTCTCCAATTCTGATTTTTCATATACCTTCTCCTTTAAATACCGAGAGATCGAGAGCGTGCTCCCGCCGACGCCGGTGATCAGGCCGACGCAGATGAAGCTCAGCAGCAGCAGGGGCAGGTGGTCCAGAAACGGAACCAGCGCGAACGCGCCGGACATGAGCTTGCCCAGCAAGGGCTCCAGGGCCTTGCCCAGGGCGAGATACACCACGAAAACGAAGGCCATGGAGACCAGCGAGCCCAGCACCCCCAGGCTGATGCCCTCCACCAGGAAGGGCCAGCGGATGAAGGAGGGCGCGGCGCCCACGCTCTTCATCACCTTGATCTCCTGCTGGCGGGAATACATCGTGGCCTGCACCGTGCTGGAAATGATGAACACCGACACCACCAGCAGGATGGAGATCATGGCGACGCCCGCGATGGACAGCGCCTTTTGCAGCGCGCTCAGCTGCGCCGCGATGCCCTGAAAGTGCCGCACGCTTTCCACCGAGGGGTCGATGAGCCGCAGCTGCTCAATGAGCTCCGTGTACTGCTCCATGCTCCGGGGCTGCACCTCAAAGCCCTGGGGCATGAACTGCATGTCCAGGCCTTCGAGCAGGGCGTAGGTGTCCTGGTTGGACGACAGGGTGCGCTCCAGGGCCTCCTGGCTGGAGATGAAGCGGACCTCCTTTACGGTGTCCAGCGCCTCTATCTGGTATTGCAGCCGCGTAAGCTCCGCCTCCTGCGCGTCGTCACGCAGATACACCATGATAACATTGCGGGCGTAGAACTGATTCATCATGACGTTGAGGTTGATCGCCGCCAGGAACACCAGGCCGATGAGCATGAGGCAGGACACGAGCACCAGCACCGAGGCGACGCTCATGGTGCGGTTCGCGCGGATGTTGCGAAACCCCATGCGGGTCAGGTAGGACCGTCCGCTGCTTCGCTGCATATTGACATCCTCCTTTGGGAATTTGCGATTGCTTCGCTGTAATGCTTTTTGGTTGCAATGCTTGTTTTGTTAATGCTTGTTTTGTTATAGAAAAAAATTAATGATAAAACGCCGAAAGACAGGCCTCCACATCCGCGCGCGTTCCCTGGAACGGCCCGGTTTTCTCCATCTTGAGGGAGGTCAGCGCCGCCGCCGTGCGCAGCGCAGAGGGAATTTCACGCGTCAGGCGCTCTGTGATGTAAGAGGCGAAGCAGCTGTCCCCGCGCCCGCTGCGCCCACTGAGATTGCGGGGCCGGAAGGGCTCGGTATAATACGCCGCGCCGTCAAAAATCAACACCTCCGTGTTGTGGGTGATCATGATCTCCATAGGCCGCTTCAACGGCCCGGAGCCCCATTCATAAAGCATGGCGGCGGCATGGCGGCGGTCTTCTGTGCCGGTTAGCGCCTGCGCCTCGGCGGCATCCGTTTTCAGATAGCGGATCAGGGGCAGCATCTCCCGCTTGCGGGGCCAGTCCTCAAAGGCCATCGCGCCGCCGGGCCGCACGCAGCGCAAAAAGCCCTGCACGTCCAGGGCCACGTCGCCCAGCTCCGCCGCGGCGCCGATCACGGCCTCATCAATATCGCCGCGCATCAGCCCGGCGATGTGGTATACCGAAGCGCGTTCCTCCGGCAGATCTTCTATTGTATAGGAGGGAATACGGCTGAGCATCCGGCAGGCGCGGCGTTCCTTATCCGCCGTGAAGTAGGTGTTGGAGATGGATGTGCCGCTCTTCGAAGGGCAGGGAGCCAGGGTCACATTCCGTGCCCGGGCAAAGACGCTTTCCAGGTCGATTTCCGCCGGATCACATTTGCCCAGCGCCAGCACGCTGTGCCCCAGCGCCGAGGCCGCGTAAGCGGAATACACCACCGCGCCGCCGATCTCGCGCACGGTATGGCCCAGGTGGTCGGTATTGATATCCAGGGAGGGCTGGCCGATGATCAGCAGGTCGAAGGCAGGCATGGGAATTATTCCTTTCAAGCATTCCGGTCACATCGCGCGAAGCGACCGCGTCCACCGCAGGTGGGCTATTCCCCAAATGTTCTCAGCAGCTCGTCGTCCCGGGGGATGGGGGGCAGGCTCCGCGTCTGCCCCGCCGCGGCAGCCGTGGGCTGATACATGGTGATCGAGGGCCGGCGCCCCTGGGAGGCCGAAAGCCGCGCCGCGCCGCCGCCCGGCCGTTTCAAGCCGCCGTCGGCAGCCACAGCCCCGTTTTCCAGAATGATTACGCGCTTGTTGTAGTGGCGCACCAGGTCGTGGGCATGGGTGACCATCACCACGGTGGTGCCGGTCTCGTTGAGGTGGACGAAGAGATCCAGCAGCTCCTGGCTCATGCGGGGGTCAATGTTCCCCGTGGGCTCGTCGGCGATAATCAAATCCGGGTTGTTGGCCAGGGCCCTGGCGATCGCCACGCGCTGCTGCTCGCCGCCCGAAAGCTCGCTGGGCTTGCAGCGCACCTTTTGCGTGAGCCCCACCAGCTGCAGCAGATATTCCACCCGCTCGTGGATTTTTTTCTCCCTCGCCCCCACCACGCGCATGGCGAAGGCAATGTTGTCGTAGACATCCATGGAGGCGATGAGGCGGAAATCCTGAAACACCACGCCCATCTGCCGCCGGAACAGCGGAATCTGGCGCGGCATGAGCTCGTTGAGCTCAAAACGCCCCACCCGGATGCTGCCGCTGCTGGGCACCTCCTCGTGGAGCAGCAGCTTCAAAAAGGTGCTCTTGCCCGCGCCCGACGCGCCCACCACAAACACGAATTCCCGCGGCGCGATGTGCAGGTTCATGTTCCGCAGCGCCACCGTACCGTTGGGGTATTCTTTTGTCACATCCCGAAAAGCAATCATGTTGATCCCTGCTCCCTATCGCACTTTTCTCTTCTTTCGCTTCTCCTTCATGTTTACCGCTCTAATGCTGTAATTTACAAAATTATACAAATTGTGCAAATTTATGTAATATTAATGCCCAGTATTTGCCGCGCCCTACAAAATACCGATGGGCGGAATTTCCTCCGCCCAATCGAAATCACCTGTTATCACACTGAACTTTACCGCATTAATAACGCGTTGGGCGGGCGTCCAGATATTTTTTCACCATCAGCGCTACTTTAAAAACGATAGCGTCGTCGAATTCCCGCAGGTCAAGCCCGGTGAGCTTCTTGATCTTTTCCAGCCGGTAGACCAGGGTATTGCGGTGCACAAAGAGCTTGCGGGAGGTCTCGGACACGTTGAGGTTGTTTTCAAAGAACTTTTGAATGGTAAACAGGGTCTCCTGATCCAGGCTGTCGATGGTGCCGCGTTTGAACACCTCCTGCAGGAACATGCCGCACAGGCGCTTGGGCAGCTGATAGATCAGCCGCGCGATGCCAAGGTAGTCGTAGCTGATGATCTTTTTCTCGGTGTCGAACACCTTGCCCACTTCAAGAGAGACCTGCGCCTCTTTATAGGAGGCGGCGAGCTCCGGAATGGTGGTGACCGTGGTGCCGATGCCGATGCTGGGCTGGCTGTAAAACTCCGTGCTCACCGCGTCCGCGATGGAGCGGGCCAGCTTTTCCAGGTCCCGGGCGTCCAGGCTGCCGCGCACCTCCTTCACCAGCGCGATATCGGTTTCACTGACGCTGATGACGAAATCCTTCGTGCGGTCGGGAAAGAGGGACTGCACGGTGTCGAACACCGAAACCTCGCAGTTGTCCCCCATGCGGATGAGAAGGACCGCCCGGGGCACCTCGCTGTTGAAATGCAGCTCCCGCGTGCGCAGATAAATATCGCCGGGCAGAATGTTATCCAGAATGACGTTTTTGATGAAATTCGCGCGGTCGAAGCGCTCGCCCGCGAACTGCTCCACGCTGCCCAGAGTCACGCCGCACAGGGCGGCATAGTGCTGGGCCAGGTCGTCCGCGCCGTCAATCAGCACCGCGAAGAGGCTGCCCGACTGATTTTCCAGCCGGCAAAAGCTGCGGGCGCCCAGCACCACGGGGCCCTCGGCGGAAAACACCGGAACAACATCCTCGCCGCAGTTTTCGCCCAGCCTACCCGTTTCACTGCAGGCAATGAGAACGCCGTTTTCGTCCACCACCCCTGCCATGCGCTCAATGGCCTCGCTGACCTGGTGAATCATCCCCTGAAACAGCCGGTTTGACATCGCCAACTCCCCTATCAGTCTTTACTGGTTCTTCATTCTTTGCCGTTTCTTCGGCAGATTGGTTATATTGTACACTATTTCTAAATCTTTTGCAAGGGGATAAATAAATTTTTTTTGCTTCCGGCGCAAATTTTACGGGATTCTCTTCGGATATCAGATCCTAATTACAAATAATGTCAAATATCGCCGCTTTCCTGGCAAGATATACGAAAATGCAAAGTGATTCTTATGCACATTGCTTCTTGTGCAAAATGTCAAGACGGCTCCCGCGCCCCGCGCGATGAACATTTCCGCGTCGAAAATCCGAAAAAAGATAGACTGATTTCAAGAAAAGGCTTGCTTTTTTTTTGAATATCATGTAAAATAGGGGAAAGCCCTATGGTTTAAAACACTAGGGGCAAATTTGAAGGAGGTCCTGGATATTATGAAAACGATGAAGAAGTTACTGGCACTGCTTCTTTCCGTGCTGCTGCTTGTCGGCGCTTTCGGCATTGGCTCCGCGGCAAGCGCCGAAGAAGAGGAGGAAGCGGCTCCCTTCTTTTCGGCAAAAGACCCGGAAAACAATTACGACAAATACCTTTCCCTGATCTCGGATCTGGGCGACCTTGGAAGCTCCTCAACCACTCTGTGGCGTGATTATCTGAAGCTGCTGCGCGAGAAGAACAACGTCAACACCATCTCCGGCGAGCCCGCGCTGACCGAGGCCGAAGAGGAGCAGCTCGCGAATTGGAAGGAGCAGGTTGAGACGCTTAAGGAGCAACTCGTTCTCCCCCCGGGCAGCACATTCATCCCCTCCAGCTTTTTCAACTCTTCCCACAACCCTCCGATGGGGCCGGGGCGCACATGGGCGCCGGGCAGCGTCGCCTGGGTCGGGCTGATTTTCGAGCCCGGCGTTCTGATCAATGAATTCCACAGCGAGAAATACGGTCTGGGCCAGTCTTATTACGAAGCAAAGAGCGCCGGCCTAACCGAAATTGACGGTGAGCCATTCTATTTCTCAAGATTCTACTACGGCAATTTGGGTTATATGGTCGCCAGTAACGTGGAGGATGACCTTTTTGTGGATACCCCCATCGCGGTGCCCAGCGTCGGCGATAACGCTATTGGCCTGAAAAACAGCGGCGTCCCCGATTTTCCTTTGGTGGAGTCCGCCACCGCGTATTACCCTGTGGCGGGAACGGTCTATACCGGTTCAATCAGCACCATCCCCATGCGCGTCAGCCCTTATGAAGTGAGGCATTTCGGCGCTTTGGAGAACACGGAAATCGACGACGAGCTGATCCCCATCGACTTCGTCTGTGAATACATGGGGCAGGATGGGACCATGACCGAAGCGCGCTTCGTGGGCTGGAGGATCACTGGTTTTACAAGTAAAGACAGCACATCACCATATGGCGTAAAAATGCAGTGCGGCACAGAATTATATAAAGAACCGGGTCTCTACAATTACGTCATCACCCTGGAAGCTGAATGGGAAATCAATCCCGATAATCCGCCGCCCCAGATTCCCGCGACAGTGACCGCGAGAACCTGGAACTGGCTGCTGGCCCGCCTGAAGAACCTGTTCGACCTCACCGCGCAAAGAAAAGGGTATTACAGCGAGGAAGACTTCGATACGCCGAAAGAATACGATGACTGGCTCACAGATTGGGATGAGCCGATTCCGCGCTCCCACCAAATCATGGGGGGCCTGCTGGCCTGGCTGCTGCCCTTTGCTGAATGGCTGACTAACGTTACCGGCTGGAACCTGTTTGTTTTCCTGCAGGATGATTTGGGATTAGACCTGCCAGACTTTTTAACAGGAGGATAAACTCAGAAATATTCCGCTTGATTGTTTAAATACTAAGGATGTTTGACCACATGCTTTTTTTCCTCTTGACGAAAGGAGACGCGCACAACATGCTCAAGAAATTTTTAGCTGTCCTGCTTGCCCTGGCCGCTGTGCTTTCGGTTATGACCCTGGTGGCGAACGCCCTTGGCGCCGAGCCCGCCGGGGTGATGAGCGAGAACCCGGACCCCCCGCCGCCCTCCGTTCCCCCCGAAGAATCAATAAAAAACGACACGACCAGCGCGGCGACAGTAACCTCCGGCACGACGAAAAGCCTTGCCGAACGCCTCTCTGAATTTTGGGGATGGTTCTACCCCGTGTTCAACGTGATTTACGAATACGGCTACGTGCTGGTTTCAAAGGCACTGGTCGGGGTCGTTGACATCTTCCTCAGAGTGATCGGCATCATGTAACAACCGCCAAAAAGAGCTTGGGATCATCGGCTATGCCGGTGGTCCCGTTTTTTTGCGCCAAAAATTCCTGCACCTCTTTTCCGTTTCTTCATATGATGACAGTGTAAGCTACAGGAAAGGAGGTTGAACCATGTTCGGATGCGGCGGCAACAACAACTTTTTGTTCCTGATCCTGCTTCTGCTGCTTTGCGGCGGCAACAACAGCAACTGCGGCAACGATTTCAACTGCGGTTGCTGCAACGGCTAGGCAAAACCGGGCGATCCCGTGCATAGCGCTCCCGCGGACCGCATATCCATGCAATGTGCGGAGAATGTGCACAAAATAAAAAAATGGGGGGTCATCTCATGAATTGTAACATCAACTCTCTCATCCCGCTGCTGCTGCTGCTGTGCCTGCTGGGTTCCTTTGGCAACAACAACAACAACAATTGCTGCTGCCCCGACAATGGCTTGTTCGGCCCGGGCAGCCATGGCTGCGGATGCTGACGCGGACGCGTGAAAAGTAAAGTGAGTGCAACTCCCTGGACGATGCGATTTAGAACATACAGGCTTTGAAAGAAGCAAAAAAGACAAGAGGCAGGCGGAGCGCTTGCCTCTTGCGTCTTTTTTTGTTTTCACAGGGGAAGCTTATACGACCTTTGGCTTGCTGCGTTTCGCCGGGTTGCGCTCAAGCATAGGCGCGGTACCCTCCACAACGCAGGCGCGGTTGATCACCACACGCTCCACCGTGGAGTCGGAGGGCAGGGAATACATCATCGGCTGCAGCACTTCCTCCAGAATGGAGCGCAGCCCCCGGGCGCCGGTCTCTTTGGACAGCGTTTTTTCGGCGATGGCCACCAGGGCGTCCCGCTCCAGCTCCAGCTCCACGTCGTCATAGAGGAACAGCTGCTGGAACTGCTTGAGCAAGGCGTTGCGCGGCTCGCTGAGAATGCGCACGAGGGCCTCCACGTCCAGCTCCTCCAGCGTGGTGATTACCGGCAGGCGGCCAACGAGCTCCGGAATAATGCCATAACGCACCAGATCCTGATGCACGGCCTGCCGGATGAGCTGATCGTACTTCGATTTGGATTTGTCCTTGATCTGCGCGCCAAAGCCCATGGAGGAGCCCCCCACGCGGCGTTCGATGATCTGTTCGATGCCCGCGAAGGCGCCGCCGCAAATGAAGAGAATGTTGGCGGTGTCGATCTGCAAAAAATCATCCTGAGGATGCTTGCGCCCGCCCCGGGGCGGCACATTGGCCACGGTGCCCTCCAGAATCTTCAGCAGCGCCTGCTGCACGCCCTCGCCGCTTACGTCGCGGGTGATGGAGGGGTTTTCGCTCTTGCGGGAAATTTTATCGATTTCGTCAATATAGATGATGCCCTGCTGGGCGCGGTTGACGTCGTAATCCGCGGCTTGAATCAGGCGCAGGAGAATATTCTCCACATCCTCGCCCACATAGCCGGCCTCGGTGAGGGTGGTGGCGTCGGCGATGGCGAAGGGAACATCCAGAATCCGCGCCAGAGTCTGCGCCAGCATGGTCTTGCCCACGCCCGTGGGGCCCAGCAGCAGCACGTTGCTCTTCTGAATTTCCACAGCCTGATGCCGGTCATTCTGATGGGTGATGCGCTTATAGTGGTTATACACCGCCACGCTCAGGGCGATCTTGGCGGCATCCTGCCCAATGACAAAGGAATCCAACTGCCGCCGGATTTCCTCCGGCGTGGGGAGGCGGTTGAAGTTGACGCTGCGGGGCATTTCGCTGGGACGCGCCGGGCCGCCTGTTTCGGCCAGGATATCGCAGCACAAATCCACGCATTCATTGCAGATATAGACCCCCGGTCCGGCGATCAGCTTTTCGATTTGCGCCTGCGATTTTCCGCAGAAGGAGCAGACCACGATGGGCTCCCTGCGATCATCCATCGCCATAAAGCATTTCTCCTATCTTTGTGCCTCTGCCTGTTTTAACTTCCTGTCAGCGCTTGGTCAAAATCTTATCCACCAGGCCGTAGCGCATGGCCTCCTCGGCGGTCATATAGAAATCCCGCTCGGTGTCGCGTTCAATGACATCCAGGGGCTGACCCGTGTTTTCCGCCAGAAGCTTGTTCAGCCGCGCTCTGGTGCTGATGATATGGTCGGCCACGATCTTGATCTCGGTGGCCTGGCCCTGGGCGCCGCCCATGGGCTGGTGCATCATGATTTCGCTGTTGGGCAGGGCCATGCGCTTGCCCCTCGCCCCCGCCGCCAGCAGGAAGGAGCCCATAGAGGCCGCCATGCCCATGCAGATGGTGGAAACGTCGCACTTGATATAGTTCATCGTGTCAAAGATCGCCAGGCCCGCGCTCACGGAGCCGCCGGGGCTGTTGATATAGAAGCTGATGTCTTTTTCGGGATCCTCGGCCTCCAGATGCAGCAGCTGGGCGATCAAGAGGGAGGCCGTCACATCGTTGACCTGATCCGACAGGATGACGATGCGCTCATTGAGCAGCCGCGAAAAAATGTCGAACGAGCGCTCTCCCCGCCCGGTTTGCTCAATAACCATGGGAACCAGTGACATAGGACATGCCCTCCTTTATAATATCATTGTAGAAAGTATCGTGCCTGGCGCGGGCTTTTATTCAGCGCCGTCGGCTTCGTCGTCAGCGGCTTCGGTTTTTACGGCCCGCTCCTGCACAAGCTTCAGGGCCATTTCGCGCTGCAGCCCCCGGGTGATCTCCTCCCTGGGCACCGCGAATTTCACCTGGGCCAGCTCCGCCTGATGCTCCTGGGCCAATTCAGCGTAATCCGCCTCAATATCCTCTTCCGTGGGCGTGAGGCCTTCCTTGGCGGCGATGGCCTCCAGGGCCAGCTCCAGCCTCACCTGGAGCTCCGCGCGCTCGAGCATCATGGCGTTGAACTCATCCTCGTCCTGCCCGGTGTATTGCAGATACCGCTCCAGGGGAACCTGGAGACGCTCCGCCATGAGATCGGTGTTGCGCTTGGCGCGCCGCTGAAAGATTTCCCCGGCGATTTCGCCTTCGGCCAGCGCCGCGACAGCGTCCTGCACTCCTCGCACGAAGCGGTCCTCGCTGGCCTTCGCCTTGGCTTCCTCCAGCTCCTTGCGGATGCCCGCGCGCAGATCCGCCACGGTATCGTAGTCCTCACCTACCTCCTGGGCGAATTCGTCGTCCAGCTCTGGCAGCTCTTCTGTCTTGAGGGCATGGAGCTTGATCTTGAACAGGGCGGGCTTGCCGGCCAGGTTCTCCGCGCCGTATTCCTCCGGGAAGCTGACGTTTATGTCGAATTCCTCGCCGGGCATATGCCCCACGATCTGCTCCTCAAAGCCGGGGATGAACGAGCCCGAGCCCAGGTCGAGGTCATAATTCTCGCTCTTGCCTCCCTCAAAGGCGACGCCGTCGGCAAAGCCCTCAAAGTCAATCTGAGCGGTGTCCCCCTCCTGCGCGGCACGGCCCTCCACCTCTACGGAGCGCGCGTTGCGGCGGCGCAGCTCTTCAATGCGCGCGTCGATATCCGCCTCGGTCACGTCAACCGGGGGCGCGGGCACCTCGAGGCCGATATAATTGCCGACAGTGATCTCCGGCTTCACGATGACCGTGAAGCACAGCGTCGCGCCGGACTCCTTGCTGATTTCCTTTATATCCAGGTCCTGCGGCTGGTACTGGAGCTCCAGCTCCGAGGCCGTTACCGCCTCCTCCACCAGCGCCGGCAGCAGATCATCCAGGGCCTCCTCAAAGAAGAGATTCGCGCCGCAGCGCTTTTCGAGCATGGACCGGGGCGCCTTGCCCTTGCGGAACCCGGGCAGCTGGAACTTTGGCAGCTCCCTTTCGAAAACCGCGTCCAGCGCCGCATTGAACGCCTCCGCGTCCACCGCCGCGGTGACGCTCCATACGCCCTCGCCGGTCTTTTCCTTTGAAACAAAACTCATTCTGACTTCTTCCTCCTATTATGCAGTTGAATCATTCGCCGAACTATTATACATGATGCGCGCGCAAATTTCCACTGTTTTTTTATTAAATTTATCTTAAATTTATTTGTCGCGGTTTTGCAGCGCCCGCACCTTGATCGGCAGGCCGAACAGGTTGATGAAGCCCGCGGAATCCTTTTGGTTATACACGTCGTCCTCCTCGAAGGTCGCCATGGCCTCGCTCCACATAGAGCGGGGCGAGCTCACGCCCGCGTTGATGATGTTGCCCTTATAGAGCTTCAGCCTCACGTCGCCGCTCACGTCGCGCTGGCTGCTGTCCACGAAGGCGTCCAGGGCCTCCCGCAGCGGGGTATACCACTGGCCGAAATACACCAGCTCCCCATAGCGCTGGGCGACGAGCTCCTTGTAGTGCGCGGTGTCTCTGTCGAGGGTGATCGTTTCAAGAACATCGTGGGCGCGGTAGAGGATCTTGCCGGCGGGGTTTTCGTATACGCCCCGGGATTTCATGCCCACCAGGCGGTTTTCCACCAGGTCGTCGATGCCCACGCCGTTTTGCCCGCCAAGCTCGTTGAGCCTGGCGATGAGCTCCACGCCGCCCATGGCCACGCCGTCCAGCGCCACGGGGATGCCCTTCTCGAATGAAATCGTCACATAGGCCGCCGTGTCCGGGGCCTGCTCGGGGGACACGCCCATCTCCAAAAAGCCGGGCTTGCGATACGGCGGCTCATTGGCGGGGTCCTCCAGATCCAGACCCTCATGGGACAGGTGCCAGAGGTTTTTGTCCTTGGAATAGTTCGTTTCCCGGTTGATCTTCAGGGGGATATTCCGCGCCTCGGCATAGGCGATTTCGTCCTCCCTGGATTTCAGGTCCCAGATCCGCCAGGGGGCGATGATCTCCATTTCGGGGGCGAAGGCCTTGAAGGTCAGCTCAAAGCGCACCTGGTCGTTGCCCTTGCCGGTGCAGCCGTGGCAGATGGCGTCGGCCCCTTCGGCCAAAGCGATTTCGGCCACGCGCTTGGCGATGAGGGGCCGGGCGAAGGAGGTGCCCAGCAGGTAATCCCGCTCATAACGCGCGCCGGCCTTCAGCGTGGGGAAAATGAAATCCCGGACGAATTCCTCACGCACATCCTCAATATAAAGCTTGGAGGCGCCGGTTTTCAGGGCCTTTTCCTCCAGGCCCTCCAGCTCGTCGGCCTGCCCCACGTCTACCGAAACGGCAATGACCTCACAGCCCTCATAGTTCTCCTTCAGCCAGGGGATCATAACGGAGGTATCCAGGCCGCCGGAGTACATGAGGACGATTTTTTTGTATTGACGCATGGAATCACTTCTTTCTCAAATATCTAATATCTAAAATCTAATATCTAAAATCTAAAATCTAGATTTGCCATAGCCCCATTTTTTTCATTGCCTTATCCACGGTTCGGGCCGCCAGGCGCGCGGCGCGCTCCGCCCCCTCGGCGGCGGCCTGCTTAAGATAGCCCGGCTCGGCCAGCAGACGCCGGAATTCCTCCTGGAAGGGGCGCAGCTCCTCAACAACCGCCTCGGCGACGGCGGCCTTGAAGTCGCCGTATCCCCGGCCGGCAAATTCCCGCTCAATCTCTTCGAAGGCTTTGCCTGTGCAGCAGGCGTAGATTGTCATAAGATTGTTGATGCCATCCTTGCCCGGTGCATAGCGCACGCAGGCCTCGGAATCCGTTACCGCGCTCTTGAATTTTTTCACGATCTGCTCCGGGCTGTCCAGCAAAGAGACCGAGGCCCGGGGGTTCGGGTCGGATTTCGACATTTTTTTTGTGGGCTCCTGCAGCGATTTTATCCGGGAGCCGAGCTTGCCGATGAAGGGCTCGGGCAGGGTAAAGGTCTGGCCATACAGGCCGTTGAAGCGCTCCGCGATATTGCGGGCCAGCTCCAGGTGCTGCTTCTGGTCGTCGCCGATAGGCACGTAATGCGCCTGATAGATGAGAATATCCGCCGCCATGAGCGTGGGGTAGGAAAACAGCCCCAAATTGACGTTGTCGGCGTGGGCGGAGGCTTTTTCCTTAAACTGCGTCATGCGCGAGGCCTCGCCGAACTGCGTGCAGCAGTTCAAAAGCCAATGGAGCTGGCAGTGCCCGGGCAGATGGCTCTGCACGAAAACGACGCTGTTATCCTGCCGCAGGCCCAGGGCCAGCAGCATGGCGAACATCTCCATGCTCTGCCTGCGCAGCTGGGGCGGCTCGGGCCGGATGGTGAGGGCGTGGAGATCCGCCACGCCATAGATGCAGTCGTAGTCCCGCGCCATGGCGGACCAGTTGCGGAACGCGCCCAGGTAATTGCCCAGGGTCGGCACACTGGTGGGCTGGATCAGGCTCAGCACACGCTTGCGCGCCTCGCGCGCCTGCGCCGGGCTGTTCTTTGCTTCTTCCATATATTAACCTCCTGTGGGTACAATCTCCGGCCAGCGGGTAAAGCTCCGGAAAAAACGGTCCACGGCCGCCACGTTTTCGTCGGCGCGATACGATTGGAAGAGCTCCTCCAGCGTCTGCTCATACGCCGCGTATTTCAGATCACGCAGACAGCTGTCCCGATAAGCGAGGTAATACTCCTCCCTGCTTTCGCGCATGTTGAGGCCCATGGCCACCAAAAAGAAGTCCGGGTATTCCAACAGGGTAGCTTTGTCGGGGCTGAGCGCGCGCACCTTCTCAAAGGCCTCCTCGGGGTATTCGCCGGAGCTTTTATGCACCACCACCGGCGAGGGGCTCGCGTAGCTCAGCGCCTCGCCGTATTCCTGGGCCGCGGCAAAAAAATCCGTGCCATCGTTTACGGCCTCCGCCAGCTTATTCAGCTCCTCGCGCAGGGCATCCAGCTCCGCCTTGGCCAGGGGGACTTCGCTGCCGTCCTCCGCCGTTTTGGTCAGGAATACGCGCAGGCCGTTGTAGGCCACGTGGCTGCCGTAAAAATAGGCCTCAATCTCCTCCTCGGGCACCGCGCGGGGTCCGCCGGTGTCATACAGCGTGCGAAAGAGCTGCGCCCGGGCCAAAATTCCCTCCTGCACCCCGGTGATGGTCTGCTTGCTCACACCGATGGCGCTGTAATACGGGCCAAAGACCCGCCAGATAGAGCTCACGCGCTCCGCTACCTGCATTTTGTATTGCGCCTCCAGGGGCTGCGCGCGGCTGCGCAGCTCGCTGTTGACCGCGATGAACGCGGCGCAGCGCGCGGCGACATCGGCGCGCAGAGCCTTCTCGTCCTTAGGACGGCCCTGCGCGTCGGCGTTGCTTTCGGCATAGGCCGGGTCCTGCAGGGCTTCGGAGAGAAAGTAGCTGTAGAGCTCCCGGGAAACCGGCACGCCCTCCACCTGCAGCAGCCAGACTTCGCCGGGCCGCGCCGTCACGCCGCTGAACACCGCCAGCGCCAAACAGATGGCCGCCAGCAGCACGGTGGCTTTTTTGGTCCAGTTGGTACGTTTCATGTGCATCCCCTGTATAATACTTACGCCTGCGGGAGTCCGTTTTCCGCGAACAGGCAGACGGCCTCCATCGTAATTTCCGCGGCGATCTGTATCGCCTCGGGCACCAGAATGTCGTAGTTATCCAGACGGGTGTGGTAGTATTTCGGCGGCGTGGGGTCCATGGCCGCGAAGCCGGTGGAGGGGATGCCGCCCTGGGTGAAGGCCGCGGCGTCGCAGGCGCCGATATAGATGGAGGCGGAGGGCAGATCGTGGCCGCAGTTGAGCCCGGCCTCCTTCATGAGCTTCTGCACGCGGGGGTCGTGCCGCAGCGTGCCGCTGAGATCGCGGTTATAGATGGCGATATCCTTGAGGTCGCGGAAGGTGTCCAGCCCCAGGCAGACGGTCTGCACGCCGGGATCCAGCAGCTCCTCCTTGTGGGCCTTCACATAGGCCTTCGCCCCGCGCAGGCCCGCCTCCTCAGAGCCGCTGAGCATCACGACCACCTCGGTGTCGTCAAAGCGGATGCCCGCCCCGGCCAGCTCCTTGAGCACAATCATGGCCGTGTAGCAGCCGGAAAGATTATCCGCGGCGCCGGGCACGCTCTTCGTCCAGCTCTGGAAGAACAGGAAGCCAATACAGCAGGGAAAGAGGCAGAACATGGCGATGCCGGCGATCAAAAAGAGAATCCGCAGAAAATCCGAATCCACCGCGCCCGCGACGTCATACGCGAGAAAACGGATGAGGTTCGCGCAAAAACAGACGATCAGGCCCACCACGGCGGGGATGAGCACCAGCTTCATGCCCACGCCGCCCAGCTTGTAGTTGAGGGTCCACTCATATTGGGAATCCGCGTGGCCGATGAGAAAGATCCGCTTCTTCGGCGTGCCTGAGGCCGCCTTGCGGGTAGCCATCACGTTGTGGGAGGGATACGCCTTGAAGAGCCGGTCGACGAACTGCTTATACATGACAAATTCCAGGATCAGCGGAATCGCCGCCAGGGTGACGAGAATCAGCCCCAGCCAGGCGATATTGAACCAGAACAGCACGGCTGCCGTCATGGTCAGCGCCACGGTGAACGGAATAAAGCCCATAAAGGCCTGCCGGTGCACGGGAAAGCCCTCCGATTCGATGGTGTCGGCCCAGGGCTCCATTTGCGCGGCCATGTCCTGCTGGGCCTTCCACTCGGCCTCGCTGCCGGGGGCGCGGGGCCCGAAGGTCTTGATCAGCCGGGTGATATCCTCCACAGCCCAGGCCGTGGATTCCTTGAATTTGAACGCCGCCGCCTTGAGAAACTTGTCTGCCGTTTTCATGAAGCATTCCCCCTACTTTTAGTCATTGTATATGATACTCCATCAGAGGGGTCCTTGTCAAGCCCGCAATTTATCAGCGTGAAGAATTTGCGCATAATATGCTATGGGGAAGCGCCTTTGGCTTTCGCAAGAAAAGGGCTTGCATTTTGCGTCCTCATCCGTTATAATATAAAAATATATGATAAAAAATTTGAATAGAAAAAAGATAGAAAAATATGATTGATCTGCATTGCCATATTCTGCACGATATCGACGACGGGCCCTCCACGGCCGGGGAGGCCCTGCGCATGGCCGCGCTGGCCGCGGCTGACGGCGTCAGCGATATTGTGGCCACGCCGCATTTTTACCGGCTTTCAAGGCCTGAGACCTTCTATCACGCGCGGGACGCGCGGCTGCGGGAGCTGCGGCTGCTCCTGGAGCGGGAGGGCATTGACCTGCGGCTGCATCCCGGGGCCGAGGTGTTTGTGGACGACGACATCTTTTACGCGGGCGACCTGGAGCCGGCCTGCATCAACGGCAGCCGCTATCTGCTGGCGGAGTTCGGCTTCGGGCAGCTGCGCGCCGCGCGGTTCCGGCAGTACCTCGAAGAGATCTTCAGCCGGGGTCTGGTGCCTGTCATCGCCCATCCGGAGCGCTGTCTCTTTTTGCAGCGCGGACGCGATTTGATCGACGAGGCAGCGGAAAGCGGCGCGCTCTTCCAGGTCAGCGCCACGAGCCTGGCGGGCTGGGGTTACGTAGAGCAGGAAATCGCGCTTCAGCTGGTGACCGGCAATATCGCCACGGTGCTGGCCACCGACGCCCACGACGCGGCGCGGCGCGGCACCGCGCTGGCCACAATGTGCCGCGGCTTCCCTCCCGAAATCACGGAGGAGGCCATCCATTACATGACCCGAACGGCCCCCGCCGCGCTGCTGAAAAACGAGGTTCCCCCGGCGAGGGATTAATACTATCCTGCAGAATAGTAAAAAGCAGAACAGTAAAAGATAGTACAAAAAATAATATAAAATATAGTATAAAAAATAGTGTGAAAAATAGTGTGAAAATAGTATAAAATACAAAACGAAAGGGGTTTGCTTATGCAGCAGGAGCAGGGAGGGGTTTACCGCGCGGCTCCGGCCTCCGCCGGCGTCCCGCCGTTTTTGCAGCTGGATTATGGCCGCCTCCTGCGCGCCGTCATCCGCCGTATCTGGGTCGTGATTCTCGCGGGGATCGCGGGCGGAAGCGCGATGTATTATCTGTCCAAGCAGCAGACCTACACGCTTTATAGCACAGAGACGATCCTCGCCTTCACCATTGTGACCTATAACGAGGAAACCCGCTTTGAGGGCACGCCCAACGAGGTCACCATCAAGCTGCCCATCCGCGGCTATTATTACAACGCGAACCCCAGCCAGTTTGGCCTGCTGCTCCAAAGCGACGCCGTGATGGAAAAGCTTTCCGAGGCCCTGAACGGGAAATATTCAGAGGAGGCCATGCGCGGCGCCGTTGGCATCGTCAACATGAACGAGCCCGCGTTTTTCAAGCTTTTCGTCCAGCACTCGGACCCCAGCTTCTGCAATGAGGTGCTCAATGCCCTGGTGACGGTGTTTCCGGATTATCTCAAGCGCTTCGAGACCACCCTGGGCATCGAAACGGTGCGGCGGCCCCGCCCGGCGGTGATTGTGGACAACAGCGACCGCTCCCGTACCGTGGCGATCTATGGCGCGGTCATTGGCTGCGCGCTGACGATGGCGCTGTTCCTCGTGCTGGAGATGTCCAAGACCACCATTCGCAGCGCGCAGGATATCCGCAGCCATATTTCGGAACGAATGCTGGGCATGACGCCCTTTCAGGCCACATATAAGCGGTATCAGAAAAAAACCGGCAACCGCGTGCCCAACATCATGGACAAGCGAAGCGTGGGCTTCGATTTCATCGAAAACATTAAGGCGCTGCGCACCAAGCTGGAAAACACCGCCGCCAAATGGGACGCGAAAATCTTCGCTGTCTCAAGCACCTTCGAAAACGAGGGCAAGACGACGCTTTCCCTCAACATTGCCTGCGCGATGGCGCAAAAGGGCAAAAACGTGCTGCTCATTGACTGCGACCTGCGCAAGCCCGCGCTGATGAAGGGCATCGGCGTGAAGGACTCCGACAGCTGCGGTATTTTGCCTATCCTGACCGGCAAATCCAGCTATGAGGATTCCGTGAAATACGTGAAGTCCCTGCGGCTGTTTGTGCTGTCTACCGGCGGCACCACGGCGAACCCCACGGAGATGCTCAGCCGCGAGCCCATGGCCAGGATTCTGCAAAAGGCCCGGGAGGAATTCGATTACGTGATCATCGACACGCCGCCCTCCCGCGTGGTGTCTGACTGCATCGCCCTGGCGCCCTATATCGAGGGCCTGATCTACGCCATCCGCTACGACTATGCCCGGGCGGCACAGATCAACGAGACCCTGGACGAGATCAGCGGCGCGGGCATCAAGATTGTGGGCACCGTGCTCACGATGGCCGCCTCCGAACGGATTCTGCGGCGCGGCGGCTATTACGCCAATTATCGCAGGCCCGGCAAATATTACGGCGGCTACGGCTACGGCTACGGTTATACCGCCGAGGGCTACGGCTATTACGGCCAGAAAAACAAGAACGGCAGAAAGCAGGCGATGGACGAAGAGCAATGAGCAATGAGCAATTAACAATTAACAATGAATAATTAACAATTTGGCCGGTCTTTGCAAAGTTAACACATAAGCTGAAAATGATACAAGCCATATCATGAGGTTTTTGCATGGAGCGCATCTATCTTTCTCCGCCGCATTTAAACGGGCGGGAAATCGAATATCTGCGCGAAGCCGTCGATACCAATTGGGTTGCCCCCGCGGGCCCGCACCTCGCGGCCTTTGAGGAGGAGCTCTGCCAGGAAATCGGCGGCGGCTTCGGGGCCGCTTTATCCTCGGGCACGGCGGCGCTTCACCTGGCGCTGCGCCAATTGGGCGTGGGGCCGGGCGATGTTGTGCTCTGCTCGGACCTCACCTTTTCCGGCAGCGTGAATCCCGTGCTCTATGAAAAAGCCATACCGGTGTTCGTTGACAGCCTCCCCGGCGGCTGCAATGTGGACTCAAGGGCCCTGCGCAGGGCGCTGGAAAAAAACGCGAAGCGTGTTAAAGCGGCTATTATCGTCGATCTCTACGGCCAAAGCGCGGCCTGGGATGAGATTCTCCCCCTCTGCGAAGAATACGGCGTGCCGGTGATCGAGGACGCCGCCGAAGCTCTGGGCGCGCGATATCACGGAAAGAGCTGCGGCCTGTTCGGCGAGATCGGCGTGTTTTCTTTTAACGGCAATAAAATCATCACCACCTCCGGCGGCGGCATGGCCATTGCCAAAACCCGGGAGCGCGCGCATAAAATCACCTTCTGGGCGAATCAGGCCAAGGAAGCGGCGCCCTACTACCTGCACCGGGAGCTGGGCTTCAATTATCGCATGTCGAACCTTTGCGCCGGGGTAGGGCGCGCGCAGCTGCTCACGCTGCGGGAGCACATCGCCCGGCGGAGGGAAATTCACGAGCGCTACGCGGCGGCTTTCGCGGCGGCGAAGCTGCCTTTCAAGCCGGTTCCCGCGCCGCGGGGCTGCGAGCCAAACTACTGGCTCACGACGGCGCTGCTGGAGCCCGGCTGCGGCGTTGCTCCGCAGGATTTGGCCAGGCGGCTGGAAGCGGTAAATATTGAGGCCCGGCGCGCGTGGAATCCCATGCACTGCCAGCCCGTTTACGCACAGTATGAATATATCATGGCGGAAGAGGGCGAGCCCTGCCGTGGATGCTCGGAGGATTTCTTCCGCCGGGGGCTTTGCCTTCCCTCGGGCTCGGGTATGACAGAGACGGAGCAGGCCTTTGTAATTGAGCAAATCATGAGGTTTTTTGATGAACGATGAATTCTATATGCGCCGCGCGCTTGCCCTTGCCCGCGCGGCCGCCGGGGAGGGCGAGACCCCCGTGGGCGCCGTCATTACGCGGCGCGGCGAGATTGTGGGCGAGGGCCGCAACCGCCGGGAAAACGGCAAAAGCGCCCTGCTTCACGCCGAGCTGGAGGCCATCGCGGCGGCCTGCGCCAGGCTGGGCGGCTGGCGGCTGTGGGAGTGCGAGCTCTATGTTACGCTGGAGCCCTGCCCCATGTGCGCCGGCGCGGTCATCAACGCGCGCATCCCGCGCGTCGTGTACGGGGCGCGCGACCCCAAGGCCGGCTGCTGCGGCTCGGTGACAGATCTCTTCGCCATGCCCTTCAACCACAGGCCGGCGGCGCGGGGCGGCTGCCTGGAGGAGGAATGCGCCGCGCTGCTGAGGGAATTTTTCAGGGGACTGAGGGCGGAGAAACTTTCTCTTGACAAAAGCATATAAATGGGGTATAATAAGTACGTAATCTTGTACGTAAAGGAGTGTAAATTATGACTGCAGTCAATTATTCAACGATTCGCAGCAGGTTTTTGGATTATTGCAACCGGGTAGCCGATGACGCTGAAACCGTAATCGTTACCCGTAAAGACGAAAAAAATGTTGTTTTGATCAGCTTGGAGGAATATAACGCCCTGATAAAGCTTGCGAAAAACGCGGAATATCTGGCCATGCTGGATCGTTCGCTTGCCCAGATCGAACGCGGCGAAACGGTTACAAAAACCATGGATGAGCTGGAGGCCATGGAATGAATGACATTACCTTTTCCACCACCGCGTGGGAGCATTACCTCTCCTGGCAGCAATTGGACCGCAAAACGCTGAAAAAAATAAACGATCTGCTCAAAGATATCCAGCGCAATGGCCCGATGGAAGGCACGGGAAAGCCGGAAACGCTGAAATACCGCAAAGCCTGGAGCCGCCGCATTGACCATGCGAACCGCCTGGTATACAGGTTCCACGAGGACAATAAAAACGTATTCGTTATATCCTGTAAGGGCCATTACGGCGATTAACAGGTATATGCACGCAAAACCCGGATGGCCGCGAAGCCATCCGGGTTTGGTTTTTTTCTATTTTTCCTCCTGGGCCATCTTCAGCAAATCCCCCAGGGTGGAGCGCTCCTCCTTCTTTTGTCCCTGAAGATAGCGCTCCGTCTCGCGCTTGTTGGCTCCGGCGGTTTCGCGGCGCTGCTCAAACTCGCTCAGGCGTTCCCGGAAGCCGCACACGCAGAAAAAGCTGCGCTTTTCGCCCTCTCCACGCAGCTCCAGCTTCTTGTGGCATTCCGGGCAGCGGGCGTTGGTGATCACGCTCACGGATTTGCGGTAGCCGCAGTCCCGGTCGGGGCAGATATACATGCGGCCCTTCTTGCCGTTGACGTCCAGCAGCTGCCTGCCGCAGTCGGGGCAGCGCTCCTGGGTCAGATTTTCATGGACATACAGCTCCGTGGAGGCGATGGCCTGAGACACCAGCGCGGCGGCGTATTTGCGCATCTCTTCGGTGAATTTGCCGGCCTGCTCCCGCCCCTGGGCAATGCCCGTCAGCTGCTGCTCCCACTGCGCCGTCAGGGCCGCCGATTTCAGCTCGGAGGGCACGATTCGAATGAGCTGCTTTCCCTTGGCCGTGGGCACGAGCTCCTTGCCCTGGCGTTCGACGTAAAAGGTGTCGAAAAGCTTTTCGATGATATCCGCGCGGGTGGCGGGGGTTCCCAGCGCGGGGGGGTTGAGATAAGCGCTGGCCGCCGCCTTCGGGAGCTCCGGCGGGTTTTCCATGGCGGTCAAAAGCGTCGCCTCGGTATATCTTCCGGGGGGCTTTGTCTTTCCGGCCTGGATGGTGATGGAGCCCGGCGCGAGGCTCATCCCCTGTGTCAGCACGGGCAGGGACTGCCGGCGCAGGTCGCTGTCGTCTTGTTCATCGTCGTCCTCGGCGCTTGAGATGCCGTAAACAGCCTTCCAGCCGGGGTTGCGCACGGTCTTGCCTCTGGTATAAAAGCTGTGGGGCCCGATCTGGATTCGCACCTTGACCTCGTCGTATTCATGCGGGGCGCCGAGCACGGCCAGAAAGCGGCGGACAATCAGGTCGTAGATATGCCCCTCCTCCCGGCTGAGCTTGGCGAAGCTGGCCTGCTCCTCCGTGGGGAGAATGGCGTGGTGGTCGGTGACCTTCGCGTTGTTGACCAGATAGCGCGTGGAAAGCGGCCTTTGCCGCAGCAGCGCCGAGGCCGTGTCCCGGTACGCGCCCTGGGCGACCGCCCGCAGCCGGTCAGGCAGGCTGGCCACCACGTCGTCGGGGATATAGCGGGAATCCGTGCGGGGATAGGTCACCAGCTTGTGGAACTCGTAGAGGCTCTGCATATACCCCAGGGTCTGCTTGGCGGAGTAGCCGTACTTTTTATTGGCGTCCCGCTGCAGCTCCGTCAGGTCATAGGCCGCCGGAGGGGCCTGGCTCTTGAATTCCTTCCGGAGCTCGGCCACCGCGGCCTTTTTGCCCTGCAGGCTTTTCAAAAGCTCCTCCGCGGCCGCGCGCTCAAAGAAGCGCGTCTGCTTGTTTTTATCCTGATAAATCGCGCTGAAGCCCTGAAAAGAGGCGCGAAGCGTGTAAAACTCTTTGGGGCGAAAGCGCAGGATCTCCTCCTCCCGCTGAACGATCAGCGCCAGGGTGGGTGTCTGCACCCGCCCGGCGGAAAGCTGCGCGTTGTGCTTGCAGGTGAGGGCCCGCGTGATGTTCAAGCCCACCAGCCAGTCCGCCTCGGCGCGGGCCTGCGCGGCTCTGTAAAGATTTTCGTATTCGCGCCCGGGCTTCAGTCTGGCGAAGCCCTCCTTGATGGCTTTATCCGTCTGGGAGGAGATCCACAGCCTTTTCAGCGGCTTTTTGCAGGCGGCTTTCGCGAGAATCCAGCGGGCGACCAGCTCCCCCTCGCGCCCGGCGTCGGTGGCGATGACGATTTCGCCGACATCCGCCCGGCGCAGGAGGGCCGAGACCGCGCTGAACTGCTTACCGGTCTGCTTGATCACCGTCAGCTGCATCTTTTTCGGCAGCATGGGCAGGTCCTCCAGGCGCCATTGCTGGTATTTGTTGTCGTAGGCCTCGGGGTCGGCGAGGGTCACCAGGTGCCCCAGGGCCCAGGTGACAATGTAGTTGCCGCCCATCAGGCAGCCGGGGCCGTTCTGGCGGCAGCCCAGCACCCGGGCAATTTCCCGGGCGACGGAGGGCTTTTCGGCGAGGACAAGAGTTTTGCTGGCTGGCATGGCGTTCCCTTTCCAGATTTCAATAGATTTAAAAAGATAGATTTTTAAAATTATAGCACGTTTCCGGCGAAAAAGCAATATCCGTGCCGCCGCATATAATAGACTGACACGATGCGGGGGAGGCAAAATTTCTTGAAGTGGTTTTTGGCGCTCAATCCGGTTTGGCAGGGCTTTCTGGCTACGTTGTTTTCCTATTCCGTAACAGCGTTGGGGGCGGGCATGGTCTTTTGCTTCAAGGCCATGAACCAGAAGGTCCTTGATTTTATGCTGGGCTTTTCCGCCGGGGTTATGGTCGCCGCGTCTTTTTGGTCGCTGCTGGACCCGGCGATCGCGCTTTCCGAAGCGCTTGGCGGCAGCGCGTGGCTTACGCCCACCCTAGGCTTTCTGCTGGGCGGAGGGCTCATCATCGGCTCCGACATAGGCCTTTCCAGGGCGGCCCGGTTTCAGGCCGGCGGCACACGCTTAAAGCGCTGTATTTTATTGGCCTGTGCCGTGACACTCCATAATATACCGGAGGGCCTGGCCATTGGCGTGGCCTTTGGCAGCGCGGCCCTGGGGATTGAGGGCGCGTCGGTTTCCGGCGCGGTTATGCTCGCGCTGGGCATCGGGCTGCAAAACTTCCCCGAAGGGCTGTGCGTCGCCATGCCCCTGCGAAGGGAGGGCGCGAGCCGCCGGAAAAGCTTTTTGATCGGGCAGGCCTCGGGCGCCGTCGAGCCCCCGGCCGGTGTCCTCGGTGTTCTTTTCGCCCTGTCCGTGCGCGGCGCCCTGCCGCTGGTGCTGTCCTTTTCCGCCGGAGCCATGATCGCGGTCGTGTGCTCTGAGCTGATCCCAGAATCGTTCAAGGACAATAAAACAATCGCGGCCCTTGGCGTTCTTTTCGGCTTCGCGGCCATGATGGCGCTGGATGTGGCGCTGGGCTGAGGGCGTTTTTATTTCTGGGAAAGCAAAAAAAACGCAAAAAACTTTAGACCGTTTAACCTTTGCTTGCTGAAAAATGTTGAAATAATTCGAATTCTTTTCGAATTAAGGCTCAAACCATCTTGTTAAAGCTCAAAATGGCCACAATTTCGTCTAAAAAAAGGACTTGACCTTGCAGGACCTGCAGGCTTTAAAATAGTGCAATAGCCGGCAACAGAAAGGAAGCAAGCATGGAGAACAACAAAGAAACAAACAGAAGAATAAACAAAGAAACAAAGAAAGAAGCAAGCATGGAAAACAAGAATATAGAAAGCAAGAGCACGGAAGGCATAAAAAAGACGGACAAGCTGCTTTCCATCAAGGAATTTTCGGAGATGATTGATCTTGAGCAAAGCGTGCTGCGCTACTGGGACGAGATTGGGATATTTCCCCCTGCCCTGCGCAACACAGATAACGGCTATCGGTTCTATTCGCCGGATCAGATTATTTTCGTCAACTTTATAAAGGTCCTCAGCAGCCTGAAGATCTCGCTGAAGGTCATCGGGAGCATTCGCAGGGAGCGCACGCCCGAGACCATTCTGCGGCTGATGGAAAAGCAGGAAAACGTTCTTGACCAGGAGCTCAAGCGGCTGCAGGAGGCCTATTCCACGATTCATGTGCTGCGGGGCACCATACAGCAGGGTATGAATGTTCAGGACGCCGACCAAATTTCCGTGCAGCCGCTGGGCTCCATGCAGATTACGCTTGGGCCGCGCAACAAATCCGGGGAGCAGTTCGATTTTTATCGGGAATTTACGCGATATTGCAAATACGCGAAGAAAAACCGGATCAATCTCAATACCCCCATCGGCGGTTATTTTGAGTCCATGGAGGCGTTTTGCAAAAAACCCTGGGCGCCAACGCATTTTTTCTCGGTGGATCCCCAGGGCAAGGACAATCGGCCGGCCGGCCGGTATCTGGTTGGCTACCGGCGGGGCCTTTACGGGCGGATGGAAGACACGGCCCAGCGCCTGAAGGAGCACGCCGCGCAGCACGGGCTGTCGTTCAGCGGCCCGGTTTATGTGGTCTATCTTCTGGACGAGATCAGCATGAACGACCCCTCGCAGTATCTGTCGCAGATTTGCGTGGCCTGCCAGCCGGAATAGCCTGTTGTACATATTTAAATAGCAGAGAAATCAATTTTGCTGTCATCGCTGCGGCAAAATTGATTTCTTGCTTCAGCGGCGGCTCTCTTGACAAGCTCTTTCTCTTCTGTTACAATTTATCGTAGGCAGGTGCGGTCAGCCTGAAAATATGATTGTTATCTAAAAAATAAATATCTAAAATAGAGTGGTAGGTGCCATGGGAATTTTTACGCGGTCTGGCCTGAAGCTTGGCCATCACAAACGAACCAGCGGGATGCAAGCCCTGCGTGTCGGTGACTGCGACTGCAAAAGCGTCGTTTTACCGATGAAACAGCACATCGGCGCGGCCTGCGAAGCCCTGGTGAAGCCAGGCGAACGGGTTTTGGCGGGGCAGCTGATCGGCGACACCGACGCGAGGGTGGCGGCGCCCGTGCACGCGAGCATCTCGGGCCTGGTGAAAAAAATCGGCACGGTCCGCCTGGCGGACGGCGAGGACGTGCGGGCTGTCGAGATTGAGTCCGACGGCCTGATGGAGCATATCGAATACCTGCCGCCTCGGGTGGAATCCCTGGATGATTTCATCGCGGCGGTGCGCGCCTCGGGGCTTGTGGGCCTGGGCGGCGCGGGCTACCCCGCCCACGCGAAGCTGCGCGGCAGCGTGGGGAAGGTGGATACCCTGCTCGTCAACGGGGCGGAGTGCGAGCCCTTCGTCACCGCCGACCACCGCGAAATGCTGGACGCGGCCGCCGACGTGATCGACGGCATCCACCAGCTTTGCCGCTGGATGGAGATCGGCAGGGCCGTGATCGGCATTGAGAACAACAAGCCCGACGCCATCGCCCTGCTGCGCGGCCTTTGCGCCGGGGCAAGCACGCCGGCGCTTTCCATTTCCGTCAAGGCCGTGCCCAGCCGCTATCCCCAGGGCTCGAACAAGCAGCTCAGCCAGACGCTCACGGGGCGTGTGATCCCTCTGGGGGGCCGGCTGAGCGACGTGGGTCTGGTGATGATGAACGTGGTGAGCACGGCGTTTCTGGGGCGTTATCTGCGCACGGGCAAGCCCCTGATCAGCCGGACGGTGACCATCGACGGCGACGCCGTGCCCAAGCCGGTGAACCTGCGCGTGCCCATCGGCATCAGCCTGCGGGAGCTGCTGGCGTTCTGCGGAATGGCGGAGGCCAACCCGTCGAAAATCATTCTGGGGGGTCCCATGATGGGCCGCGTTGTTCCCGATCTGGACACGGTGATCGGCAAATGCGACGGGGCGGTTCTTTTGCTGGGCCGCCGCGCGGCGAAGCCAAAGCCCGAAACCCCCTGCATCCGCTGCGGCGCCTGCGTATCCGCCTGCCCCATGCGGCTGCGGCCGCTCCTGCTGGAGCGGGCCTGCCTGGCGCGGGAGACGGAGACCCTGGTGCGGCTGAACGCGTCCGCCTGCCTGGAGTGTGGCTGCTGCGCCTATATCTGCCCGGCGGGACGGGAGCTTGTGCAGAGAATACAACGCGGGAAAAAACTGGCGAAAGGAGCGGTGAAATGAACGAAAGTATAATGAGCGCTTCGCCGCACATCCGCAGCGCGCGGAGCACGCCGGGCATCATGCTTTTTGTGTGCCTGGCCCTGCTGCCCTCCTTGGCGGCCGCCGTATGGAATTTCGGCAGCCGCGCGCTGGCGGTTACGGCGGTTTCGGTCGCCTGCTGCGCCGGCTTCGAGGCCCTGTGGAGCCTCGCCCTGAAAAAGAAACAGACCGTGGGCGACTGGAGCGCCGTGGTCACGGGCCTGCTGCTGGCATTTAACCTGCCCGCCACGCTGCCGCTGTGGATGGTACCCATCGGGGCGGGGGTGGCCATCGTGATCGTCAAGCAATTGTTCGGCGGCATCGGCCAGAACTTTGCCAACCCGGCCATCACGGCGCGCATCGTGCTCATGATCAGCTTTACCGCCCAAATGACCTCCTGGAACGCGCCCACCGGCCACAGCTGGGGCGCGGACGCGGTCGCCGCGGCCACGCCGATGAACCTGCTTTCGGACGAAAGCGCCGGGCAGGCGCTGCCCGGCCTGTGGGATATGTTCCTGGGCCGCCACGGCGGCTCGCTGGGCGAAACCTGCGCCCTGGCGCTGCTGCTGGGCGGCATATTCCTGTGCCTGGTCAAGGTGATCAGCCCGCTGATTCCCCTTTGCTTTGTGGGCACGGTGGCCATATTCAGCTTGCTTTACGGGCGTTTTGACCCGCAGTTCATGGCCTATCAGATTTTGGGCGGCGGGCTGCTGCTGGGCGCGGTCTTCATGGCGACGGACTACGTTACCGTGCCGGTCAACCGCTGGGGCAAGGTTGTTTTCGCGGTGGGCTGCGGCCTCGTGACCTGCCTGATCCGCTTTTACGGCAATATGCCGGAGGGCGTGAGCTTCGCCATTCTGCTGATGAACCTGCTCGCGCCGCATATTGAAAAGCTCACCGCGCCCAGAGCCCTGGGGGAAAAGAGAAAGGGGAAGACCCATGCCAAGGCTTAGCCTGAAGGAAATCCTGAAACCGGCGCTGACGCTGACCTTGATCTGCCTGTGTGTCGCCGGGGCCCTGGCGGCCGTGAACGCCCTGACGGCGGCGCCCATCGCCGCCAACGAAAAGCGCGGGGCCGATCTGGCCCGGCAGCAGATTTTTCCCGGGGCGGAATTTGAAAGCGGGGGCGATTATTTTATCGCGAAAAAAGACGGCGCCGTCATAGGGTATTGCGTCGAAACCGAGGCCCAGGGCTACGGCGGGGCGATCAAGGTCGCCACGGGGCTTGGCCCACAGGGAGACATTGTCAGGGTGCAGGTGGTCGCCTGCGACGGCGAAACGCCCGGCCTTGGCACAAAGGTGAAGGAAGAAGGCTTTCTGGGGCAGTTCATTGGCCAGAAAAACGCCGCGGGCGTGGACGATATCGCCAGCGCGACCTATTCCAGCCGGGGCGTCGTCCATGCCGTCAACCAGGCGCTGGAGATTTACGGGGAGGTGATCGCGCCATGAAAGCAAGAAAAGAAATAAAAGCTGATCTGGGCAAAGAGCTGACTAAGGGCTTCCTCAGGGAAAACCCCGTGCTGCGGCTGCTGCTGGGCATGTGCCCCGCCCTGGCCGTGAGCACCACGGTCACGGCGGCGCTGGGGATGGGCACGGCAGCCTCTATCGTGCTGCTGCTGTCGAACATCATTATTTCCGCCCTGCGCAGAATCATTCCCGACAGAGTGCGCATACCGGCCTATATCACGGTTATTGCGGGCCTTGTAACCCTTGTGCAGATGCTCGTCAAGGCCTACGTGCCGGCTATCGACAGCGCGCTGGGGATTTACCTGCCCCTCATCACCGTCAACTGCATCATCCTCGGCCGCGCGGACGGCTTCGCCAACAGCCACGGCGTGGCGGCCTCGGCCTGCGACGCCATCGGCATGGGCATAGGCTTCACAGCCGCGCTGACCCTCATCGCGGCGCTGCGCGAAATCTTTGGCGCGGGCGCCTTCGCGGGTATAAGCCTGTTCGGCACGCCCGCCGCGATTTTAATCCTGCCGCCCGGCGGCTTCTTCGTCTGCGGCTGCATGATCGCCCTGGCGAACAAGCTGCAGGGCCCCAGAGCCAGAAAGCAAGAAAATAAGTGCATGAGCTGCATGGAATGCGAAGGGGGCTGCGCAACATGACAAAAGAGTGGATTTCCCTGTTTTTCGCGGCGGTGCTCACCGGGAATTTCGTTTTGGCGCGTTTTTTGGGCATCTGCCCGTTTTTGGGCGTATCGAAAAAGGTCAATACCGCCGTGGGCATGAGCCTGGCCGTGATTTTCGTCATGGCCCTGGCCACAGCCGTGACCTGGCCTCTTAACGCGCTGCTGGAAAGCAAGGGCCTGGCGTATTTGCAGACCATCGTATTCATCCTGGTCATCGCGGCGCTGGTGCAGCTGGTTGAAATCGTGCTGAAGCGCTACATCAAGGCGCTCTACCAGTCCCTGGGGATCTACCTGCCGCTGATCACCACCAACTGCGCGGTGCTGGGCGTGGTGCTGCTCAACGCGCAGGACGGCCTTGGCTTCGTGTCGTCGATGGTGAATTCCCTGGGCGCCGGCGCGGGCTTTTTGCTGGCCATGGTGATTTTTGCCGGCGTACGCGGCCGTATGGAGCACAGCGATATTCCAAAGGCCTTTCAGGGCCTGCCGATCACGCTGGTCGCCGCGTCGATTGTATCCCTGAGCTTTTTGGGCTTCGGCGGAATCGTGGAACAGATTTTTGCCTGATCATTTTTTCAGCGTACTATAAATCCAAGGAGATGCGCATATGACATCTATTCTATTGGCCGCCGCCATCGTTGCGGGCATAGGGCTGCTCGCCGGGGTGGGGCTTGCCATCGCCTCCGTCGTGCTGCATGTGCCCGTGGATGAGCGCGTGCTGCGGCTGAACGAAGCGCTGCCGGGCGTCAATTGCGGCGCCTGCGGCTACAGCGGCTGCATGGGCTATGCCGAGGCCATCGCCGGGCAGGGCGTGCCCTGCAACCTTTGCACCCCCGGCGGCGAGACGGCCGCGGGGGCTCTGGCGGAAATCATGGGCGTGCAGGCCGGCAAGGTCGCCGACCGCAACGCCGTGGTGCTCTGCGGCGGCACGGACGAAGCCTGCGGCCAGCGCTGCGGCTATCAGGGGGAGCAAAGCTGCGCCGCGGCCGCGCTGCTTTATGGCGGGCCAAAGCTCTGCGGCCGCGGCTGCCTGGGCCTTGGTGACTGCGCCGCCCTCTGCCCACAGGGGGCCATCACGCTGCGGGAGGGCATTGCCTGGGTAGATCCCGAGCTGTGCCACGGCTGCTCGCTGTGCGTGAACACCTGCCCCAAGGGCATTATCACAATGATGGTAGCCCGCGGCAAGGCGCTCAACCTGTGTTCCTCCAGGGCGGAGGGAGCCGTGGTGCGAAAGCAATGCAAGGCGGGCTGCATCGCCTGCAGGCTATGCCAGCGCGCCTGCCCCACAGGCGCGATCACCGTGGAAAACAATCTGGCCCAAATTGACCTTGAGCTATGCACAGGCTGCGGCCAATGCCTGGAAAAATGCCCGAAGGGCTGCCTGGTTATGTCGAATTAACAATGAACAATGAATAATGAACAATTGAGCCGGTCCGCTGTTTATTTCGAACAGCGGACCGGCCTAATTGTTCATTGTTAATTGTTCACTGTTCATTGCTAACCAATTCCGTTACGAGTCGCAGCTTGGCTAGCAGGGTTTGTTCCAGCGTGTTGACATGCCGCAGCATGTTGGCTACGCTCTCGTTGACCTCCAGCATTTTATCAATGTCGCCCGTGTTCGCGATCGCGGCCTGGATTTTTTCTCCCTCCGCGTTCATGATGTGCGCCAGCGCGGCTTCGCCCAGCGCGATGCTTCCCATAATCCGCGCCGCCGCTTCGCGGATGTTTTCGCAGGGCGGCGGCGGAGGGCAGGGCTCCGGCGGGGGGCAGGGCGGCGGTTCGGGCGGTTCGGGCGGCGGTTCGGGGGGACAGCAGGACATCACCATATCATAGAGCGTGCGGTTGTTCCGCGAGAATCCATATGCCAAGGCGAGCAGCAGCATCTTCAGCTCTTCGTCTCTCATGGCCTCATTCTTTCTAAACACGGAATGCGCACGGAACCCGTCCCTGCTTATCTATATGATGCCGCGGTGGCAAATTTGCCGGGGCGGCATATGATAGGGTGAAGAATCCTTTCAGCATTTGAGGGTGCTTCACATTTTGGACAAAAGGAGCTCGTTTGGGATGTCAATGCCCCGAATTACAATTCCGGCATCAGTGACGGAAGAAAACGCACTGGCGAATATCATCGCCTCCATCGCCCTTGAGGAAGCCGCGCTCGCCCACATCATCAACGCGGAGGGCGAAAAAATTCAAAGAGTTGTGGGAACCTTTACGCCGGAAGGCGCGGCAGAACCGCTGGAACTCTTGGTTCCGGCAACCGCCGAAGACATGCAGGCGATCAACACCGCCGTGGGCGAAATGATGGAGACCGTTTCGAGTATTGAAACATCGCTGCACAATAAGCTGAGGACCGTCTTGGCTGTCCTCGAAATTCCGGAAGCGGCAGGGCCGTAAGAAAAAATTCTGTAAACCCGCCCGGCGCGTAACGAAGCGAAACATACCGCGTTGTGCGCGGCAAGGGCAAATACGTAATAGAAGGAGCCGATTCCCCATGTCGATGCCCGAAATTAATTTGGAAGAAATTCTGCCAAGAGACGCGCTGGCGGCAGTTATGGCATCCATCGCGCTGCAAGAGGCCGCGGTCGCGCATGTCTTGAACGCCGAGGGCGAAAAAATTCAGGCGGTCGTCGGAATGGCCGATGCCACACTGGAAGAGCTGCAGGGCATCAACGAATCCGTTGGCGACTTGACCGACAGCGTCTCGTCCCTGACCGGCGAGATGCAGCGAAAGCTGCGCACGGCCATGGAGGCCCTGTATCCCGGCATGCTGCCCGAGATAACCGCGACCCTGACCGTCAGAATCGTAGACGAGGACGGCGTTCCCCTCAACGCGGCGGGCGCGCAGTTTATATTGTTCGACAGCGAGGAGCCCCCCAATGAGTTCGCCTCCTTCCCGGTGGGCAGCTCCATCCGGTTCAACAATATTCCGCCCGGGCTGTATACCCTGCAGCAGATAACGGCGCCGGAAGGCCACGAGATTGACCCCAACGAGTATCCCGTTGTGGTGCTCAGCGACGGCTCCATTCTGTTCGACGGCGCGGATGCCAGCATACACATTCCCACCATTACAAACGAAACCACGGTTGAAACCCCGTAAATGCCAAAAGTTTTAAATTAGAAAGGACGCGCGCCTATGTCGATGCCCGATATTGCTTTGACAGTGATCGACCCCAGAACCGCGCTGGCGAGCATCATCGCCTCCATCGCGCTGCAGGAAGCGGCTGTGTCGCATGTGCTGAACGCGGAAGGTGAAAAAATCCAGGCCGTCGTGGGTATGACAGGAGCGACTGTCGGGGATTTGCAGGATATCAACCGCTCCGTCATGGAAACGGTGGACAATGTCGCCTTGCTTGAAGACGATTTGCGGAGCAAATTGCAGACCACCCTCAACGTGCTTTTCCCGCTGGCGAGCTTTGCCATTCGTTTTATAGACAGCTTCTCGGGAAGCCCCGTGAACTGCCAATGCGCCTACTGCACGCTGACCAACGACACCACGGGAGAAAGCGACGGTATTTACGCCAGGGGCGATATTCTGCCTGTCACAAACCTGAAGCCGGGCAGCTATACGCTGCATATGCTTGACGCCTGCGCGGGACACGCGCACAACGAGAACGTGTTCGACATCTATGTCGACGCAAGGGGCAACGTCACATTCGACGGCGCCGCGGTTACCGAGGGGACGCCAGCCGTCATTGAGCTGGACGAAGGCGCGTTTATGGCGGCGGCCCAGATCCAGGCCGCGCAGGAGCCCGCCGTGACGGAGCCGCCTGCCGCGCCGCCGCCCGAACCAATGCCCGCGCCGCCCGAACCAACGCCCGAGCCGCCCGAGCTGCCCGCGCAGCCCCTGCCCGCGGCCGCGCCGCCTGTGACGCCGAAGCCCGACGCGAACCGCCAATATATCGTATACACGCTGACCAACAGCGCGACGGGAGAAACCACCACGTTTTATGAGAAGGAGTATTCCCGCATTCTCGCCAGCCTGCAGCCGGGCAGCTATACCCTGCATATGTTTGATGTATTCACGCGCAGGGAGAACGAGCTTGGCATTGAAGTGGACGCCGACGGCAATGTCATGTTCAAGGCGCCGCAGCTGTAACGCGTAAAAAAAGCCCCACGCCGCCGGAACGCCATGTTCCGGCGGCGTCCCTTTGTCCCGGAACGCGGCTGTTTATTTTGAATATAATAGAACAGCATATTTATATGCGATACTACAAAAATGCGACACTATAAAAAGAGGAGGGGGTGGCGTCTATCGTTTTTCCCGTCAGCAGTCACGCGCAGCTCACAAGCGCGCTTGCCAGCACGGAAACCAACATAGAAATCGTTGTGGGGCAAAGCTTCAGCGTCACCTCCGCGGTGGCGATTTCCGGCGCGGGCAAAACCATAACCATGACCTCCGGCACGGGAGGGCCGTATACGCTTCTCCGGGGCGCGACCGGAGTTCTGTTCACGCTTACGGGCGCGGGCAGCACCGTGACCTTGACCAATATTCTGATTGACGGCAACAAAGCCACCACCGCCTACGCGACAAACGCGGGGGGAAGCCTGTTTTATGTCAACGCCGCCGCGCCCTCCGTCCCCAACCTCGTTGTCAGCAGCGGCGCGGCCATTCAAAACAACAAGAGCACCACGGGCAACGCCGCCGGCGTGCTCGTGGCCGCCGGCGGCTGGCTCCGGCTGCAAAACGGCGGCGCGGTGCGCTACAACGACGGCGGCAGCAACGGCGGCGTTTATTTGAACGGGACGGCGGCTGTCTCCTGCAGGATGGACATATACGGCGGCAGCCTTGACCACAACACGGGCACCAGCGTGGGCGGGGCCTACGTTCTGCGCTCGCAGCTGTACATGACAAGCGGCGCCATCGCCTATAACAACGGCGTCAACGGCGGCGGCGCTTATGTCAACGCGAACGCCACCTTTACCCTGGACGGCGGTTATGTGGAATACAACACCACGATCGGCAGCGGCGCGGTGCACGGCGGCGGCATCGATCTTTCTG
>WRMQ01000010.1 GCA_009777055.1 Oscillospiraceae bacterium
TCGTCGCTCCGCTCCTCGCCTTCACAAAAATCCGCCTGAAATCCATCTCTCTGCCATTTTCTCGGCGCGCCTAATTCTTTTTGGGCCACATCATTGACAAAGGGAGAGATTTCTAACAAAAAATCCAAACAAACCACTAGCAATTTCTGCCCATATATGTTATACTAAAGCGATACGCGGGGTAGTCTTTGAGAAAAAGAGGGTACATATGCGACTGGTTTCATGGAACGTCAACGGTGTGCGCGCCTGCCTGAAAAGCGGCTTCGAGGAAGCATTTGACGCCTTCGGGGCCGATATCGTCTGCCTGCAGGAGACAAAGGCCCGGCCGGAGCAGGTGGATTTTGCCCCCGAGGGCTGCCACGCCTACTGGAACGCCGCGCAGAAAAAAGGGTATTCCGGCACAGCGGTATTTACGCGGACAAAGCCTCTGGAGGAATCCTTCGGGATGGGTATAGAGGAGCACGACAAAGAGGGGCGGGTCATTACGCTGGAGTTCGAGCGCTTTCGGCTGGTGAATGTTTACACGCCCAATTCCCAGGACGAGCTGCGGCGGCTTGCTTATCGTATGGAATGGGAGGACGCCTTCCGGGCCTATGTCTCCGGTCTCGCGCAGGATAAGCCTGTGGTCATCTGCGGCGACATGAACGTGGCGCACCGGGAGATTGATCTCGCGCGGCCCGGGCCGAACCGCCGCCACGCCGGCTTCACGGACGAGGAAAGGGAAAAATTCAGCGCGCTGCTTGACGCCGGCTTTGTGGATACCTTCCGGCATTTCTATCCGGAAAAAACGCGGGCTTATTCCTGGTGGAGCTATAGAGCCAACGCGCGGTCACGCAACGTGGGATGGAGGATCGACTACTTTTTGGCTTCGGCGGATTTTGTGCCGATGCTGGCGGACGCTTCGATTTTATGCGATGTGCATGGCTCGGACCACTGCCCGGTAATGCTAGATATTAGACTTTAGATTTTAGATTTTAGACTTTAGACTTTAGATTTTAGACGTTCTCCGCGCTGAAATCGAGCTTGATTTTCTCCCGCTCAAACCGGAGCTCTGTCATTTTGACGCCCGCGGCCTCGAACATCCTCCGGCTGGCCTGGAAAATTGCCTGCCCCGCGTGCTTGTCCGAAAGATAGCGGACCTCCCGGATGCCGCACTGGATGATCGCCTTGGCGCATTCGCAGCAGGGGAAGAGCGCCACATAGATCCGGCAGCCCTCAAGGCTCCGGCCGCCGCTGTTGAGGATGGCGTTGAGCTCCGCGTGGCAGACATAGGGGTACTTTGTGCCGATCTCCCCTCTTTCGGATTCCGCCTCCCAGGGGAATTCGTCGTCACTTAAACCGGTGGGCAGGCCGTTGTAACCCACGGACATGATGCGGTTTTGCGCGCCCACGATGCAGGCACCCACCTGTGTGCGGGGGTCCTTGCTGCGTCGGGCGGAAAGCAGGGCGATGCCCATGAAATATTCGTCCCAGCTGATATAGTCCTGGCGTTTTGGCATGCGAATTCCTCCTTTTGGTGAGATTCCGGGATAAATATACCATAAATGGCCATAAAAAGCAAATCCATTCTGAAAGGCAGATTGAAAAACATGACATTCCTCGAACGGCTCCGCAAAGGCTATTCCAGAAAAGAAATTAAGCGCATCTGGGGACAGGTGGAAAAGGTCCTCTCCCTTGAGACGGAATACGGCGCGCTCAGCGACGCCGCGCTCCAGCACAAAACCGTGGAGTTCCGCGAGCGGCTGGCCGATGGTGAAAGCCTGGACGACATCCTTCCCGAGGCCTTTGCCGCCTGCCGCGAAGCCACCTGGCGCGTGGATAAAAAGAAGCAGTACCCCGTGCAGATCGCCGGCGGCATTCTGCTGCACCAGGGCCGTATCGCCGAAATGCGCACCGGCGAGGGCAAAACGCATACGGCGACCCTGCCGGCCTATCTGAACGGCCTGACCGGCAAGGGCGTGCATATTGTGACGGTGAATGACTACCTGGCCCGGCGCGACAGCGAGTGGATGGGCAAGATCTACCGCTTTTTGGGGCTGAAGGTGGGCCTGATTGTCCACGACAAGGAGAACGAGGAGCGCCGCGAGGCCTATCAGGCGGATATTACCTACGGAACAAACAACGAGCTGGGCTTCGACTATCTGCGGGACAACATGGTGCAGTACAAGGAGCACAAGGTGCAGCGCGGCCACTGCTTCGCCATCGTGGACGAGGTGGACTCCATTCTCATCGACGAGGCCAGAACTCCGCTGATTATCTCCGGCAAGGGAGAGGCGTCGACAGAGCTATACGCCCGGGCCAATTCCTTCGCGGGGAGCCTCAAGCTCCTGCGGGTGAAGGAGCTCAACGACAAAGAGAACGCCGAGGACGTGGCCGGGGACGCCGACGTGCTCGTGGACGAAAAGGCCCGCAGCGCCACGCTGACGAAATCCGGCATCGCGAAGGCGGAGCGGTATTTTGGCCTGGAAAATCTCATGGACAGCGAGAATGTCACCATCCAGCACCACGTCAACCAGGCGATACGCGCCCACGGCGTGATGAAAAGAGACGTGGACTACATGGTGAAGGACGGCGAGGTCCTGATCATCGACGAGTTCACAGGGCGCATCATGTATGGGCGGCGCTACAACGAGGGCCTGCACCAGGCCATTGAGGCCAAGGAAGGCGTCAAGATCGAAAACGAAAGCAAGACATTGGCCACGATCACGTTCCAGAACTACTTCCGGCTCTACGGCAAGCTTTCCGGCATGACGGGCACCGCCATGACGGAGCGGGACGAGTTCATGGAGATCTACAATCTTGACGTGGTGGAGGTGCCCACCAACAAGCCCATGGTGCGCCGCGACAACTCCGACGCGGTGTATAAGACCGAGATGGTCAAGTTCAAGGCGGTGATTGAGCAGATTCTCGCCTGCAACGAGAAGGGCCAGCCGGTGCTGGTGGGCACGGTCTCGGTGGAAAAATCGGAGTTCCTCAGCAAGCTGCTGGAAAAACGCAGGATCAGGCACCACGTGCTCAACGCCAAGAACCACGAGCGGGAGGCCGAGATCATCGCCCAGGCGGGTACCTTCGGCGCGGTAACGATCGCGACGAATATGGCCGGCCGCGGCACGGACATCATCCTGGGGGGCAACGCGGAGTATCTCGCCAAGGCCGAAATGCGCCGCATGCAGTTCAGCGAGGAGCTGATCATCGAATCCACGGGCTTCGCGGAAACCCAGGACGAGGAGATTCTCGCGGCCCGGCGCATGTTCGCCGAGCTGGAGGAGAAATACAAGGCCGGCATCCGGAGCGAGGCCGAAAAGGTACGCGAGGCGGGAGGCCTGTTCATCCTGGGCACGGAGCGGCACGAATCCCGGCGCATTGATAACCAGCTGCGGGGCCGCGCGGGGCGGCAGGGAGATCCCGGCGAAAGCCGCTTCTATCTCAGCATGGAGGATGATCTCATGCGCCTGTTCGGCGGCGAGCGGCTGAGCAACGTGATGACCACCCTCAACGCCCCGGAGGATATGCCCCTGGACGCGAAGATCGTGTCCTCCTCCATTGAGAACGCCCAGAAGAAGATAGAGGGCCAGAACTTCGCCATCCGCAAAAACGTGCTCAAGTACGACGACGTGATGAACCGCCAGCGCGAGCTGATCTACGGCCAGCGCAACAAGGTGCTCGACGGCGAGGAGCTCAAGCCCGTCATTTTGCATATGCTCGAGGAGAGCATCAACGAAAACGTGGATTTCTACTGCTCCGGAAACGTTTCCCGGGAAGACTGGAACATCGGCGGGCTCCGGGAGAAATACCTGGGCTGGGCGACGGTGCCGAATGATTTTACCGGCGGGGAATTCGAGCCGGAGGAAGCCAAAGAAATGCTGATCGGCCGTTACAGGGAGCGCTATGACGCCCGGGAGCGGGAGCTGGGCGCCGAAACCATGCGGCTGTTCGAGTCCATGGTGCTCCTGCGCAGCGTGGACACCCACTGGATGGAGCACATCGACGCCATGGAGGAGCTCAAGCGGGGCATCGGGCTGCGGGCCTATGCCCAGCAGGACCCCGTTGTCGCCTACCGCATGGAAAGCTACGACATGTTCGACGAGATGACCACCAACATCCGGGAGGATACCGTGCGGCAGATGGTGACGCTGCGCATCCGCACCCAGCAGGAGACCGAGCGCAGGCAGGTGGCAAAAGAGACCGCCGCCAGCGCGGCGGGCGGCGCCGCCGACGGCACGGCCCAGGCCCGCACCATAAGAAAAGGCAAAAAAGTGGGCCCCAACGAGCTGTGTCCCTGCGGCAGCGGCAAGAAGTTCAAGAACTGCTGCGGTGATGTGAGGAAGAACGGATGACCGACAAATACGCTATGACCCTGGAGCAAAATATCTTTCTGGCCAAGCGCAACGTTGTTGACTACATTTACAACAGCGCCAAGCTGGAGGGCTGCAGCGTAACGTTCCCGGAGACTTATACGATTCTGGAGGGCGTGAATGTCGGCGCGGTCACGCTGGACGATATTCAAACCATCCTGAATCTGCGCGATGCCTGGCGGTTTGTCACCTCCACGGCGCAAGAACCATTTACGCTGGATTATCTGTGCAGGATCAATGAGCATGTCTCGCGCAACGAAGCCGTCCCTACAAACGAAAGCGCGCAGGCCCTTTTGGACGATTTGCCGGGCACGGCAACCCAGCGGGCGATCAGCTTTTTTCTCCGGGCCTGCCGGGCACAGCTTTTTTGGGACGGCAACAAGCGCACAAGCACACTCGGCGCAAACAAAATTTTGATACAGGCCGGCGCGGGTATTTTTACCGTCAGGGACAAGGATGTGCTGGAGTTTAACCGCCGGCTGCTGGCGTATTACGACACCGGGGATATGTCCGTGATTGACGCCTGGCTTTACGATCACTGTATTGACGGTCTGGAACTATAAGTATATAAATAAAAAAGCATATAAACAAAGGAGTTGATTCATATGCGCTACTTCAAAAAGCTGGAGAGCGAACGCCTCTACCTCTCGCCTATCAATCCCGACGACGTTGAGCTTTATACCAAGTGGATCAACGACCCGGAGGTCTCCACCTGGCTTTCGCTGCACAGCCAGCTGATCAGCCTCAGCCGCGAGCGCAAAATCCTGGAGGAGCTTAGCGAGACCGGCTGCTGCTTCGCCATCATCCTCAAGGAGGGGGACCGCCTGCTGGGGAATATCAGCCTGATGAACTTCCACCACACCAACCGAACGGCGGAGATGGGCGTTTTTTTGGGCGAGGCGGACGACCGCAGCCTTGGCTACGGCGAGGAGGCCATCCGGCTGGTGCTGGCCTATGGCTTCAAAACATTGAACCTGCATAATATCATGCTGCACGTGAACGCCGACAACGCCCGGGCCATTGCCTGCTATAAAAAGTGCGGCTTCGTGGAATCCGGCCACCGCCGTGAGGCAATTTTCTGGAACGGGCGCTATGTGGACCGGATTTCGATGGATGTTTTGTCGAATGAAATAGAATCGCATGAATGACCTGCTTGCGCTGCTGAAGCGCTACGCCGCCGCGCCGCGGGCGCCCTTTCATATGCCGGGGCACAAGCGAAACGCGGCGCTGCTGGGCAATGACCTGCCCTATGACATAGATATCACCGAAATTGAGGGCTTTGACAATTTACACGCGCCGGAGGGCGTTCTGAAACAGGGGATGGAGCGGGCGGCGGCGCTTTGGGGCAGCGAGCGCTGCTATTTTTCCGTCAACGGGAGCAGCGGCGCGGTTCTCGCGGGAATCCGCGCGCTCACGAAGCGGGGAGACACGATTTTGATGGCCCGCAACTGCCATATCTCGGTCTTTCACGCCGTGGAGCTCTGTGGCCTGCGGCCGGTCTATCTTGAGCCGGAATGGGACGACAGCTTCGGCTTGTATGGGGCCATTGCGCCCGAAGCCCTGCGCCGGGCCGCGCGGGCGCATCCGGGAGCGGCCTGCTGCGTGATCACCTCGCCGACCTATGAGGGTATCGCCAGCGATATCGGGGCGCTTGCCGCTGTGCTGCATGAGCGGGATATCCCGCTGCTGGCCGACGCCGCCCATGGCGCGCATCTGGAGATCGGAAAGGGCTTTGGCGGGGCGGATATCACAATTCATAGCCTGCACAAGACCTTGCCCGCCCTCACCCAGTGCGCTGCCCTGCATGTGAACGGCGCGCGGGTGGATATTGCCCGGCTGGAGCACCAGCTGGCCCTGTTTCAGACCAGCAGCCCCTCCTATGTGCTGCTGGCGTCCATCGACCGCTGCGTGTCGGTTCTGGCGGAGCAAAAGGAGGAGCTGTTTTCTCTATGGGACAAGCGCCTGGACGCGTTTTATCAGGCGGCTTTGGGCTGGGAGCGTCTTCGGCTGCTGCAAAACAGCGACAGGGCCAAGCTTGTGCTGGATGTGCGGGGCACGGGCCTGGACGCGGCGGCGTTCGCGGCGCGCCTGCGGCGGGACTATGCCATTGAGCCGGAATATGCCCTGGGGCACATCGTGCTGCTGATGACCTCCTGCTGCGACAGCGATGAAAGCATGCGAAGCCTGACGGAGGCGCTCAGGGCGCTGGACCAGCGGGCGGGCGGCGGAAAGCGCGCGAAGGAGCTGCCCGCGCCGCGGGCGCTTCCCGCCATGAATGCGCAGGAGCGCACAATTGCCGAGGCCCTGGAGGCGCCCGCCGGGCCCTGCCATTACAGCAACACGATTGGCTGTCTCAGCGGGGAGTATCTCTGGGCTTATCCACCGGGGATTCCCCTGCTCGCGCCGGGGCAGCGGATCACGGCGGCCTGCGCTGAGGCGGCGCGGGCCATTGCGCAAAGCGGCGGAAGGGTACATACCACGCGAAAGGACTGGCCCCGCATATGGGTTCTCAAATAAGCCCATAATAGGAATAAAAAGGATAAATCTGAAAAAATAACTGAAAAAATAATCGCTTTTTATTTGACAAAGCATGGCAGCATCTGCTATACTAAATAAATAATAACTAAGATAAAATGAAGAGGATGTTTGTTCCTTGGGGGAGGGCTATATATGAAACGGTCAAAAGACATACAGCGCGCCGGAAAAAGCGTGGGGAATCCGCTTGTCCGGGCGATTGCGGCGGTCGCCGCGCCTATCCTGGTGCTGGGCGCGGCCGCGGCCTGCGGCGGCAAGAAGGACTATGGCGGCCTGCCATATTTTGATGAGTTCCGGCGCGGCTGGCGCCTGCTGGCGACGGACCCGCAGGGCAACACCGTCACCAACAGCGACGGCAAGCTGGTGGAGCTGGTGACCAACAGGGCGGACGGCTACGCGGCGACAGCCGCCGACGGCAAGCAGATTACCCTTGTGTCGGAATACCCCTGCTTTTATCACAAGAAGACCCTTGGCCAGGACTGGCTTGAGCTGGCGGACTTCATCGTGAAGATTCCCAAGGGCTGGGAGCATGAGCCCGACCGGAACATGATCCTGAATGAAAAGGATACCGGCGACAGGCTGCAGTACATCCCCCGCAAGGACGTCAGCTTTGAGGAGCTCAGGCAGCAGATGGCGGAGCGCGAGGAAAACTTTCTGGGCGCCGTGAATGAGGTTGAGCTCAGCAAGGAGAGCCTGACCCTGTTCGGAAAGGAAGCCCTGCTGTACCGCTACGACGTGCCTGTGCCCGTGCCCGGCCAGGAGGAGATTCGCAGCTATGTCAATGTGATGCTGCAGCTGGAAAAGGGCTGTCTGGAGATCAATTATATGGCAAAAAGCGCGTATCATCAGGATAAGCTGCTTTCGATGATTCAATTGATTGAGCAAAAATCTGATTAAGCAAAAACAACCCCGCTGTTCTAACCGGATATGTGGAAGCAATATGTGAAATTATCTGTGAATTAGAGAAAAGGAGATCATGGCATGCTGTTTTCTCAGGACATTGGAATTGACCTCGGCACGGCGAATACCCTGGTATTTGTCAAGGGGAAGGGGATCGTGATCCGCGAGCCCTCGGTGGTGGCGGTGGACCAGCGGCACAACCCGCCGCGGGTGGTTGCCGTGGGCATGCAGGCCAAGGAGATGATCGGCCGCACGCCCGGCTCCATCGTGGCGGTGCGCCCGCTCAAGGACGGCGTGATCGCGGACTTCCATGTCACGGCGGATATGCTCAAGGCGTTTATCCGCAAGGCCATGAATAACTCGCCCTTCAGCCGCGCGCGGGTGCTCATCTGCATTCCCTCCGGCGTAACGGAGGTGGAGCGGCGCGCGGTATATGGCGCGGCCAAGGGGGCCGGCGCCAAGGAGGTCCGCGTGATTGAGGAGCCCATGGCCGCGGCCATCGGCTCGGGCCTGCCGGTGAGCGAGGCCACGGGCAGCATGGTGGTGGATATCGGCGGCGGCACCTCCGAGGTGGCGGTGATCTCTCTGGGCGACGTGGTGACCTCCCGCTCGGCGCGGGTGGCCGGGGATAATTTCGACGAATCTATCATATCCTATATCAAAAAAAAGTACAACCTCCTCATCGGCGAGCGCACGGCGGAGGATATCAAGATCAACATCGGCTCGGCCTTTCCATATGAGAATGAGGGTACCATGACCATCAAGGGCCGCAATCTGATGGATGGGCTGCCCAAGCATGTGGACGTCACGGCGGAGGAGATCCGCGAGGCCCTGGCGGACCCGGTGACGCAGATCCTGGACGCCATTCGCGCCACGCTGGAAAAAACGCCCCCCGAGCTTGCGGCGGATATCATCGACCACGGCATTATGCTCACCGGCGGCGGCGCGCTGCTGCGCGGGCTGGACCGCCTGATTCAGGCGGAGACGAAGATTCCGGTGCACGTGGCGGAAAAGCCCCTCGACTGCGTTGTGGACGGCACGGGCATCTGCCTGGAAAACAGCCAGTACTATCCCACCAGTGAGGACGAATGACGCGTGACTAGAAAGGCGGCGGGAGGGTACGGCATTGCGGAGGCTGTTTAAGAACACGGCGCTGCGCTTGTTCGCGGTTGTGATGGCCGCGCTTGTCGCGGGCGCGCTGCTTTCCCTTGCCCTGCGCGGCGGCAGCTCGCCGATTACCTCCGCGGTCAGTGTGGTCGTCAGCCCACTGCAAGGGCTTTGCGCCAGGGCCGCGAACGGCCTGCAGGATTTTTTCAGCTATTTCCGTTCCTCCGCTGTGCTGCGGGCGGAAATCGACCGACAGGCAAAGGAGATTGAGGAAATACGCGCGCGTATTGTGGAATTCGACAGCGCGAACCAAAAGCTGGCGCTCTACGAGGAGTTCCTTGAGCTCAAGCGGGAAAAGCCCAGCTACCAGTTTGCCGAGGCCTCGGTCATCGGCAAGGATGCCGCCGGGCAGTTCCGCACCTTCACCCTCAACCGGGGAAGCAGCTCGGGCATTCAGGTGAACAATCCTGTGCTATACGGCAAATATCTGGTTGGCCTTGTGACGAAGGTGGAGCTTACCAGCTGCACGGTGCGGACGATACTCCACCCGGAGGTGAACGTCAGCGTCTACGAGACGCTCACCGGCGAGGGAAGGGTGTCCAACACCACGGTGGAGCTCTCTCAGGAGGGCCTGTGCCAGGTGGCGGAGCTCGACCGCAGCACGGCGGTCGCCACGGGGGGCTATATCTGCACCTCCGGCGTGGGCGAGATCTATCCCCGGGACCTGATTGTCGGCACGGTGCTGGAGGTAATCGACGATTCCCAAAGCCTTACGGCCACCGCGATTGTGCTCCCGGCGGCGGATTTCGACGCCCTGCGGGATGTGTTTGTGCTGACCTCGTTTTCTTAAGCTTTTTCACGCGCGTGCCCGAAGAATAGACAGAGGCGGACCCTATGCCACTCGAACCGCTGAAAAGAAAAAAATATCTGCGCAGGGCCATGCTGGCCCTCACAGTGTTCCTGTTTGCCATGGCACAAAACGTGCCGTGGTTCCCTGTCATTTACGGCGCGTCGGCTTTGCCGCTGATCCCCCTGGTGGTCGCCATCGCCGTGCTGGACCAGGAGGCCGCGGCGGTGCTTTTCGGCGCGATGGCGGGTGTTTTGTGGGATGTGACCAGCCTTTCCCGGGGGTGGCACGCGATTTATCTGACGGTGGCCGCCTTTGCCTGCGCGATGCTCATGCGCTATATCCTCAACCGCAACCTGCTCACGGTGCTTCTGCTCAATCTCGCGGCGGCGGCGCTGTATCTTATTCCGCGCTGGATGGCGGAGTATCCGCGCAACGACCCCATGCTCGTGCCTATGCTGCTGCGGCACAGCCTGCCGACCCTGGCGTATACCCTGCTGCTTTCGCCGTTGATCTATTTGCTGGTGCGCAGAATCGTCAGGAGCACCAGCAGGAGGCAAGGAGGTGTTCTGGCCGAATGAACTTAAAAAAGATGAACCAGCGCACCGTTACGGTCATCGGCCTGTTTTTGGCCGTGCTCACGGGCTTCGCGATCACGCTGGTGAAGGTGCAGATCATCGACGGCCCGGCCTACGCCAGGCAGTACTCCATCCAGAGCAGCGAGGTGCCCATTCCCGCGGCCCGGGGTGTCATCCTGGACCGCAATGGGATTCCCCTGGTGGAAAACCGCTCCGCCACGAACATCGTCTTCGAGCACCCCTTCTTTCCCAGCCGGGATAACAAGGAGGCCCAGGCGGAGCGCAACGAGCTGCTCGCGGCGCTGATCAGCCTGTTTGAGGCGCACGGAGCCGGCTGGATTGATAACCTGCCCATTCAGTTGAACGAAAAGGGCCAGCCGGAATATATAGAAGACCGGGAGACCGACATTGCCTGGCTTAAGAGCGCGGAGATGCTCAAGCTCAACGACTACGCCACCGCGCAAAACTGCGTGGACGCCCTCATCGCGAAATATGCCCTGCAGGACTTTGAGCTCCCCATGGCCCGCGGGATCGCCTCCGTGCAATATGAGATGGCGCGCCTGAATTATCGAACGAGCAATCCCTATACCTTCGCGAAGAACGTTACGGACGAGCTGATTTCGAAGATTAAGGAGAACAGCGGCTTTTACCGGGGCGTGACCACGGAGATCGTACCCATCCGCACCTATACCGACGGCACCATCGCGCCCCATGTGCTGGGCCGGGTGGCGGCCATCGGCGCCGAGGACTACAAAGCGAACAAGGACAATGGCTACCAGCTCAACGACGAGTATGGCAGCTTCGGCATTGAGCGGGCGGCGGAAAGCTGGCTGCGGGGCAGGAGCGGCACCAAGCTGGTGACCGTGGTTCAGGGCGAGCCCGCGCAAAGCGAGATCGTGGAGCCCGCCGAGCAGGGCAACACCGTGGTGCTGACCCTGGACCGGAACCTTCAGGCGCTGATCCAGGAGCGCTTTCCAAAATATATGAACGATTTCAAGGAGCGGCGCTTCAACGTTCCCGCGGCCGGGGCTGTGGTGGTTATTGACGTGAATACCTTTGAGATCCTTGCCTGTGTGAGCTATCCGGGCTATGATGTCTCCAACTATCAGGAGGACCTGAGCGATCTGCTGAAGAATCCGGAAAAGCCCCTCTGGGACCGCGCGCTGCTGGATGCCTACGAGCCGGGCTCCACCATCAAGCCCTCCGTGGCTCTGGCGGCGATGCAGGAGGGCTTTCTCACAAAAGACTATACCTTCCGCTGCACGGGAACCTATAATTATCTGGATACCAGCTTCCGCTGCGGCCAGGTGCAGCTCCACGGCGGGCGGCCCATCAACGTGGTGAAGGCCCTGGTGGATTCCTGCAACTCCTTCTTCTATGAAATGGGGCGGATGCTGGGCTATGAGCGGGTGAACTCCTACCGCCTGCACATGGGCCTGGGGCAGAAGACCGGCGTTGAGATTCCCGAGGCCATGGGCGTGATGGATTCCCCGGAGCGCCGCGCCGGGATCAACCAGATGTGGTACCCGGGCTACAACATCCAAACCGCCATTGGCCAGAACAATCTCTTCACGCCGATTCAAATGGCGGTATACACCGCCACCATCGCCAACAACGGCACCCGCTACCGGGCGCACTTCATCCAATCTGTGCGCAAGGCGGGCACCATGGAGCTGGTCAAGGCCAATCTGCCCGAGGTTTTGGGCGAGGTGGGCGTGGAGCAGGCCTATTATGACGTCGTGAGAGAGGGCATGTATCGCCTGGGCACCACGCCCACCACCACGGCGGGGCGCTATTTCAAGGATCTGCCTGTGGAGGTCGGCGCAAAGACCGGCACCTCCCAGGTGGTGCGCACGATCAACGGCAGGCAGGAGCAGATCAGCAATGGTATCTTTATCAGCTTCGCTCCCTTTGACAAGCCGGAGATCGCCGTGATCGCCATCGGCGAGGGCTGCCGGAATTCCGAGCCCACCATCCCCATCGTGCGGGATGTGTACGAATACTATTTCGGGAGCCTGGAGAATTTGACGACGCCGCAGCTGGAAAACATGCTGCTGGGCTAAACGTATAAGGGATTATTCATAAGGGGGATTTGTATGCCGCAGCAGCAGCGCATCGTCGTCGCTTCCGGCAAGGGAGGCGTGGGGAAGTCCACCGTGAGCGCGTGCCTGGCGCAGGAAATGGCCCGGCGCGGGCACAGGGTGTTGCTCATTGACTGCGATATTGGCCTGCGCAGCCTGGATTTGATGCTGGGCGTGGACGAGCACGTACTCTTCACCTGGGCGGATGTGGTGTTGAACCGCTGTGAGCTCAGCCAGGCCATCATGCTCCGAGGAGACCTGCATCTGCTTTGCGCGCCGCTGCAGCCGGAGCACGCGCTGCGGGATGACATGCTGCAAAAGCTGGTCAGGTCCTGCCCGCAGTATGATACGGTGATCATCGACGCCCCGGCGGGGATCGGCTTTGGTTTCCGCATGGCCTGCCTGGCCGCGAACCGCGCGCTCATCGTCACCACGCCGGACCCTATCTGCGTGCGCACGGTTTCCACCGCCGCGCGGCAGCTCTTCAAATTCGGATGCAAGGACATACGGCTCATCGTCAACCGTTTTCACCGGCAGAACGCCCTTCACGGCAGGCTGATGATGATCGACGACATCATTGATTTTACAGAGACTCAGCTCATTGGCGTGATACCCCAGGAGACGCGGCTGTTCATGGAAACCGCCAACGGCGCGCCCCTGCGGGAGGGCGTGGTGCTGCAGTCCATCCGCCGCATCGCCGCGCGGCTGGACGGCGAAGCCGTACCGCTGGTCATCCCGCAGTCAGAATAGCGCCCGCGGCGCGGCACTGCCTTCGGCCGCTGTGAAAGGAATCATATGAAAGCATTGGATACCATCGCGGCCATTGCCACGCCAAACGCGCCCGGCGGAATCGGTATTGTGCGAATCAGCGGATCCGCCGCGATAGTTACGGCACAGAAGCTGTTTTACCGTAAAAAAAGCGTCGACTGGAGCCGATTGCAGGGCTACCATATGATGTACGGAACAATAAAAGCTGCTGGAGAGGCCCCAGAACAGCCTGTTCTGGGAGATACAGGGAACGAAAAGATCCCAAATGATGGCAATTGCGAATTGCGCGCTGCGCATTGCGAAATGATAGATGAGGCTATATGCCTCGTTTTTCGTTCTCCCGGGAGCTACACCGGAGAAGACGTTGTGGAGCTTCAATGCCACGGCGGGCTGATTGTGCTGCGGCGAGTGCTGCGCGCCGTGCTGGCCTGCGGAACGGGCGTGCGCCTGGCGGAGCCGGGAGAATTCACGAAGCGGGCTTTTTTGAACGGAAAGCTGGATTTGGCCAAGGCCGAGGCCGTGATGCAGCTGGTGCGGGCGCGGAGCGAGCAGGCAAGCCGGGCTGCCGCCGCGGCCATGGGCGGCAGCTTGAGCCAGCGCATCGCGGAAATCCGCGGCGGGCTGATCGCTTTGGCCGCCCACAGCTCCGCCTGGATCGACTACCCGGAGGATGTCATTGAGGAGCTGCCGCCGGAGCGGGTCGCCCTGGCGCTCCATAACGCGCGGGAAGCCCTGCGGGCGCTGCTTTCCCGCTGCGAGGCCAATGAGGCCGTTATGGAGGGGGTTGACACCGTTCTGCTGGGCAAGCCGAACGTGGGAAAATCCACGCTGATGAACCAGCTCGCGGGCTACAGCCGTTCCATCGTGACAGAGCTCCCCGGCACCACGCGGGACACGGTGACCGAAATGGTGCAGCTGGGCAATGTTCTCCTGCGGCTGACCGACACCGCCGGCATTCATGAAACGGAGCATCCCATCGAACGCATCGGCGTGGAGCGCAGCCGAACGGCGGCGGCCCGCGCGGCGCTGCTGCTGCTGCTGCTGGACGCTTCGGCGCCGCTATCGGAGGAGGACGAGGCGCTGCTGGCGCAATGCGAAGGCGAGCGGACGATCGTGCTATGCAATAAATCCGATCTCGGCCTGGCACTGGATCTCGGCGCCCTGCGCGCGAAGCATCCCTATGTGCTGCCGGTCAGCGCGGCGACCGGGGAGGGGCTGGAGAGCTTGGCACGCGCGCTTGAGCGGCTGCTGGGTACGGAGCGCTTTTCCCCCTGTGAGCCGATGCTCGCCACGCAGCGGCAGCGGCACTGCGCGGAGGAGGCCCTCGCCGCGCTGCAGGAAGCGGTACAGGCACTGGAACAGGGCTTTGGCCTGGACGCGATTCAAATCTGTGTGGAGGATGCGGTACAGGCCCTGTATTCCCTTACCGGCGAGCGCGCCGGCGAAGCGATTGTGAATGAAGTGTTTGAGCATTTTTGTGTGGGGAAATAACATGTTTCACGTGAAACATTTGAAAGAGTCTTTGAAATATCTTTGGGAGTGTCTATGGATCAATTGATTGATATCGCGGTCATCGGAGCGGGCCACGCGGGCATAGAGGCGGCCTTGGCCGCCGCGCGGCTTGGCTGCCGCACGGCGATTTTTACCATCAACCTGGACTGGGTGGGCAATATGCCCTGCAATCCCTCCATCGGCGGGAGCTCGAAGGGGCATCTGGTGCGGGAAATCGACGCGCTGGGGGGCGAAATGGCCCGCGCCGCCGATGAAACCGCCATACAGTGCCGCATGCTGAACCTGGGAAAAGGGCCGGCGGTGCACAGCCCTCGCGCCCAGGTGGACCGCCGCGCCTATGCGGACAGCATGAAGCACCGCCTGGAGCTGCAGCCGAACCTGGAAATCAGGCAGGCGGAGATCGTTGACCTTGTGCGCTGTGCCGGCTCTGTGGAGCGGCCCTGGAGCATCAGCACCCGCACGGGAACGCGGATCGCGGCCAAATGCGTCATTCTCGCCACCGGCACTTTTTTGCGGGGGCGGGTGCATGTCGGCCAGGCAAGCTGCGACGGCGGGCCGGATGGAATGCCCTCGGCCCGGGCCTTGACCCAGGCCCTGCGGGCTCTGGACATCCCTCTGCGCCGCTTTAAAACCGGGACGCCGCCCCGGCTGCATCGGCGCAGCGTCGATTTGTCGCGCATGGAGCTTCAGCGCGGAGATCCGGAGGCTGTGCCTTTTTCTTTTGAAACGCGGGCAGAGCCGAGGCAATCCGCGCTGTGCTATCTGACCTATACAACGCGGGAGACAAAGCGCGTGATTCTGGAAAATCTGCATCAATCTCCGCTTTATAGCGGGCAAATTGAGGGCGTCGGACCCCGCTATTGTCCCAGTATAGAGGATAAGATCGTGCGGTTTCCGGATAAGGAGCGGCACGCGCTCTTCCTGGAGCCCTGCGGCGAGCGGACGGAGGAGCTGTATCTGCAGGGCTGCTCCTCCTCTCTGCCGGAGGATGTGCAGATGGCTTTTCTACGCACCATTCCCGGCCTGGAGGCCTGTGAGGTCACACGGCCCGCTTACGCCATTGAATACGACTGCGCGGACCCTCTTGCGCTGCGGCACAGCCTGGAGTTCCGGGAGCTGCCGGGGCTCTTCGGCGCGGGACAGTTCAACGGCTCCAGCGGTTACGAGGAGGCCGCGGCGCAGGGCTTGATTGCCGGAATCAACGCGGCGCACCGCGTGCTGGGCCGCCCGGCCTTTGTTCTGAGCCGCGCGGAGGCCTACATCGGCACGCTGATTGATGATCTCGTCACAAAGGGCTGCGGCGACCCCTACCGCATGATGACCTCGCGCTCGGAGTTTCGCCTGCTGCTGCGGCACGATTCGGCGGACCGGCGGCTGCTCCCCTATGGCAGGGCGCTGGGCCTGGTATCGCGGGAGCGTTTCGCGCGGCATCAGGAGAAGCTCGCGGCCATTGAAACAGAAAAACGCCGCGCGGAAAAAACCACGATTCCCTCGTCGCGGGAATTGAATTTGCTGCTGGAGAGCCTGGGCAGCTCGCCGATATCCTCCGGGGCGAGGCTGGCCGACCTGCTGCGAAGGCCGCGGCTGGGCTACGCGCCGCTGGAGCCCTACGACAGCACCCGGCCCGGGGACCTCAGCCGCGAGGTGGCCGAGCAGGTGGAGATCGATTTGAAATACGCGGGCTACATCAAGCGGCAGCAGGCGCAGGTTCAGGAGATGAATCGTCTGGAGGCGGTTCGCCTGCCGGAGGATCTGGACTACGAGAAGCTCGCCTCGCTGCGCATGGAGGCGCGGGAGAAGCTGGCGAAGGTCCGGCCCGAAACGCTGGGGCAGGCCTCGCGGATCTCCGGCGTGAACCCGGCGGACATTTCAGTGCTCATGATATTTCTGAAAACAAAGGGGCAATTGTAATGTTTCACGTGAAACAAGACGCGCTCGCCCAGGAGCGCTTTCGCGTCTATGCGCGCTATCTGCTGGAGGAAAATCAAAAGTATAATCTCACGGCGATTACAGAGGAAGAAGATGTTATACAGAAGCATTTTATCGACAGCCTGATGCCGCTGGACTGGCTGCGGCCCCCGGAGGGGAGCACGCTGCTGGATGTCGGCTCGGGCGCTGGCTTTCCCGGCATGGCCCTGGCCATCGCGCGGCCCGGCCTCGCGGTGACGCTGCTGGACAGCACGGAAAAGAAGGCGGCGTTTTTGCGGCGGCTGGCCGAGTTGCTGGATCTGCCGGTGCGGGTGATCTGCGCCAGGGCGGAAAGCGCGGCCCGGGAGGACTCCCTGCGGGAAGGCTTCGATTTCGTGACGGCACGGGCGGTGGCGGCTCTGCCCGCGCTGTGTGAATATTGTCTGCCATTTGTGCGTGTGGGCGGGGTATTCTGCGCGTGGAAGGGCCTGAACCTGGAAACGGAGACGGCGCTGGCCGCGAACGCGATAGAGGTCATGGGCGGAAGGCTGGCCCATATACATCAGAAAAGCATGAGCTATGGGGAGCGCGGCGCCGTTTTGATCGATAAGATATCCCATACGCCATCAAAATACCCCAGGAATACCGCCCTTATCTTAAAAAAACCGCTGTGATGACCCGAACGATGGCAGATTGCCCCGAACGCTTTTGCTGGACAAGCTTGTTGCTTTGTGCTACAGTGATAGCGTGAAGGGAGGGATAACGATGGCCAAGGCTGCGGCGGCGACAAAGCCGAAGGGCCCCATCCAGTCGCTCCGCGGGAAACGGGGCACCGCGCCACAGGGGCTGGCGGCCATACGGACCGACGAGATCCGCCCCAACCCGCATCAGCCACGCCGGAGCTTTCAGCGCGACGAGCTGGAGGGCCTGGCGGAAAGCATCCGGCAAAATGGCATCCTCCAGCCCCTTACCGTGCGGGCGATACGAAAGCCGCCGGGGGGCTACGAGCTCATCGCCGGGGAACGGCGGCTGCGCGCGGCACGGATGGCCGGCCTGAGCACGGTGCCATGCCTGGTCATCGAAAGCACCGACGAAGCCTCCGCCGTGATGGCTCTGGTCGAAAATCTGCAGCGGCAGGACCTCAATTTTTTTGAGGAGGCCGAGGCGATTGCCCGGCTGATGGAGCGCTATGGCGTGTCTCAGGAGCGCATGGCGAAATCCCTGGGCAAGGCGCCCTCCACGCTTTCGAACAAGCTGCGCATTCTCAAGCTGCCGATAGAGCTGCGGGAGCTCATCCGCGCCTCAGATCTCACCGAACGCCATGCCCGGGCGCTGCTTCGCCTCGAAAATCCCGGACAGCAGAAGGAAATTCTGCAGGCGATCATCGCAAAGGAGCTCAATGTGAGCGACACGGACAAGCTCATCGACGCGCTGCTGCGGAACAAGACGAAGCCCGTCCCTCCCTCAAAAAGCACGATCCGCCTTGTGCGGGACGTCCGCCTGTTCGTGAACACGATCCATCACGCCATTGACACCATGAAGCGCGCGGGAATCCCCGCGGAGTCATCCAAGCATGAAACCGCGGAATACATAGAGTACACGGTTCGGATTCCAAAGCAAGACGCCTGCGCGGCAAAGCAGCAGGCCGGCTGAATGTTTCACGTGAAACATTTTTGATTTTTGCTATCTTCTTTTCTCTTTCACACCCCCACATCCGGCAAACGGGCAGGCTTGATTGGCCTGCCCGTTTCGCCATTGTTCTGCCGAAATTAAAATAAGAGAGCGCACGCGTTTTGCTGTGAAATATGCTGTGAAATATATAGAATCAAGTGCGAACAGCCAAGAAAAAGCTTGCATCCTCGTCCGATAGATGGTATAATGTTTCGCATGAGACCAATCGCCGCGCGCGAAGCAATTGTGCCGCGGGCACCGGGGAGGACGAGAGATATGGGGAAAATTGTTGCCATCGTGAACCAAAAGGGCGGCGTGGGAAAAACCACGACCGCGGTGAACCTCGCGGCAGCCATCGGGGCCGCGGGGCACCGTGTGCTGCTGGCGGATATCGATCCGCAGGGGAATGGCACCACGGGGCTGGGCATCAACAAGAAGAAGCTGAGCGCGTCCTCCTATGAGGTGATCGTCGGCGGGGCGCAGGCCTCGGAGGCCATCATTCCCACGAGCTTCAGCAATGTGTGGCTGCTGCCCTCAAGCATGAACCTGGCCGGGGCGGAGCTGGAGCTTGTGGAGCTCAAGCAGCGGGAATCCCGGCTGAAGGCGGCGCTGTCCCTGGTGCGGGACGACTTCGACTTCATCTTTATGGATTGCCCCCCCGCGCTGGGCCTGATTACCATCAACGCCCTGTGCGCGGCGGATACGGTCATGGTGCCGATTCAGTGCGAATACTTCGCCCTGGAGGGCCTTTCCCAGCTGATGTCCACGGTGCGGCAGGTGAAACGGCTGTATAACCCGCTCATTGATATTGAGGGCGTGATCCTTACGATGTATGACGGGCGGCTCAATCTGACACAGGCGGTTGTGGACGAGGTGAAGCGCTTTTTCCCGCGCCGGGTGTATTCCACGGTGATTCCCCGCAATGTGCGGCTCTCCGAGGCCCCGAGCTTCGGCCAGCCGGTGATGTATTATGACCGCGCGTCCCGGGGCACGGTTTCTTATCTGGATTTGGCGGACGAGTTCCTGGCGCAGAACGGAAAGAAAAGTCAGGCGGTCTGATAATACCATTTATTGAAGGAGAAGCAAGCGTATGCCCGTAAAAAAAGGCGGCCTGGGCCGCGGTCTGGATTCGCTCTTCGAGGACAATGGCCTGGAGGAGTTCAGCGCCAGCAGCGCGGTGAAGCTGCGTATCCTGGACATTGAACCAAACCGGGACCAGCCAAGACAGGATTTCGACGAGGACAGCCTCATGGAGCTCAGCCGCAGCGTCGCGGAGCACGGTGTGCTCCAGCCGATTTTGGTGCGGCCTCTGCCGGGGGGTACATATCAAATTATTGCGGGGGAACGGCGCTGGCGGGCCTCGCGGGCGGCGGGCCTGAGCGAAATTCCCGCCGTGGTGAAGGAGTTCAGCGACGAGGAGGCCATGGCGGCGGCGCTCATCGAAAACCTCCAGCGGGAGGACCTCAACCCCATGGAGGAGGCGATGGGCTATCTGCGCCTGATGGAAGCCTTTGGCCTGACACAGGAGGAAACAGCGCGGCGGGTAGGAAAATCCCGGCCCGTGGTGGCCAACGCCCTGCGTCTGCTGCGCCTGCCGGAGCCGCTCTGCATCCTGGTGCGGGAGGGCAAAATCTCGGGCGGGCACGCGCGGACGCTGCTCTCGCTGGAGGGCACACCGGCCCAGATGACCCTCGCCATGCTGATTGTCGAAAAAGATCTCAGCGTGCGCGAGACCGAGCGTATGGCGAAGCAGTATCTAAAAGCGCAGTCCGCGCAGGCGGCGGAAACGGCGGCGGGCGAACAGCTCCAGCGGCGGCTGCCCTTCTTTGACGAGGTCGAGCTCAGCCTGGGACAAGCCCTGGGGCGCAAGATCAAGGTAGTTACCAACGGGCGGGAGGAATCCGGGCGGCTGGTGATTGATTTCTTCGAACAGGAGGATTTAACCAGATTGGTGAAGGCCTTATCCACAGTTGGTGATTAGCGCCTGCGGCGCGGCTCGCCGCTTCGCGCGCTTGGCAAAAAACACTGTATAGTGAAATAAAAATCATCCCATCATAGAAAGGAAGTGTTTCCATGCTGGATATCAAATTTGTCCGGGCGAATCCGGCGCTGGTGAAAGAGAATATGGAGCGCAAGTTCCAGCACGGCAAGCTGGAGCTGGTGGACCGGGTCATTGCGCTGGACAGGCAGTACAGAGACGCGCTTTCCGGGGCCGAGCAGCGGCGCGCCCAGCGGAATGCCGGGAGCAAGCTCATCGGCCAGCTGATTGGCCAGGGCAAGAAAGAAGAGGCCGAGGCAAAAAAACAGGAAATTGCTCTGCTGGGCGCGGAGCTGGAGGGCTTGGCGGAGCGGGAAAAGCTCCTGTCCGCACAGATCCGTGAAATCATGCTGGTCATTCCGAACATGATCGACGACAGCGTGCCCATCGGCAGGGACGACAGCGAAAACGTGGAGCTCCAGCGCTTCGGCGAGCCTGTTGTACCGGCTTTCGAAATCCCCTACCATGTGGATATCATGGAACGCTTCTCGGGCCTTGATCTTGACAGTGCCCGAAAGACCAGCGGCAACGGCTTTTACTTCCTCGCGGGGGATATCGCCCGGCTGCATTCCGCGGTGCTCAGCTATGCCCGTGATTTCATGATCGACAAGGGCTTCACCTACTGCGTACCGCCGTATATGATCCGCGCCAAGGTCGTCGACGGTGTGATGAGCTTCGATGAGATGTCCAACATGATGTATAAAATTGAGGGCGAGGACCTCTATCTCATCGGCACCAGTGAGCATTCCACCATTGGCCGTTACATGGATACGATTCTGAAAAAAGACAGCCTGCCCCAGTGCCTGACCAGCTATTCCCCCTGCTTCCGCAGGGAGGTCGGCGCCCACGGCATTGAGGAGCGCGGCATCTACCGCATCCACCAGTTCGAAAAGCAGGAGATGGTGGTGCTCTGCGAGCCGGAGGACAGCATGGACTGGTTCCACAGGCTCTACAGCTACACCGTGGAGCTCTTTCGCTCCTTGGATATCCCCGTGCGCACCCTGGAGTGCTGTTCGGGCGATCTGGCGGATCTCAAGGTGAAGAGCATCGACGTGGAGGCCTGGTCGCCCCGCCAGCAAAAGTACTTCGAGGTGGGCAGCTGCTCCAATCTGGGCGAGGCCCAGGCGAGAAGATTGGGCATCCGGGTAAAGGGCGCTTCGGGCAGCTATTTCGCCCACACGCTCAACAATACCGCGGCGGCGCCGCCGCGTATGCTCATCGCCCTTCTGGAGAACAATCTGCGGGAGGACGGCAGTGTGGCGATTCCCGCCGTGCTGCGGCCCTATATGGGCGGAAAAGAGCTTATAGAGTCTTAGAATGAACGAACAAGCGTTCATGGATGTGAGTTAGATTGGGGTAAATAATGAAAGCGAAGCATATACCAAACATTCTTTCGGCAACGCGCATCCCGCTGTCCCTGGCGCTGCCCTTTATCACGAGATATCCCTGGCTGTTTCTCTCCGTATATGGCGCGGCGGGGCTCACGGACGTGCTGGACGGCTTTTTGGCCCGCAGGTATAAATGGTTCAGCAAATTCGGCGCGCAGCTGGACAGCATCGCGGACGTGATCTTCACCTTCAGCTCGATCATCGCGGCGGTTTTCGCGATAGAGGGGCTCTATATCGCGCCCTATAATTTTATTTGCCTCGCGGTGGTTCTCCTGATCAGGGCGGTGGCCGCGGTCTACACAAAGGCAAAATTCAAGCGCTGGGGCTTCGTTCACAGCATCCTGATCCGTGCCTCGACGATTCCGGTTTACTTCATGATGGTGGTGATCGTTCTCAGCACGAAGCTGCCGAACCCGCTGCTGTTCGTGCTTCTTTTCGGGAATGTCCTGGCTGCCGCGGAGGAGCTTTGGATGCTGCGGATCATGACGGAATATAACATGAACACGAAGAGTGTTTATCACTTGAAGCGGCAGCTGAAGCGCGCGGGAGAGATGGAATGATATCAAAAGCGCTGCGGCGTGTAGAGGAGCTGCGGACGGAGCTGGCCGAACTGAGGCCCTTGAACGCCGGAGAATTGGCGCGCCTGCGGGAAGAGTTCGCGGTAGAAAACACCTACGACTCCAACGCCATAGAGGGCGGCACGCTTACCCTGCGGGAGACCGCGCTGATTTTGCAGGAGGGCGTCACCATCGCGGAAAAGCCGCTGAAGGAGCATCTGGAGGCCATCGGCCACAGGGACGCGTTCCGCTATATCGTTGGGCTGGTGGATCAGGGGCTTCCGCTGACGGAGCGGGCGGTCCTGGACATCCACGCACTGGTGCTGATGCATGACCAGGAAAACAGGGGCGTATACCGCCGCATGCCGGTTCGGATTGTTGGGAGCGCGCACACCCCGCCGCAGCCATACCTGGTTCCGGTGCAAATGGAGGCCTTGCTCCGCGAGTATAACGAGGCGGCGGCAAACGCGCGAAGCGATTGCCTGCCCCGGGCGGCGGAATTCCATCTGCGTTTCGAGAGCATCCATCCTTTTTTGGATGGCAACGGGCGCACGGGGCGGCTGCTGATGAACCTGGAGCTCATGAAGGCGGGGCTGCTGCCCGTGAACATCAAATATGCCGACAGGAGCCGCTATTACGACTGCTTCGACGATGCTCACGCCAAGGGCACGGCGCAGCGGCTGACAGAGCTCATCGCGGCCTATGAAATAGAAGAGCTGGAGCGATACATTGCGTCATGGAAATAGAGGCGCAACAAATATAAGGCGAATTTCAGGAGGAATCTATGAAACTGACCGAAACCCTGGAGCGGGCCGCCGCGTCCCTGGCGCTGCGGCCGCTGCTGCGCTATGTCGATAAAGACCCCGGGCCGAAGCTTGTGAAGCTCGTGGACTTCATGGAACGCTTGTCCCGCAAAAGCTTCCCGGCAAAGACGATCAACGCCGTCAAAAAAGGCGCCATGGACCCGGAAAACATCTGGACGCAGCTCGCGCTGCGCATTCTGCGGGAGACGGACCGGGACATGCTGCGCCGTCTGATCTGCTCCTTTGGCGTGGGCGCGCTCAACGGCACCAGGCTTGTGCGCAAAAACCGCGAAAAATACGGCTGCAATATTCCCTTCCAGATTCTCTTTGACCCCACCAGCGCCTGCAACCTTCACTGCAAGGGCTGCTGGGCCGGGGAGTACCATAAGCATGAAAATTTAACCCTGGCCGAGATGGATTCCATCGTCAGCCAGGGCGCGAAGCTGGGTACGCGGGTCTATATGCTCACCGGCGGCGAGCCTCTGCTCCGCAAGGACGACATTCTGCGCGTTGCCGCGAAGCATAAAGAGAGCACCTTTTTGATTTATACCAACGCCACGCTCATCGACCGGGAGCTCTGCCGGGCCATCAAGAAGCTGGGCAACGTCATCTTTCTCATCAGCCTGGAGGGCTTTGAGGAAAGCAATGACGCCCGCCGGGGCCAGGGCAGCTATGCCCGCTCCATGCGGGCCATCGATCTCCTGCGGGAGGAGCGCTGTATCTTTGGCATGTCCGTCTGCTATACCAGCGAAAACATTCCAACCGTCACCAGCGACGCCTTCCTGGACGAGGTCATCAAAAGAGGCGTACGCTTCTCGTTCTATTTCAATTATATGCCCGTGGGCAAGAACGCGCGGCCGGAGCTGATCCCGCGCCCTGAGCAGCGGGAGGAGATGTACCGCTGGCTGCGCCGTATCCGCGACAGCAAGACAGGCAAGCCGATCTTCATCATGGATTTTCAGAACGACGGCGAATATGTGGGCGGCTGTATCGCGGGGGGGCGCAATTACTTCCACATCAATTCCGCCGGGGATATCGAGCCCTGCGTATTTATCCACTACGCGGACTCCAACATCCGCCGGCACAGCCTGCTGGAAGCCCTCAAGCGCCCGCTGTTCCAGGAGTATTACAAGGGCCAGCCCTTCAACGACAATCACCTGCGCCCCTGCCCGATGCTGGAAAACCCCGACCGGCTGCGGGCTATGGTCAATCGCACGGGAGCGAAATCCACGGACCTGAAAGCCCCCGAGCCCGTGGACGAGCTATGCGCCAAATGCGACCGCTACGCCGCGGCCTGGGCTCCGGTGGCACAGCGCGTATGGGAGGAAAATCCGCACCCCAGCCCCAAGACGCAGTATTACAGGGACCGGGAAGAGCATTCATGATATGCCGCCGCCTATGACGTCAGGCGGTAATACCGGTTTTCCCAGTGGTCATAGGTCCATGCGTCGGAGGCGAGCTCAACAAACGCCCCGCCGTCCTCCGCCACCAGCAATTTGCCGGTTCCCTCCGGGCCGTACCATAGGTAGGCGAGGACAAGGCCCGCGTCGGTCTCGCACAGCATCGTGACCTCAAATACGCAGATATCGTCCTCCTCCGCGTCCGCCCGCCAGATGACGCCGTGCTCGTCAACAGGGTTGCTGAACTCCTGCGCGATCACTCTGTCCCCATTGATATAGGCCAGAACCAGCAGGCCCATGTCTGTGCTTTCAAACTGGAACAGGGAAACCCGGCCGCCGTTTTCGTCGGTGGCGAGCAGCTCGGAATGCAGGACCCTCCGCCCGTTTTTGCGGCCTTCCATTTCCGTCACATCCGCGGGATCGGCGGGTGGGTGGCCGTGGTTGTAAAAGCCGTTGACGATATCCTCCCCGGCCACGGCGGGCGTCAGCGCCAGGATGCCGGCCTCGCAGGACGCGGGGAGCAGGAGGCAGCTGCCCCAGCCGACGGGCAGTATGCTCTCGACGCTCCAATAATGGCCGGCAATCCCCGCGTAAGAAGCGCCGTATTCGCCGTTTTCGCCGGTGGCCTCCTTCTCCCCCTCATAGCGCAGGGGGAAAAGCTGGTTCCAGCCGACCGCCAGGGTCAGGCTTTCCGGGCTTCCGGCGTATTCCACCGCCGCCAGATGCGTGCCGGGCGTCTCCCAATCCCCATTGCTGATGGCCCAGGCGTAGTTATCCCGGAGCTCGGCAAAGGGGGCGACGGCAAGCGGAGCCGGTTCGGGGTTCTTCTCTCTCTCGCCGCATCCGACCAGCGGGGCAAGGCCGAGCAGGAGCGCAAGCAGAATCGTAAGTGTTCTTTTCATCACGCGGTCCTCCGGATCTATATTTATTTGGGAATTGATTATAAGCTAAAATCCGCATGACCGCCCTATCCACGGCGGTTAGTTTTTTTTAGATTTCATTCTCCGGAAAGGCAAGGCTGACGCCCACTGAATCGTCCAGGGCTTTTATCGTAACCGTGCCCCCCGCGCGGGCAATGGCCTCCGCCAGGCCGTCCTCTGTCCGGAAAGCGCCCGCGTCCCCGGAAAACAGCAGCCGCAGCGCCTGCCCCGGCCCTAAATGCGTTAGCATAGACGAACAGGCGCAGCCGGCGGCCCAATCGGCGGCGTTGTAGAAAAAGTCGCAAAACAAAGTCGCGCGGCGCAGGTCGGCCCGCGCGGTCATTTGGTTGATCGTCATGATTTTGACGCCCGCGTAGCCCGCGAGCTCCGCCAGCTCGTCGATATAGGCCATCAGCTCATCGGCGGGCAGAAGCCCCTCCGCGGGGTCCTCGCGTGTCTCGCGCTCGCGAAAAAACAGGTTGCAGCGCCGCTTGATATAGCAAAGCAGCAGCATGATCCTGGCCGCGCTTTCGCGCTTGCCGAGCATGGCGGAAAGCCTCGCCGTGCAGGCGGCGATCTCGGCCTCTAGCTGCGACATGATCAGCGTTCTGGCGTTTTCCTCGTCCACGGCCCGCCGGATGCGCTCCTGCTCCGCCAGCAGGGCGTTGGCCGCCGTGAGCTTGCGCACGGAGGCCTCCACCTCCTTGTGCAGGCGGTTCAGGGCACCGATATCCTCCTGCCACAGCACATGGCCCCCGGCGATGGGCGCGGTGAATTGCAGGGCGTTTTCGTCCTGCCGCAGGGGGTCCGGCGCGGAAGAAAGCGCGGCGCGGCCTTCGTTGTCAGCAATTTGCATGGCGAGGGGCGAGTGCGTAAACAGCAGCGTATATTTCGAATTGACCGGGATCATGCCGCTGCGCATGGCCGCCTCCATGAACAGCAGCGTAAACAGCCCGACCGTCATTGTGAAATCGCTTTCCAGGGCAAAGGGAACCCGGAGAATGTAGCAAAGGCCATAGGCCAGCGGCAGGGCGCAAAACGCCAGGGGATAGGCGAAGCTCCTCCTGCGGGGGCTCTGCCCGCTTTTCAGCAGCATGATGGCGATGGCCGACACCACCATGGCGACGCAGCTTGTCATCACAATATAATAACCGGCGCCATAGCCGTATTCGGAATCCCAGTTGGGGTTGCTTAAATCGAGCGTAAAAACCCAATTGTGCAAATCGTTTGTGAACACCAGCGCCGCGAGGGCCCCGCCGGCGATTGCCGGAGCGCGCATCCATTTCGGCGGACGCGCCATTCCCTCCGGCTGATCGATGGTCCAGGCCAGCCACAGCAGCACCAGAGGCAGCGCCAGCTGGAACAGGTAGAAGCCGTACCACAGATACCGGTTCAGCCAGGTGGCGAAGATGAGCTGATATTTGATCAGGCGCAGGGCCATCCAGCCCAGCAGCAGGAGCCCGGTAAGGAATGCCGCGCGGCGCACGCCCTTTTGCATCGCCCGTTTGAGAATGGCCGCTGTCCATATCGCCACGAGGAGCATGTACATCAAAGCCACAAACTGGTGCTCGCGGCCATCCGCCGAGGAAAACAGGCGGACCCGGAACACCGTGCGCCGCAGCACGCGGACAACATTTTGGCAGACGGCGTTCAGGTGGCCGTAATCCGTAACGCGCGGGGCGCGCTCATCATCGGCCGCGCTCACCGGCCGGAGCCCGGCGGACAGCATAGCCGTGTCAATATCGCCCTCAAACACCAGCGGCCAGTTGGACAGCAGGCCCTTTTCGTAGCTCAGCGTGCCCTCCTCCGGCACGACGATTTCGATGCTCCGGCCCTGCCGGGCCAGCGCCGCCGCCTGATAATCATAGCAGATGACGATGGGCGGCTGAAAGGAGTTGCGGACAAGCCGCCCTTTGGACCGCAGCGCCGCCAGCAGCCTCGCGGCCTCGTTCAGCGTAAATTCCCCGCCCTCCAGGCCGTATGCCATCGCCGCCATGAGCAGCTGGCGGTTGACGCTGCTGTCGCCGAAGCCTACCGCGGTGTCCGCCGCCAGCAGATCCCGCCAGCCCCTGATCCGGGCATCCGTCCGCTCCAGGTCCACGGCGACGACCACTGTGGCCAGGTATTGCGGGTACCAGTATTTCGCCAGGCCCGCCTCCAGGGCGGGAACCGCCTGCGCGTCAAACACCTCGACGACAGCGCCCTGCTCCAGATAGCTGAAAGCGTTGTTTTCGGCCCGCGTCACTGTGTAATCCGGCAGCAGGCCGGATACAGCGTCCGGATAAGAGGTATACGCGTCGTCATTGCAGACGATCAGGCCCTCGCCGCCGTTGCTTTCGGCGCAGGCGCTGACAAAACAGAGAATCAGGCACAGCGAAGCAAGGGCCGCGATTCGCCCTGTCACATGGCCGGCTCTCTTCTTCAAAGCATTCCCCTCCACTCAGGCCTCTATTATAGCTGAAATGAAATTTTTTGACAAGAGGGAGTTTTGGGGTTGACAGAAAGGTCCGGGATGTGTATAATATATTAACAATCAAAATATTTTCCGGTAGGTAAGGCTACCACGGGGATTTGGATTGCTGCCGCAGAGTAGTGGAGACACTATGAGAAGGTTAGCAGGCTATGTCGAAACCAAGGCATAGTCTAATGCAACGACACGCCCTGTGAAGCTAAAGCTTGAACGGTGGCTGTAACGCGCGATATGCCGCATTGCTTCGCGCACAGTAAAATTGGATGACCATCCTTTGCCAGCGTTCCTGCCTGGCAGGGGATTTTTGATTTTTTTCAGTGACGAATGTCAGACGCAAGCGAGGTGAGGAAAATGGACCCGGGAGGTAGTAGGCCCAGTTGCTGTCGATGGAAACTGAATGGACGAACAGCGGGGAAAACGGACAGAACACTTCTGTTGGCCGTTTTTCTTGCGCGGGCTCGCTATGCCTGAAACGCTCCAACAGGACAACATACGACGGCAACCGGATTTTTTTCCAGGCTGCCGTTTTTTATTTTTTGTTTTTTTAGCGGCAGTCAAGTTAAAATAAAAACACAAAGACAATTCAGAGGCGGAGCGAATGAAAAAAGGAGGCGGAGCGAATGAAAAAAGAGATCGGGCGCGGCGCGCGCAAGGCGGCGCGGGAAACCGCTGTCAGGGAGGCGGTAAACCAAAGGTACGCCAGCGCGTCCAGCAATTCCATACAAGCTGTATTAGACAGCCTGGACACCACGCTGAAGGGCCTGAGCGAGGAAAAAGCGGAGCAAAGCCGCGACAGGTTCGGCAACAACAGGGTGAGCCACGAACGGCAAAAAACCCTTTTTGAACGCATTGTGGGCGCGTTCGTCAATCCGTTTACCGTCATTCTTGTTGTGCTGGCCAGCGCCTCTGTTGTGATGGACATCCTCCTGCCCCTTTCGCAGGGCGAGGGCGCGGACCCCCTGACGGCCATTATTATTTTGACGATGGTGATGATCAGCGGCCTGATGCGCTTTGTGCAGGAGGCCCGCTCCAACGTCGCGGTGCATAAGCTGCTGGCCATGATTTCAACGACGGCCACCGTGGAACGCCTGGAGGACGGCCCGCAGGAAATTGACCTGGAGGACATCGTCGTCGGCGATATCGTTCACCTTTCGGCGGGCGACATGGTTCCGGCGGACCTGCGCGTCATCGCAGCGAAGGACCTGTTTATCAGCCAGTCCGCGCTGACCGGCGAAAGCGAGCCCCTTGAAAAGATAGCCGACGAGACCGCCGGCGGGGCGCAGGCCTATACGGAATGCCAGAACCTGGCGTTCATGGGCAGCAACGTCATCAGCGGCGCGGCGACCGCCGTTGTCGTCGCCACGGGCGCCGATACCCTGTTCGGCTCCATGGCGCAGGCCGTTTCGGGCAAGCCGGCCCAGACCAGCTTTGAAAAAGGCGTGAACTCCGTCTCCTGGGTGCTGATCCGGTTTATGCTTGTCATGGTCCCCATCGTGTTTTTTGCCAACGGCATCACAAGCCACAACTGGACGGAATCGCTGCTCTTCGGGCTCGCGGTTGCCGTAGGCCTCACGCCGGAAATGCTGCCCATGATCGTCACGGCCTGCCTGGCCAAGGGCGCCGTGACCATGTCCAAGAAAAAAACGATTGTCAAAAACCTGAACTCCATGCAGAATTTCGGCGCGATCGACGTGCTTTGTACCGACAAAACCGGCACGCTGACCCAGGATAAGGTTGTGCTGGAATACCATCTGGACGTGCACGGCAAGGAGGACCCGCGTGTGCTGCGCCACGCCTTTCTGAACAGCTATTATCAGACAGGCCTGAAAAACCTGATGGACATCGCCATCATTCGGCGCACCCACGAAAAAGAGGCGGAGCAGGCGCAGCTGAAGGAGCTTTCCGTAACCTACGAAAAGGTGGACGAAGTGCCCTTCGACTTCGGCAGGCGCAGGATGAGCGTCGTCGTCACCGACAAAAACGGCAAAACGCAGATGATCACCAAGGGCGCCGTGGAGGAAATGCTGTCCGTCTGCTCCTATGTGGAGTATGAAGGCAGGGTGGAGCCCTTGACCGATGCCCTGAAGGGCGAAATCGTGCGGACGGTGGACCGCCTGAACGAGGACGGCCTGCGCGTGATCGCCGTCGCGCAGAAGACAAACCCCTCGCCCGTGGGCGCCTTCGGCATCAAAGACGAAGCGGATATGGTGCTCATCGGCTACCTGGCCTTTCTTGACCCGCCGAAGGAAACCACGGCGGAGGCCATCCAGGCCCTGCTGGAATACGGCGTCACGACAAAGATTCTCACCGGCGACAACGACAAGGTGACGCGCACCATCTGCAGGCAGGTCGGCCTGCGGGTGGACCGGCTCCTGCTGGGCGCCGATATCGAAAAAATGGACGACGAACAGCTGCGCGGGGCGGTGGAAAAAACCAACGTATTCGCGAAGCTGTCTCCGGACCAGAAGGCGAGGATTGTTACCGCCTTAAGAGAAAACGGCCATACCGTGGGCTTCATGGGCGACGGCATCAACGACGCGGCGGCCATGAAGGCGGCCGACATCGGCATTTCGGTGGACACGGCGGTGGACATCGCCAAGGAATCCGCGGATATCATCCTGCTGGAAAAAGACCTGATGGTGCTGGAGCGGGGCATTGTCGAAGGCCGCAAGACCTACGCCAACATGATCAAATATATCAAGATGACCGCCAGCTCCAACTTTGGCAACATGTTCTCGGTGGTGGTGGCCAGCGCCCTGATTCCTTTTTTGCCCATGCTCAGCGTTCACATCATCTTCCTGAACCTGATCTATGACATCTCCTGCTCGGCGATCCCCTGGGACAATGTGGACAGAGAATTTTTGCTTAAGCCGAGAAAATGGGACGCCTCCTCTGTCAGCAGCTTCATGATCTGGATCGGGCCCACCAGCTCGGTGTTCGACATCACCACCTACCTGCTGATGTTCTTCTATATCTGCCCCAAATTCGTTTCCGGCGGCGTGCCCTTCAGCCAGATCGCGGAGGGGACCATCATATCGTCGGGCATGTTCGCGGGGCTCGACATGAGAACGGTTTTCATGGGCCTGTTCCAGGCCGGCTGGTTCGTGGAATCCATGTGGAGCCAGACGCTTGTGATCCACATGATCCGCACGCCGAAGCTTCCGTTCATCCAGAGCCACGCGTCCTGGCAGCTGACGGCCCTGACCAGCGCGGGCATCGCGCTGCTCACCTGTATTCCCTTCACGCCTTTTGGCGCGCGCATTGGCTTATATGCCCTGCCGGGCGAATATTTCTGGTGGCTCGCGGCGACGATCGTGCTGTATATGACGCTGGCGACCTGCCTGAAAAAAGCATATGTCCGGCACTACGGCGAACTGTTATAGAGAGATCAGCGATAAAAACAGCGATAAAAATAAAGATAAAAAGGAGCGAGTATCATGACTGTTTTTCATACCGAAATCGGTTTTTGGGTTGGCCTGGCCGTGCTGGGCGGCCTCACTCTGGCGTATATCCTGGTATGCTGGCTGCTTCCGCCGAGGCGGAAGACGGAAACAGAACGGGGATGATGATTTTGGCGAACAAGTCATTGGTGACGGCAAAGCCGAGCAATTTGACCACACTGTCAACGCTCGGAAAAACCCGCGAAAAACCGTTGACAAAAAGCTTGCAAGCGGGGCTCTTTTGTGGTAAGCTATTACCATTGCTATACCAAACGCAATCATATATTTAAAGGGAGGATTATCTGGATGACAATCGGAGTACCAAGAGAAATCAAGAACAACGAAAACCGCGTGGCGATGGTGCCGGACGGCGTGCATGAAATCGTGGGCCTGGGCCACCGGGTTCTCGTTGAGGCGGGCGCGGGCGCGGGCAGCGGCTTCGCGGACGCGGATTACGTCGCCGCGGGCGCGGAAATCCGCGCCGAGAAGACCGCGCTGTTCAATGAGGCGGATATGATCATAAAGGTCAAGGAGCCCATTCCGGAGGAATACGCGTATTTTCGGGAGGGGCAGTGCCTTTTCACCTATCTTCATCTGGCGGCGGACCCGAAGCAGGCGGCGTTTTTGCTGGAGAAAAAAATCACCGCCATTGCCTACGAGACCGTGCAGGCCGCTGACGGCACGCTGCCGCTGCTGACCCCCATGAGCGAGGTCGCGGGCCGCATGTCCATTCAGGTCGGCGCGATGCTGCTGCAAAAGGACAAGAGCGGCAAGGGCATTCTGCTGGGCGGCGTGCCCGGAGTCGCGCCCGCCGAGGTGGTGGTTCTGGGCGGCGGCATCGCGGGCCTCAACGCCGCGAAAACAGCCTCCTGGATGGGCGCCCGTGTGACGATTCTGGATATCTCCCGCAAGCGCCTGATGTATCTGGACGATATCTTCGGCGGCAAGGTTACCACGCTGATGAGCTCGGCCTACAACATCGCCGCGGCGGTGCGCAAGGCGGATCTTCTTGTGGGCGCGGTGCTGGTGCCCGGCGCCAAGGCCCCGAAGCTGGTAACGGAGGAAATGGTGAAGTCCATGGCGCCCGGCTCGGTTATTGTGGACATCGCCATCGACCAGGGCGGCGCCGTAGAGACCATCGACCGGGTCACGACCCACGAGAACCCCTATTACGTCAAGCATGGGGTGGTGCATTACTCCGTGGCCAACATGCCCGGCGCGGTGCCGCGCACCTCCACCTTTGCCCTGACGGGCATGACGCTGCAGTACCTCAAGCGGCTGCTGTCGGACGATATCGCCGCTGTGCTGGCGCGCGACCCTGAGCTGCGGCCTGGGCTGAACAGCTACCGTGGACATATCACAAACCAAATCGTGGCCAAGGCGCTGGGCTATGAATACACAGATCTGACGACGTTGATGTAAACAAGCGGAAGCCCGAGCGAAAAAACCGAGGAGGTTAATCCTATGCCAGCCAGCCGCATGCCCCGCGCCGAATCCCCGGCCGCCGCCGGCGTCTCTCAAAAATCCCTGGCCGACATGATGCGCGGCGTTCTCGACGAAGGCCTGGAGCTGCACTCCGTGATGGTTGTGCGGCACGGGCAGGTGGCCTATGCCGATACCCGCGCGCCCTATGGCCCCCGCGACCCCCACGCGCTGTTTTCGGTCAGCAAGTCCATCGCTTCTCTGGCTGTGGGCTTTGCCGTGGCGGAGGGCCTGTTCCGCCTGGAGGACACGGTGGCCGGGCTGCTCCATGAGCTGCGGGGCTACGCCCCCGGCGACGAGCTGCTGGCGCTGCTCACGGTGGAGCACCTGATCGCCATGCGCGCGGGGAAGGTCACCAGCATTTTGACAGACCGCACAAAAAAACAGTGGGTCCGCGATTTTGTCCTGTCGGAATGGGGGCATGCCCCGGGAGAGGGCTGGCGCTATTGCAGCGAAAACACCTATCTGGCCTGCGCGGTAATCCGCCGCGTAACGGGCGAGAGCGTGACGGATTTTCTTATGCCGCGCCTGTTCGAGCCCCTGGGGATCGAACGGCCCTATTGGGAGCACGACGGCCGCGGTGTGGAGGCCGGTGGCTGGGGCCTCTATCTCACCACGGAGGATCTGGCTAAGATCGCTTACTGCTGCGCTTGCGGCGGGGTATACGAGGGCAGGCAGGTGATTCCCGCCGCGTGGGCGCAGGCCGCCTGCCAAAAGCAGTCCGAGACGGCCAGTGATGAGTATGGCGGGATGGCGGCCAACGGCTACGGCTACGGCTTCTGGATGAACGAGCTCCCCGGCAGCTGCCGTATGGACGGCATGTTCTCCCAGTTCGCGCTGATCTTTCCGGAATACGACGCCTGCCTGGTCACCACCGGCGGCGAGATTGATATGCAGGCGGTATATACGGCGGTCATGCGGCACGTTCCCGCGCTGTTCACCGGGGTATACGACGGCGAGACCCGCGAAATCCCCCGGCTCCCCGCCTATGCCCCGCTGGAGGAAGCTCCGCGCAACCCCGCCATGGAGCGGCGGCTCCAGGGCCGCTGCCTGCGCTTTCCGCCCGGCGCGCGGCAGCTGGGCAAGGCGATGGGCATTCCCATGAGCATGATGCCCGCGGCGGTGTTTTTCATGTCGGCGGATAAGGCCGGCGGCATAGACCGCGTACACCTGCGTTTCTCGGCGGAGGGCCTCAAATTCAGCTGGTCGGAGGGCCCCGAGCGCAACACAGTGCTCTGCGGCATGGACGGGCGCGCCCGCAAATGCAAAATCACCCTGGGCGGCGTGCCCTTCACCCTGGCCTGCTCCGCCGCCTGGGACGGCAACGAGCTGCTTCTGCGGCTGCGCTGCCTGAACTCCATCGGGGAGCGGCGGCTGCGCCTGCGCTTCCAGGGCCGCGCGGTGCGCATGATTCCCGGCAGCGAGCCCGCTCTGCGCACGGTCATCGGCGGCGACGCGGAGTCCTTCATCAAAAGCACCGTGCCCAACGAGCTCCTGGCGAAGCTCATCAACGCCGCGCTGGACAAGATCATCCTGATTGCGGAGCCGGTGCATGTGGGGATTATACGGTAATAAAGCTAAGCCCAATTACGTTGCATATAAAAAATGACCAGCCGGAATTCCATGGAATTCTGGCTGGGATTATTTATTGCCTGCCGAATATCGTTACATCACCGCCATGCGCAGCTCCTGCCCCGCGACGGTCAATTCATAATCAATCCCCGCTTTCGCGCCCCGCGACCCGAGGCTTTCCCGGGCGGCGGCAAGGGCCAGATCGGGGGTGTTGTTTTCCTTGCTCAAATGCGCCAGATAGAAGCGCGCGGTGCCCCGCTCCAGCAGCCGGATCAGGAATTCCGCGCAGGCGGCGTTGGAAAGATGCCCTATGCTGGAGAGAATCCGCCGCTTAAGATAGTAGGGGTACGGCCCGTTTTGCAGCATGGTCACCTCGTGGTTGGATTCCAGCATCACCAGGTCGCAGCCGGCGAGGGCCTCTCGGGTGGCGTCGGTGAGGCAGCCGGTGTCCGTGGCGATGGCGAGCTTCATGCCCCCCGGCATTTCGATCCGATAGCCGCAGGGCTCCTCCGCGTCGTGGGAGGTCGCGAAATGACGCACCAGCATGCCATTGACCTCTACCCCGCCCTGCGGGATGGCCGAAACGGGATATTTGCCCGTGAGCAGGTTCATGCGCTCCAGGGCTCGCAGCGTGCCCCCGGTGGCGAAGACCGGCAGCCGGGCCCGCTCCGCGAGCACCCGCAGGCCGCTGACGTGATCGCTGTGCTCGTGGGTGACGAAGATGGCCCCCACCCGCCCGATGTCCACGCCGATGGCGTCAAGGGCCTCGCGGATACGCTTCGCGCTGGCCCCCGCGTCGATTAATATCCCGCCCGAGGCGTCGCCGACATAGCAGCAGTTGCCGCTGCTGGAGGAAAAGAGGGGGCAAAAACGTGGCATGTGAGTTTTCCTTAAATTTTAGTTATGTAATCTGCAAATTTTGATTATGTAATCTGCTTAGCAAGCTCGTTCAGCATCAGGCGTTCCAGACGCTCAATATCAGGAAAAACGATACGGATTCCCCGGCGCTGCAGCCGCAGCAGCTCTTTGAAATTATGGTTGATCAAGCGCTGTAGACGCGAATCAACAGGCACGGCGTTTTTTTGTATGATATGAATGTGATCTATGTATTTTGGTAAAATGGGAAACATGTTTTGCAGCAGAAAAACGGAATCCCTTTGCGCATATTTGCCGATCACAAGCTTAAGGCATTTATTATATTTGTTGAGATCGCGATCAATATATGGCTGATATTTCTCAGTGCGGCTGCTCATAGGTATCATCCATAGCAATTGCGACTTGCTGTCCTGAAGACAAAAATAGGTTGGCCGCAGCGCACCGTTTTCATGATTGCGCATGAGCTTGCTGTCCTGTACCGCGTCAAAATAGCAGTCCTTGATATGATACACATAGCCTGGCCGAAGCATATTTTGATCCATATGTTCTATTATGTCCTCCCGTAAAAAAAGCCCCCGGCAAGCCGGAGGCTTCATTTTCGAACCTTTTTTTATACCCCGCTCCGGTTTGCGGCGAAAATTTGTCGAGCCTTTTTTTATACCCCGCTCCGGTATGCGGCGGACATTTACGAAGATGGCAATGCCATCATCTATATTATATGCGCATTTCCCTCAAAAGTCAACTGTTTATTTGTATAACCCAGTTTTTCCGGGGACTAATTCGCGACCTTCACATCCCGGATCGCGTCTACCACCGGCATCAGGCGAATCTCCGCGCCCAGCTCGGCGAGCTTGCCCACGATGTCCTCGTAGCCCCGGTCGATATATTCGATGTCCTCAATCTCCGTTGTGCCCTGGGCCATGAGACCCGCGATGACCATCGCCGCGCCCGCGCGCAGGTCGTAGGCCTTCACCGGCGCGCCCTTGAGATGATCCACGCCCTCAATCACGGCGACCTTGCCGTCCACTTTAATGTCGCCGCCCATGCGCACGAGCTGCTCCATATAGCGGAAGCGGTTGTCGTAGATGCCCTCCGAGATGATGCTCGTGCCCTCGGCGGTGGCCAGCAGCGCGCCGAACTGGGGCTGCATGTCGGTGGGGAAGCCCGGATGAGGCTGGGTTTTGATCTTGCAGCGCTGGAGCCTGTGGGGGGCTGCCACGAGAATGCTGTCGTCGAACTCCTCCACCGTTACGCCGCATTCCAAGAGCTTCGCGGTGATGGACTCCATGTGCTTGGGAATGACGTTGCGGATGAGGACCTCTCCCCCGGTCGCGGCGGCGGCGGCCATATAGGTGCCGGCCTCAATCTGGTCGGGGATGGTGGCGTAGTCGCAGCCGTGAAGCTCCCGTACACCGTGGATCTTCACCACGTCGGTGCCCGCGCCGCGCACGTCGGCCCCCATGGAATTGAGGAAGTTGGCCAGATCCACCACGTGGGGTTCTTTCGCTGCGTTTTCGATGATGGTGACGCCCCGGGCCCGTACCGCCGCCAGCATGATATTGATGGTCGCGCCTACGGAGGCCATGTCCAGGTAGACGGGAGCCCCGGAGGGCTGCTCGCTCTTGAGGGCGATGACGGCGTTCTCCTCGAAGCTCACCGAGGCGCCCAGAAGCTCGAAGCCCCGGATATGCTGGTCGATGGGGCGCACGCCGAAGTCGCAGCCCCCGGGCATGGCCACGCGGGCATGGCCAAAGCGCCCAAACAGCGCCCCCAGCAAATAATAGGAGGCGCGAAAATGCTTGGTCAGCTCATGGGGCACCACGCCCGAATTGAAATATCTGGTATTGATCTCCACCGCGTGCCGGCCCACGCGCTTAACGTCGGCCCCCAGCTGGTGAAGAATGTGAAGCATAATCGAAACGTCGCTGATGTTGGGGAGATTATCAATCCGGCAGGTATCCTTTGCCAGCACCGTAGCGGAAAGCAGTGCCAGCACCGCGTTTTTCGCGCCGCTCACCGTGACCTCGCCGCGCAGCGGCCGCCCGCCGTTGATGATCATTTTTTCCAACAAATCCACCCCTTTTGAACAATGGAACACGCTCTATATATTATAGCACTTTTTTTTGAAAATGCAAAGCCTTTTTTATGAATTGGCATGCAGATTTTGTAAAAGACGCAAACTTTCCCCGCCCGTACCCGACAGGCGGGGAATTTTCGTGAATATCCTACTCCGCCAAAGCCTCCAGCGCGGCGATTCTTGCGCATAGGGTCAGCAGCTCCGCCGCCTCCCGCAGCTCTTCCACCGGGGGGAAGGTGGGGGCGATGCGCAGGTTCTTGTCCTCGGGGTCTTTGCCGTAGGGGAAGGTCGCCCCCGCGGGCGTCAGCACGACGCCGGCCTCCTTGAGCAGCGCGTGGGTACGCTTCGCGCAGCCGCCGGGCAGGTCCAGGCTGATGAAGTAGCCTCCCCGGGGCGCGTTCCATTTGGCGATGCCCGTGCCGCCCAGGCCGCGCTCCAGAATGTCAAGGACCATCCGGAACTTTGGCCGCAGGATCTCCGCGTGCTTTTGCATGTGTGCCCTGACGCCGGCGGCGTCTTTGAAAAAGCGGGCGTGGCGCAGCTGGTTCATCTTGTCGTAGCTGATGGTCTGGGCGTTCAGGCGCGCCTTGATGGCCGCGATGTTGGCGGGGGAGGCCGCGATGGCCGCGATGCCCGCGCCGGGGAAGCTGATCTTTGAAAACGATACGACTTCAATGAAGTGATCCTCGTTGCCGTATTCCCTTGCCGCGGCCAGCACGTTCCACAGGCGGTCGCTTTCGTCATAGAGATCATGCACAAAATAGGCGTTGTCCCAAATGACGCGGAAGTCCTTCGCCGCCGGCTTTAGCATGGCCAGGCGCCGGACGACCTGCTCGCTGAAGGTCTTGCCCTCGGGATTGGAGTATTTCGGCACGCAGATGAGGCCCTTTACGCTTTCGTCCCGGGCATACTGCTCCACGAGCTCCATGTCCGGCCCCTGCTCCCGCATGGGGATGTTGATCATCTCGATGCCGAAGCGCTCCAGCATCACGAAATGACGATCATAGCCCGGCGCGGGGCACAGGAATTTTACGCTTTCCTGCCTGGCCCAGGGGATGCCTCCGCCCGCGCCCTCCAGCATGCACTGCGCCAGGTAGTCATACATTAAGTTGAGGCTGGAGTTGCCGCAGGCGATCACCTGCTCCGCCGGATGGCCCATCAGCTCGGCGCACAGGCGCCTGGCCTCGGGGATGCCGTCGAGCATGCCGTAGTTGCGGCAGTCCTGCCCGTTTTCGCTTTTGGGCGGCGACACCCAGCGCGCGTCCCGCAGGGCGTCGGAAAGCTCCAGCTGGTCCGCGCCCGGCTTTCCCCGGGACATGTCCAGCGCCAGGCCCTTTCCCTTCGCCGCGGCATACTCCTTCCGGAGCGACTCCAGAAGCGACCCGCGCTGCTGTGCATTCAGAGACTTGTATTCCTGCATAATCCGTTCTCCTTTGACCGTAAAATAATTATTTGATGGGAATATTGTACATCATGAAGCGCGATTTTGCAAGTATTATTTTTTATCCTGCAAAATCGACAAAAAGCATTGACAAACAGACCGACCTCAGGTATAATTGCTGTGAAAACAATTTCAGGAGGTGCTTTGTCATGTATGTGGGCCAAAAACAAGAACCGATTACCATTATTCTGCTCTCCGTAATCACCTGCGGCATCTATGGTCTGATCTGGTACGCCAGGGCAGGCAAGGATGTCAACCAGGGCCTGGGGCGCGAGGCCGTGAACACCAACCTCGTTTGGCTGTCCATTCTCTGCTTCCCGCTGATCTTCTACTATCTGTATCAGCTGGATCAGGCCGTGGTGGAGTTCGCCGGGCAGCGCGGCGTCAGCTACAACTCCAACTTTGTGCTGTGGATCCTTCTCAGCCTGCTGGCGGGCCTGGGCAGCTTCTTCGCGATTTTCCAGGTGCAGACCGCCCTCAACGACGCCTGGGACAAAGCCGCGGGCACCCCGCAGGCCCCCTATGTCCAGTAGGCGCGAAAGCATGAAAGCAAAAGTCAGGGGAGCCGCGGTGTTCGCGGTTCCCCTGCTTGTTTTTATGCTGGCGTCTCAATGGCTGACCGGCACGATCTGTGTTTTCAGCGCCGCCTTTGGCATACCCTGCCCCGGCTGCGGCTTGACGCGGGCCTGGGTTCTGGCGCTGCGCGGGCAGTGGGCGGAGGCGTTTTTCTTTCATCCGCTGTTTTGGTATATCCCGGTGATTGCCCTGGTGTGGGGTCTGGGCTGGCTGCGGAACCGGCGGCAGACGCCGCGATGGCTCGGCGTTTTTTTGAAAGCCTCCTTCGCGCTGTTCGTGGCGGTGTTTGCCCTGCGTATGGCGCTGTATTTTCCCCGCACCGCGCCAATGGTCCCCAACAGGGACTCCTTCGCCTGGCGGATCGGGCGGGGGATTTGGTGGGTTGTGCGGATGATTTTGCGATGAGACACTACCAGATGCACGGTACGCCGTAGTGCGGAATATTTTCATCGGCTGTGATAATCGTCAGACCCTCGCACAACGCGGCAGCGACCAGCAGCCGGTCAAAGGGATCCCGATGGTGAAAGGGCAGCGATTCCACACGGCACACGTGGGTGCGTTCAATTGGCAGGAGGAGGAAGCCGTTGCTTTCAATCTGACAAATAAAATTCTTAGCTCCTCCTTCAAAGGACAGCTTTCCGCTGTTGATTTTGATAGCAAGCTCCCATGCGGAAGCCATACTTACAAATCTCTGATTGCCAGGCGACAAAATTGCGTTAAACGCTCTTTTGGTAAGTCTTTTTTCATTTTCTTCCAACGCCCAAAGGATCGTATGGGTGTCCAGCAATACATTCATCACATATACTCCCTAAAATCCTCAAGCGGTGCGTCAAAGTCGTCAGCCATCCAAATCTTGCCTTTCATGCTGCCTAAAGTCGGAACATTCCCATTTGCGATCGGGTTAATGTCCAGCGGCAGGGTGTTTTTATTGATCGCCTGCCTTAGGAAAATGTTTACCGCCGTGGTCATATCCATGCCCAGCCGCGCGAAAAGCTCTTGCGCGGCTTTTTTGACCTCAGGATCCGTGCGGATGTTGATGTTTACGCTTGCCATGATTTCACCTCCATTATACTGTGTTACTATCATAGCATGTTATGTGCACAATGTCAACATAAAAATCATCTCTGCGCAGAGGGTAGGGGTTCAAAAATTTGAACCCTAGCGTGATTCTTCAAATTTGAACCCTAGCGAGATTGGGCCCTGTATGTTTGGCTAAGTAAGAAGGGCTCAAAATTTTGAGCCCCTACCCATATTACGCGCGCAAATCCCACAGCACAGGCACAGGCACAAGCGCAGAGGGTAGGGGTTCAAAAATTTGAACCCTGGCGAGATTCTTCAAAATTTGGGCCCTAGCGAGATTGGGCCCTGTATGTTTGGCTAGGTAGAAGGGCTCAAAATTTTGAGCCCCTACCCATATTGGTTAGTATGAACAGATATTGATAGATAATATTTGCTGATTTGTGCATTGTCATCCTTGCGCGTAAGCTTACGGGTAAGCTTACGCGCATGATGGCATCCCACAGCACAGGCACAAGCGCAGAGGGTAGGGGCTCAAAATTTGTCCGGTGTAGTAAGCTAGTATACAGGTGTGCAGTAGGAAGGTATACAGTTTTGTGATAGAATAGAAGGCAACAAAAAGGCCGAAAGAGGTGTTGAAGTTGCCATGGGAGAACAAAACTGTGGAACAACAGAGAGAAGAATTT
>WRMQ01000011.1 GCA_009777055.1 Oscillospiraceae bacterium
AAGGAGGTGCCCCGAAGGGGCGGAGGAATTTTGCGCGCGAGCGCATGAGGCCTGGATCGTTCCGCTTCGCCGCGAGAAAAGAACAGCGTATCACTAAAATTGTCTGAAAAAGCCAAAAAATTAAAATACAAAAAACCTCGCGTCGCCGCGAGGTTTTTTGAGGCTTTCAGATACTCAGAACCAGCCCTCGTTTAGGTTTTGCCAAACGAGCCGCACGGATTTTCCGTTGGGCATCAGCAGATAGGTCTCCGGTGTTTTGATGCTCATTGTGGCGCCCTTCGCCAGGGGCTTGAAGCCCTTTTCCTTCAGCTGGTCGATAAACAGCTGCGCCATTTTTTTGTCCTTAAACTCAATGGTGGCGTCCATGATCACGTTTTTGCGGGGGCTGGAAAGGAAGTCGGTGCAGATGGACAGCACCTTATAGCCGGGCGCCCACCAATAAGGGCCCTCATCGCCGGTTAAATAGGGAGAGGGGCGGGTGAACAGTTTTTCGCCTTTATTATAAATCGTATATTCCAGGTTCAGCCAGTCGTTCTGCGAAACGGGGGCGTTGTAATGCTCAATGATAAATCTCTCTGACTTCGTATAAATCCCGATTTCGCCGCCGGTGGCCAGAAACAGACCGTAGCCGCCCTTCCAGAGCTGGATCAGCCAGTCTCTGCCCTCATAGTTGAACTTGCACCGTATGGTGTCCGCCCAAACATTGACCACCCAGGGAAACACGTCGTATACCTCGTTGAAGCCGAGCCCCCACTGGAACACGGGCTTCTGGTTGATGATGGTGAACTGGTACGGGTCAAATATGAAGCCCAAAAAACCAAAGTTGCGGAAAAAGAAATCGACCATCGTGCGCAAAATCCCTGGCCCGCTGTTGGCCTGCTGGGCAGTGGCCGAGGCCGGGGCTGCGCTGACGGACAAAGACGGCGCGGATACGCCCAGGAGCATGGCGGCACACAGCACGGTACACAGAACGCGGGTCAAAGCGTGTCGTTTCATGATCATCTTTCCTTACTATACTATTATATACTATTCTATTTATATAAGCTTAAAATATACTGCTCTATTTATATGAGCTTATTATATAAGCTTAAAAAAAGCTCATAATAATATCCGGAAGATTCAAGAAAACCTTGATGATTCCGAGCGCGTAGGAAAACGCGGTAACAAGCAAAGACCCCGCGGTTAAAAGCAGCACCAACACTCACCTCCCGATCCTATTTTTGCGTCATGACGGCGCCTCTTAATAAAAGAGCTTTGAGAAGAATTCAAACAGCATGTTGATGATCGCGGGATAGATTGTGGTGATTCCGAGAACGCCGATCAAAAACGAAAAAAGGGAAGACAGCAACGCCAGCAATACCATTTTATTCACCCTCCTGTTCATATTTCATTTTTTGCATTATGGAGTGTACCAGATTCCGGCAGAAAAGTCAAGCGGATTTTGAAAAAAGCTATTTGTTTATCTCGCTGAAACACAACCCCGCCAACCGTTTGCCGCCGGCTGGCGGGGTTTTTGACGCGCCTTAACGAGCAAGCTTAGCGAATCAGCCAAGCTTTATCATCAGAAAATCACTCTGCCCGAAATGCAGGGACATGTCATAGGATGACGAGTTCCACAGCAGAACGCTGACGGTATCGCCCGCCTTCAAGGGCACCAGTTGGTTCCAGGAAGCATTGTAGCTTTCGGAGGCCACCGAAATCCCCACCCTCGTGCCGTCGGGCCAGCAGATCGGATTGCCGTTTCTCGCGATGCGGAAATACAGATCGCCCTGACCGGCGGCGGAGCCGACAAACTGGAGATTAAACGAAACGAGATAAACGCCCTCCTCCTTCACCTTGAGCGTGGCATTGGCGTTATTGGCCACAACGCCGGCGCAAGGGCACATGAGGCTGTCGAACTGCGCCAATTGCCGTTGGGTACCCGCCGCGGCGCTGACATCCGCGCTGCCGCCAAACAGGAGGCCGCCATAGGCCAGCGACACCGGCTCAGGAGGCTCGCCGGGAGGGCCGGTCTCGCCGGTTGGCCCCGTTGGGCCGGTGGGCCCAGTTTCACCGGTCTCGCCCGTAGCGCCCGTTGGGCCGGTGGGGCCAGTCTCGCCAGGCTCGCCGGGTTCGCCCATAGCGCCCGTTGGGCCGATTTCGCCAGGCTCGCCGGGCTCACCAGTGGCGCCGGTCGGACCGGTCGGGCCGGTGGGACCAATCTCGCCAGGTTCACCGGGTTCACCTGTTGCGCCGGTCGGGCCGGTTGGGCCGGTTGCGCCAGGTTCACCAGGTTCGCCAGGCTCGCCGGGTTCACCGGGTTCGCCCGTTGCGCCGGTTGCGCCGGTTGGGCCGGTTGCGCCAGGCTCGCCGGGCTCGCCGGGTTCACCGGGTTCGCCCATTGGACCCATGGGGCCCATTGGGCCGATTTCTCCTGTGGTAATAGGGCCAAGATTCCTCCAATACCCTTCGACGCGCGCTATGGAGGAAAGCGTCCACACATAGAGCTCGCCGTCGACCAGAAAAGCGTCGCCGGGGTTCCCGGTGGGATGCGCCTCGATGAATTGCTCAAAAGTATCATAGGAGCCCAGCAGCTCAATGCCCGCGCCAGGCTCGCCGGCAGGCCCCGCCGGGCCGGCAGGGCCCATGGGGCCTCTGACAATGCAGCGGCAGCCAGGGGGCGGGCAGCAATTATTGTTGCATTTTGGATTGCAGTTGTACATATCTTTATCTTTCCTTTCAGCTAGCTGAGGAGGTACGCGGTACTGTCCTCATAGACAAAATATGCGCACTGAATCGTTTTTGTTCTGCCCGCAAAAAAATCTATGCTACTCCCGCGCGAACAACTCCCGCACCAGCCACCAATTTTGCGGGAACGGGTAATTTACCGTCCAATAGCAGATGCCGCCCACATGGAATTCGTTCACCAGCGAAAGCTTGGCGGCAATGCTGCGGGCGTCCTCAAACCAGACCACGTGCTCCCTGCCGTCCTCCGCGCTGTAGCGGAACCAGGGGGTTTGCGCCTGTTCGTCGAACTGGATCTGCGAGCCCCTGCTTAAAGCGATGCGCAAGGCCTCCATGTTGGTGACCACCCGCGCGCGGCTGCCGGGGGCAAAGGGCAGCGTCCAGTCATAGCCGTAATTGGGGATCCCCATGAGGATCTTTTCCCGGGGGATGCGGCTCACGGCGTATTCCAGGGTGCGCCGCACCTCGTTGACGGGCGCCACGGCCTGGGGCGGCCCGCTCTGATAGCCCCACTCATAGGTCATGAGAATCACGTAGTCGCAGTATTTTCCGTGGGCGGCGTAGTCGATGCCCTCAAAGAGCAGGCCGGGCTGATCGTCGCGCTGCTTCGCCGGAACGGCCGTGCTCAGATCGAAGCCCGCGTCGTGGAGCCAGGCCCGCGCCTTGGCCAAAAAGCAGTTGTAGGCCTCGCGGTATTCCCCGGGCACATACTCAAAGTCCACGTCCAGCCCGGCGTAGCCTTTGGCGCGCATCATCTCCAGGGAGCTTTGGATCAGCTGGTTCTGTATTTGCGGGTCGCCCAAAACCGCCGCCGCGAGCTCGGACGAAAAGCCCTCGGGATCCCGGAGGTTCGTGATCACCAGCCGGGGCCTTACCTGGGCCGCCTTCGCCTGGTTGACCACAGGCTGATCGTTGTTCATGGGGTTGAGCGTGCCGTCGGCATTGACGGTGGCGCTGAAGACATTGAGAAGCTCCAGGCGGGGCAGCGTATCCCGCAGCACCTCCTCCCGGATGCTGGGGTAGGCGTAGCCGCCGACGACAATCCTTTCCCAGGGCTCCTGCGGCAGCACGCCGGGCAGGATGAGCGACTGCCCTTTTATGATGAGATCGGGTGTTTCAAGGCCGTTGGCCCGGATGATCGACTCGGGCGAAATGTTGTTTTCCCGTGCGATGCGGAACACGCTGTCGCCCGGACGGACGGTGTAGATGAACATAAAGCGAAATCCCCCTTTCGTTCATGGGTATGAGAAAGGGGGATGGGATTATACATTAACGCTAATCATCACAGGGAAAGCGGCAGGCACCCAGCAGCCGTTCCGCGTTTCCGCCCAGCATCAGCGCGGTCTCCTCCGGTGAAGCGCCCAGCTGGCGCAGATAATGCAGCTCGTCCGCGGGGTCGCTCCAGGGCTGGTCGCTTCCGAACAAAATCCTGTTCGCGCCATGGGCCTCAAGAATTTCCTTTGCCCAGGGCAGCGGCAGACGTCCCGCGCAGTAGGAGCTGTCGAAATAGATCTCTCTGCCGCACAGATGCTCCAACACCTCGCGCCAGAGGATGTAGCCGCCGAAATGCGCCGCCACCACGGGCGCGCCCTGCCACTGGGGCAGAGCCTCGGCCAGCGCGGCGGGCGTGCAGCGCACCGGTACCGGCATGCCGATATCCGCGCCAGCGTGGAACACGGTAATCAGGCCCAGACGCGCCGCCTCGCGGTAGATGGGGTATACCCGCGGCTCATTGACGAAAAATTTCTGATATTCCGGATGAAGCTTGATGCCCCGCAGCCCGGCCTCCTTCAGGCGGCGCAGCTCCTCCACGGCGTCAGGCGCGTCGGGATGCACCGAGCCGAAGGCGTACAGCCCCGGATGCGCGTTGAGCGCGATGGCGAAATCGTTCACGGCGCGCTGCTGCCTGGGGTTGGTGGCAATATTCAGAGCCACCGAGGCGCCGATGCCGGCGCGGTCCATCGCGGCCAAAAGCTCCTCCCTGGTGCCGTTGGTGAACGCGGCGCGCGCGCCGCACTCGTCCATCAGAATGGGCATGGCCTTCCCGGCGATGCGCTGGGGAAAGCAGTGGGTGTGAAAGGCGATCACCCATGGTTCAGCGGGGCGGCTGTTTTGATCCGGCATGTTGTACGCGTTCCTTTCTGGTATTGACAAGCTATTCTAGCATCGCCCCGCGGTTTTGTCAATAATGTCTTTACAAAAATTTAATCGTGTGATATACTAAAGCGTGAAGCAGCGCTTACGATGAAGGAGAAAAAGAAATGAAAATGCGTGTAGCCAAATGCAAAGCGACGGCGGCAATCCTGAGCCTGAGCCTGATTTTACAGCTTTTTCCAATGAGCCTTGCCTCGGCCCCGGTGCGGGAGGCGCTTGACGCTGGCGGGGCCGCCCTTCAGCCAGCGAGGGCCTTGTCCGGGGCCATCGCTTCGGCGGAGGCGGAGCTGATCCCTTATTCGCCTATCACGGCGGAGGTTGTGGAGTTGCGCGGTGAATCGGAGAAGCATTTTCGCCGTGCGGACGGTACATTTTTGGCCGTGAGCTATGGAGAGCCGGTGCATTACCTTGATAAAGAGGCCGGCCAGTGGCAGGAGCTTAACACCGGCTTCGTGGTGGAGCGCGATGAGGCGGGCGGAGAGGTCTACGCTGTCACGGCGCTGCCGAACCCGGTGCGCCTGCCGGAGAGCTTCGACGAGGGCCGCATGGTCACGCTTGGAGCGGGAGAATTCGAGATCGGCTTCGGCGTAAGCAGTCTCAACGAGGGCGTGAATTGGACCGCCCGCGCGGAGCCGCTTGCCGCGGAAGATACCCTCAGCGCGGCAACGCCGTTGATATCAAAAGAAGAAGCGCCCGCGGCGAAGACCGAAAGCGCCGTCAGAACGCAGGACGAGGCCGCCATCGCGGTGGAGCCGCAGGAATCGGCAGCTGCGTACGCCGACGTTTTCGAGGGCGTGGATCTGGAATACTTTATCTCGCCGGGCAAGCTCAAGGAGAGCATTGTCGTTAAACAGCCGGGCGACGCATACCGCTATATCTTTGACCTGTGGCTTGGCAATCTAATTCCCGAGCCCCAGGAGGACGGCTCCATTGTGCTGCTGCACCCGCAAAACGCGGACGAGCTCGTCGCGGTGCTCGAAGCGCCTTTTATGATGGACGCGGCCGGGGCTTACAGTGACGCGGTAACGCTGGAATTGGTTGAGCAGGACGGCTTTTACCTGCTCACCGTAGATGCTGACCCGGTCTGGATCAACGCGGAGGACCGCGTCTGGCCCGTATTGATCGACCCGACCGTGACGGTGCTAAATATACGAACGGAAAGCGCCGTAAAAATATCCTTTATCAAAACCGATTCAGCCACGGCAAAAACCGTTGGCCGGGATGACGACGACGCGCAGAATCAGCTGTGCCTGAGCAGGGCCTACCTCCAGCTTTACTTGCCCACGCTGCCCGCGAACAGCACGCCGATTAAGGCCACATACGCGGCCACGCTTGTGAACGGCTACGCGCAGACGAGCGCCGACCCGTCGTACCGGCTTTACGCCTCCCCGAGCATTCCCACAACCTGGTCAAGCCAGCCCTTCGGGGACAGCCCAAACTCCTTTTTGAGCAGCAGCGAGCTCTTGATTGACTACGCGGAATTCCCGGCCGCCTCCGGAGCGTCTTTTCCCGTTGAATGGGATTTCACCAGAATCGCGAGAAGCGGCTATGAAAATGGACAGACTTTTGTCGATCTGATGCTCTGTAAGCAGGATGAAACACAGGAGGGATATCTCTCGTTTCCCACCTCCGTCACAGATTACGGCAGTATCACCGTGGCCTACACCAGCAACTACGGCCTGGAGGACTACTGGTCCTATGAAACCCTTGACCTGGGCCGCTCCGGCACGGTGAGCATCAATCATTATAACGGCTCGATGACCTATGAGCATATAGATTTTGAGATAGGCGGCAGCCGGCTTCCGTTCGAGCTCAAGCACATACATACCGGAGTCCGGCCATACAACAAGGTTGCTTTCAGCAGATTCAGTGATGGCATGGAAAGCGCCTGGGCAAAGCAGCCTTTTTCTATGAACATCATGGAATACCTTGTGAAGTCAGGTGATGATTTTATATTGGTTGATGGCGATGGAACGGAAAAGATTTTTAAAAGAACGACGCCTTATTCATTTTATTACACATGTGAAGATGATGAAAACTTGTTGCTGACATGCACTGGGATTCCCATTATTCTCGAAGACGGACAAGGCACGAAAAAGTATTTTGGATATGATCAGACCAGTTTTAATGAATATGAGGGATTTACATTACGTCTCAGCGCGTGTTATCAATTGTTTCGCATTGAGGACGCCAATGGAAACGCTTTAAGAATCTATGAAGGAGGTCAGAATCAGTATACAATTGATAATGAAGAACATGTTTTCCACTATTTTGATGTGCTTCGAAGATTAACTGACGCCGCCGGACGTGAATATACGTTTGAATACTATCATCTTAACGTCATTCAGGATAGCTCCGGTGTGTGGAATCATACTACAACCCGTGCTTTGAACGCAATTGTTGACCCGGCAGGCAAAAGAATTGAGTTCGACTCCAATTATCACGACAACACGAATCCCAACAAGCAAATGACCATCACCTATCCTGATGGAAGAACAACGCATATCGAAACCAGCGGAAACATTTTTAATGTTTCTGGTGGCGACACAAAAGCAGGCTCGCGCATTGACCGCATTGAAGCCGCTGACGGCAGCGAGGCTGTGTTTACATATGCATCCAATGATCCATTGAACAATCAATTCCAGCGCGTCATCAGCTATCAGCACCTCGGCCCGGAAAAGGCAAACAACACCCGCGATATCCTGGAGGAAAAGCATTTCAGCTATCAGAGCGGCGCGACAAAAGTAACGGATGCGCTGACCTCAGACTATAACAGCTACATCTTCGACTACGTCGGCCGCGTAGTGAATTCATGGGATCAGGATTACCTTACAACCTATACGAAGTATAATTCCGAGGGGAATCTGAATCACAAGGTCAGCACGGTCTCAGAGCCGCAGCCGCTGCTGCGGAATCTGGCGCGAAATCATAGCTTTGAGTTCGGCGGCGGCTGGACGCCCGATCCGAGCAACACCGGGATCGCGGCAATCACCGATACACAGGCCTTTTCAGGTGAAAAATCCATGCAGCTCAGCAATCCCGCGCAGAGCACGACAGCTGTTACGCAGACCTATGCCAACGGAATCATCGAGGCAGGGCAGAGCTATACGCTTTCGGCTTATGTCAAGCTGCCAGATACATTGGCGGCGGCAAACGGCGGCGCGAGGCTCGTTTTGCGCGCGGAAAATACGACGGGTGATTTTGTGGAAGACTCCAGTGAATGGATCACTGACGCGATGGACTGGACGCGTTATGATACGGCCATTTCTGTGCCGGGCCACTGGACAGGCACAATTACCATTGCGGCCAGTCTCAAAGTTGAAGACGCCGGCGGAATTGCTTTCTTCGACGCGGTGCAGCTGGAACCAAACGCCTGTATGAATGACTACAACCTGCTGGAAAATCCGCTGTTTGATTATATTGACAACGGCCTGCCGGAATACTGGACGCCGTTTTCACTGGACAATAATGATCAAACGGCGTATGATAACACCGGCCTGCCGGGGAATTATATGCACATCAACGGCCAGCTGGAGCAGGAAAAGCGTCTGGCGCAGACCGTGACGGTCAACGCGAAAGCCGGGCAGAACCTGGTGTTCAACGCGTATGCCACCGCATATGCCTCTGAAAAGCCGGACAGCCTGTTCGGCGTTGTTTTGGATGCCGGACCCAACGGAATCGCGTACGCACCGTTTTCTGAGACAGCGTATTCCCATTTGCAGGCCGCCGGCGGGTCCATCCGGCTGACACAGAACGTTGAAGCCGTCACGCTGACACTGGTATACGACAACAACATCAATACCGCGGCCTTCAAGGGCGCGTCGCTGCATATCGGCAATTTCGGCGAAAGCTATGAATATTACGGCAGCGGCCTGCTCAAAGAGTTCAGCGATGATCTCGGAAACAGCACCCATATTCAGTATGACGGCGACAGCAATCCCCACGCGATACAGAAAAAGCACGACGGAGTGATAACGGACTCAGCCGAAATCAGCTATGACGGCAACCATAACATAACAAACGCGGTAATCAACGGCGTTGACATCAGCTTTGATTACGGCGGCTATGGCGCGGTGACCGGCGTGACCGTCGTGGGCGAGGACGGGCTGATCGCCAAGGAAAGCATGACCTATACGCCGGACTATAATTACCCGGCCACATATACGGATGCCCGGGGCCTGACGACCTCTTACAGCTATGACCCACAGTCGGGCCAGCTGCTTTCCGTAACGGATCCCAGAGGCAATGTCATCGCGCACAGCTATGACGCCAACACCGGCGAGCTGCTTTCGACAGCCGGCGGCGCGTCCGCCTCAACCAGCTACAGCTATTTATCGGGCCTGCTGCAAAGCGTCCAGCAGGGAGATCTGGCGTATCATTTTGATTATGACCTCGCCGAACGAAGCGTTGCGGTCAGGGCCGGGAGCACGAGCCTGGCCGAAAGCAGCTATGACCACAAAAACCAAATAACCGAACGCAGCTACGCCAACGGCGGCATCTATCAGCGCTCCTATGACGGCAGGGGCCGCCTGATCGGCGAAACCTACAGCGACGCAGGCGCCTCGGGCCCACCCGCGCTGGCCTTCAGCTATGCTTACAATCAAAAGAACCAGCTGATCCGGCAGAATGACTACGCGGACAATCAGTCCTGGAGCTATGATTATGATCAAATGGGCAGACCCTCCGTCATCACGGGCAGCAACGGCACGCAGACGAGGATGACTTACAACGACAAAACAAATACGATCAGCCGCCTGACGGCAAGCCGGAACGGCGATGTCATTACGGACACCGAGTATCTTCACGCCAGCGACGGGCGGCCGCTGGGCACCGTGCTGCACAGCCTGGACGGCGCGGCGGTCAACTACAGCTATGACATGCTGAAACGCTTGACGCAAAAAGATTTGATGCTTCCCGGCGGCATGATTTCCAGCACGTCGATCTTCACGCCGGGTCCGGGCGGGCGCGCCACGGGACTCGTTTCGCGCTATACCAATGAAAGCGTGGGCGCGGGCCCGCTGCAGCAGTGGAATTACAGCTACGACGGCAGCGGAAATCTGATCAAGGCCACCGATCTGGCTGGCGGGATCACGAATTACGCCTATGACAGCCTGAACAGGCTGACCGCTGAAAACGATATCGTCTATACTTACAGCAATCATGGAAACATCACCTCCGTGACACAAGGCAACGTGGCCGTGCACAGCTATTCCTATGAAAACACGGAACGGCCCGATCAGCTCACCGCCATCGACGGCTTCCCCATCAGCTATGATGATTTTGGCAATCCATTGACCTTCAACGGTTACAGCTTCGTCTGGCAGAAAGGCGATCAGCTGGCCGGCGTTTCCGGCAACGGGCTGAGCATCAGTTATACTTACGACGCGAAGGGCAACCGCACCAGCCGGACCGTCAACGGCTCGACATACAATTACAGCTATGCCGGCGGTCTTCTCATCAGTCAAACCGGACCATTGAACCTGAATTTCGCCTATGACGAAAGCGGTAAAATGATCGGGTTCCGTTATAACGGCGCGTCATACTTTTACCTGCGCGATCTTCAGGAAAATGTTGTGGCGGTCGTTGATGACACGGGCGCTCTGGCTGCCGAATACGCCTACGACGCCTACGGCAATCTGACCAGCCACAGCGGCCCCATGTCCATTATTAATCCCATCCGGTATCGCGGATATTACCAGGATCTGTTCACCGGCTGGTACTATATCGAAAACCGTTATTACAACCCGGACTTAAGAAGATGGCTGAGCCCCGCCCTTCCCTCCGTTGACGGAAACGCCCTGACCGGCATAAACAGCTACGCGTATTGCGGCAACAATCCGATTCCGGCGAACGCGCGGACCGGTGTGTTTGAGATTATGACAGGCGAAAACGGGCTTTTTCAGCAGGACAGGAACGCGCCTGTTTCGTTAATATTGAACTGGATGCAGCATCTTTTCGCGGGCGGCTCGTATTCCGCCGCGGTGACAGGGGTTGAGATTACCCTTCCGGAGGAAAAGCACATAGCTGTTTTCGCGGGTGAAACCAGGGATGGTGTCGTTGTCCATGTGGAGCCCGCCGGCACGAACCAGTACGTCTTATGGAGCAGCGCCGACGAAAGCGTCGCGACAGTCGATTTTCAGGGCGTCATTACCGGCATAAAAGAAGGAATCACAACCGTCACGGTGGCCTCCGCCGTGGACAGCGGCAAGACCGATACGATCCGCGTATGCGTCATCACGCCTTTTGCGCACGATATCATCGGCGTGATGAACAGCGCTGAAACGATGACGCCGGATCCCGTTCTCAACACTTACAGCGGCTCCGTTTCCGCCGCGGCCGGCGCGCATATCTCTATCGTGGGTATGCTTGACAACGCCTACTATGCCGCGCCTCCCGGCGCCTCCACAAATCTCTTTGTGCCAAAATCCGCGGTGGATCTGGACCTCCGCTGGCCGGTGCCCGGCAGATCGCCGCTGACAAACCGCTGGGATTGGCGCCTGGGCCCACAGCTGCGGAGAAGCATCGAGATTGTAGACGGAAATATCAGCGGCGAGCCTGCCGTCGCTGTCATTTCCGGCGTCGTCGACGATCTGGGCGACGACTATATCGTCCTGCGGCATGTGCTTCCGGGCAGAGGTACATTCTGCTCGTCCTATGCCAATTTGAGCGCTGTCGAACCGCTGGAGCATGGCGCATACGTCAAAGCGGGCGATCCTGTCGGCAATATTGACAGCGTGGGGCTGCGCTTCGAAATCTGGCGGTCATACCCCGATGAGACGGAACACGACTGGACGCTGCCGGCCGATAACCAGCCCTTGCTGTCGGTCAGCGGCAATGCCCGCACGTATGATTTAATGCAGGCATTGAAAAAGATCGTCGCATAGTCATAAAGCCGATCCAAGCCATCAGGAGGCCGCGCATGAAAGCAACACAGCCCATCAGCTACCGCGAAATCGACATCACCGGCGGATTTTGGAAGGAGCAGCAGGCGCGCAGCCGCGCCGTCACCATGCCTGCCGTGCTGGCGCGCTTCCGCGAAACCGGGCGCTTCGACGCCGCGCGCTGCGAGCCCCACTGGCCGGAGGGGAAAAAACCGCACTTTTTCTGGGATTCCGATCTGGCCAAGTGGCTTGAGTCGGCGGCGTATCTCCTGCAAAAGGAGCCGGACCCGGTGCTGGAGCAGGCCGCGGAGGAGCTCATCGCGCACATAGAGGCGAGCCAGTGGGCGGACGGCTATTATAACATCTATTTCACCGCCGTGGAGCCGAAGGGGCGCTGGCAAAACCGGGATCATCACGAGCTCTACTGCGCGGGGCACCTCATTGAGGCCGCCGTGGCGTATTATGAGGCGACGGGCCGGCGGCGCCTGCTGGATTGCATGCTGAAATACGCGGCGCATATCGAAAAAACCTTTATGACCGACGGCGCGGCGGCATTTGAAACGCCGGGGCATGAGGAGCTTGAGCTGGCCCTGGTGAAGCTCTGGCGCTGCACGGGGGATGCCCGCTGGCTGCGGCTGAGCCAATGGTTTGTGGAGCGGCGGGGCCGCTGCGCCGGGGAAACCGCCGCGATGCCAGACTGGCAGCGTCCCAGCTACAACCAGAGCCACCTGCCGGTGCGCGAGCAGCGAAGCGCCGAAGGGCACGCCGTGCGGGCGCTGTATCTCTATTGCGCCATGGCTGACCTGGCCATGGAAAGCGGCGACGCGGGCCTGCGGGCCGCCTGCGAAGCACTGTTCGAAAATATCACGGAAAAACGCATGTATATCACCGGCGGCATCGGCTCCTCCCACTGTGGCGAGGCCTTCACCATGGACTATGACCTGCCCAACGAAACGGCCTACAGCGAGACCTGCGCGGCCATTGCCCTGGCGCTGTTCTGCCGCCGCATGAGCGCCCTGGAGCCCGACGCCCGCTATGCCGACACCGCCGAACGGGCGATCTATAACGGCGTGCTTTCCGGGGTTTCGGAGGACGGCGCGGCGTTTTTCTACGAGAACCCCCTGGAGCTCCGCCCTGCGCTGCGGCGGAAGGACGCCAGCGTCACGCGGGGAGAGCGCTTCCCCCTCACGCGGCGGCAGCGCATGTTCAGCTGCGCCTGCTGCCCGCCGAACCTCACGCGCCTTGTGGCCTCCTTCGGGGATTTTCTCTTCACCCGGGACGAGACCACCCTCTATGTGCACCACTACGCCGGCGCAAAATCGGAGCAAATTGAAATGACGACGGAATACCCCCGGGACGGCCTGGTCCGGCTGCGGCTGCGGGGCATGGCGGGCCGGCAAGCGGCCCTGCGCGTGCCCGGCTGGTGCGAAAGCTATCACTGCGACAAGCCGGGGAGCGCTGTCCGGGGCTACTATTATATCCATGTCGACAGCGCGGATTTTACCGTAACGCTGCGCCTGGATATGCCTCCGCGCCTGATCTACGCGAACCCTCTGCTTTGCGGCAACATCGGCCGCGCGGCGGTAACGCGGGGGCCCGTGGTCTACTGCCTGGAGTCCGTGGACAACGGCGAAAACCTGCGGGCGCTTTCGATTCCGGCGAAGGCCTCCTTTTCGGGAGATTTCGACGCGCTGGAATGCGATGGCCATCGCCTGGAGGGAGCCTCCGGCGCGCTGTACTCCCCCAAGCCGCCGAAGACCCTGCCGCAAAGGCTCCGGTTCCTCCCCTACCATCGCTTCGCGAACCGGGGCGAATGCGAGATGGCGGTTTGGCTGCGGGTTTCGTGATCCCCGCGCGAACGCGAATACCCCATTGCGTTTCCCGCGGGTGTGTGCTATAATAAGACCAGCACATCAGAAATCAGGTGATCTCACATGCAAGCCAATCGAAAGGTCTTCGTCTCCGGCTGCTTCGACCTGCTGCACAGCGGGCATGTGGCTTTTTTGAAGACGGCTGCGTCCTTCGGCACGCTCTATGTGGGCGTGGCGCGAGACGAGACCATCGCGCTGCTCAAAAACGAAACGCCCGCCAACACCGAGGCGGAGCGGCTGTTTATGGTGCGGAGCCTGCGCTATGTGAAAGAGGCCTGGCTCAGCGCCGGGCTGGGTTTTTTGGATTTCGAGGCGGACGTGGCGCGTCTGCGCCCGGATATCCTCGTGGTGAACGACGACGGGCACAGCCCCGAAAAAGAGGCTCTCTGCGCCCGGCTGGGTATCGGATACCGCGTACTGCCCCGCGTGCCGGAGCCCGGCCTGCCCGCGCGCTCCTCCAGCGAATTGCGCGAGAGCGCGGAAAACGCGCTGCCCTATCGCGCGGAGCTCTGCGGCGCGTGGCTTGACCAGCCCTTCGTCAACCGTGTGCGGCCGGGCTATGTCATCTGCGCGCGGCTGGCGGCCCACCCGGCCTTTGCCCGGGAATGCGGCGGCCTGGCCACCTCCACCCGCGCCTATCTGGCACAGCTCAAAGCCGCCGGGCTCAGCCGCATGGAGCCCGAAGCCCTGGCCCGCCTGGTGTTCCGCAGCGAAAACGGCATCGACCGGGAGGGCCACCCTGTTTCAGGCGCGCAGGACGCGCTGGGGCTGTGCATGCCCGGCGTATCCTTCCAATATTACGACGGCGGATACTGGCCCCGGCAGGTACAGTCCATAACGGACAGGACGACCCTGCGCTGGCTGGAGGCGCGCCTGTCGCTGTATCCCCTGCGGGCCCGGGAATCGGGCTTTGACCCGCTCCGCGGCCAAAACCCCCACAGAGAAGCGGCCTCCCAAATTCTGGCGGAGGCCTCCGCGCTGTGCAAAAGCGCCATTGAGACCCGCTGCCCGGATACGCTTTCCGAGAGCTTCACGCTGTGCCGCAAGGCCCAAAAGGCCCTGCTGCCCGCCATGTTTCCGCCCCGTGCGCTGGAGGAAATACGACAGCTAGAGGCGGGCGGCCATATCCGCAACTGGAAGTTTTCCGGTGCGGGCGGCGGCGGCTGGGTGATTTTACTGGACGCAAAGGAGCTGGAGGGGGCCATCCCCCTGCGAATCGCATAAAAATGCGGATCGCATAAAAATAAAAAAATAAATGACGCAAAAAAAAACTTGAATTCCCGGCGAAAATATGCTAAACTGAACAGCGTTGATACGCGCTTGTAGCTCAGGTGGATAGAGCAACTGCCTTCTAAGCAGTGGGCCCGGGGTTCGAGTCCCTGCAAGCGCGCCATAATAAAGGACACCGTTTGATACCAAAGCAGCTGCCCGATATGGGTGGCTGTTTTGGTATATATTTGGTATATATATAGTTTCAAGATATAACAGAGCATTTTTCTTGACATTTTCTTGCGCATCGTTTATAATAACAAATAGTTTAGTAATAAACTGTAAACTAGGAGTATTGTCGATAGGAGTACACTTAAATTATGCAAGCCGACCCCGGCCCTGACCCGGCGAACTTAATCACCAAACTGCTTTGGCTGCTCGCGCTGATTATGCTCAACGCTTTTTTTGCCATGAGCGAAATCGCCGTCATCTCTCTCAACGGCACCAAAATTGAGCGCATGGCCGCGGAGGGCAGCAAACGCGCCAGACGGCTGCTGCGGCTGACGGAGAACACCGGCCGCTTCCTTTCCATGATTCAGCTGGGCGTGACCCTGGCGGGCTTTTTGGCCTCCTCCAGCGCGGCGCAGAGCTTTGTGGATATCCTGGAACGCGGCATGGCCTCCATTTTGCCCCAGGGCCTGCACCGCTTTTTGGCGGGCGCCGCCACGCTGATCATCACCCTGCTGATTTCGTATGTCACCCTTGTGCTGGGCGAGCTTGTTCCCAAGCGCCTGGCCATGCGTTATCCTGAGCGTATCTCGCTGGGCATCGCGGGCGGCCTGACCCTTTTCGCGCAGCTGCTGCGGCCCCTCGTGTGGATCGTCTCTGTCTCCGCCAACGGGGTGCTGCGCCTGATCGGCATCGATCCCCACGCGCAGGACGACGTCGTCACCGAGGAGGATATCCGCATGCTCGTGGACGCCGGCGGCGAAAAGGGCGTGATCGAGGACAGCCAGAAAGAGATGATCAACAATATCTTTGAGTTCGACGACATCGACGTGGGGGACATCATGCGCCACCGCACCGAGATTGTTGGCGTGGAGGCGGAAGAGCCTCTGGCGCGGGTCGTCGAAATCTCCGTGGAGGAGGGCTATTCCCGCATTCCCGTCTATGACGAGGACCTGGACAGCATCATTGGAATTATTTATATTAAAGACCTGCTGCCCTTTATCGGCACGGCGCTGCCGGAGGGGGAAACGCTGCGCGGCATTATGCGCCCGGCGCACTTTGTGCCCGAGACCAAGCGCTGCGGCGAGCTCTTCGCCGAAATGACCGCCCGGCATATTCAAATCGCCGTGGTGGTGGACGAATACGGCGGCACGGCGGGCATCGTGACCCTGGAGGATGTGCTGGAATCCATCGTGGGCAGCATTCAGGACGAATACGACGATGAAGAAGAGGAGATCTCAAAGATCGACGAGACGACCTTCCGCCTGGAGGGCGTAACGGACATCGACGAGGTGGCCGAGCTCACCGGTGTGGCCCTGCCCGAGGGGGAATACGACACCGTAGCGGGCTTCGTGATCAGCCTTTTGGGCTATTTGCCCAGGGAGGGCGACAGCCCGGTGGTGGAATACGAAAACCTGCGCTTCACCGTGGAAGAGGTGGAGGACAAGCGCGTGGCCAGCCTGACGGTGGAGATTTTGCCGGAAACCGATGAACAGGGCGAGGACATCGCGGGAAAATAGACGGAGCTATAGAAGACTAAGCTATAGAAGACTGAGCTATAGAAGGAGACCAAGCATGAAAAAAAGAATTATAGCAAGAAAACTTACTTTAAGGAAAATTACTTTAAAAAGAATAATGAAAAAAAGAATTACTTCAAGAATAATTTCGCTTATCGTTTGCGCGGCCCTGCTGGCGGGCATGCTTGCCCTGACCGGCTGCGGCTTGTTCAGAAAGCCCGTGCCCACCACCTATCCCTATGTCTTTGTCCACGGCCTCAACGGCTTCGGCGACGATTCCCGGATTCCGGCGTCCTATTGGGGCGCGACGGCGGGTGCGCTGCTTCCGGAATTGGAAAAGGAGGGCTTCCCGCGGTGTTACGCGCCCTCCGTGGGCGCCATGGGCAGCGCCTGGGACAACGCCTGCGAGCTCTACGCCCAGCTGATGGGCGGAACGGTGGATTACGGCGCGGCCCACAGCGCGGCACATAGCCATGAGCGCTTCGGCGCGGAATACGCGCAGCCCCTGTTCCCCGGCTGGGGCGAAAAGGATGAGGACGGCAACCTGGTGAAGGCAAACCTCATCGCACACAGCTTCGGCGGAGCCACGGCGCGGGTTCTGGCGGGTCTTTTGGCGGATGGCAGCCAGGCCGAGCGCGAGGCCGCCCCGGAGGACTGCTCGCCGCTGTTTGCGGGCGGCAAGGGCGACTGGATCTTCAGCGTTACGGCGCTGGCCTCCCCCCACAACGGCGTGAGCATCCTCGCCATTGTGGATATTAACCCCGGCCTTTCGCAGCTGGCGGGCCTGCTGGGCAGCTCCGCGGAAATTCTGGAATCGGTTTTGGGGCAGTTTGGCGTGTCGTCGGATATCGGGAGCCTGGAGCATATCCTGCAATCCGCCAAAACCATGGACACCGCTTATTATGATCTGTCCATTCCCGGCGCGGAAAAGGTGAACGAGGCGCTGCGGCCCTACAAGGACAGCTACTACTTCTCCTACCCCATCGACGGCACGAAGGATGGGCTCACGGGCCGCGTGGCCGACACCGGCGACATGACGGCGAAGCTGCGGCTCCCCGCCAGACTCATCGGTGCCAACACCATCAAGGGCAAGACGGCGGGCTCCATCACCTTTGACGACAGCTGGCTCCCCAACGACGGCCTGGTGAACACGATTTCCGCCACCGCGCCCTTCAACGAGGCCCATGTGGATTTTGACGCCTCCGCTCTACTGTCGCCGGCCGATTACGAGCCCGGCACCTGGTATGTGATGCCCACAGTGCGGGGCGATCATGGCACCATCATTGGCCTGGGCCGCGCGATGAACGAAACCCTGCCGTTATATCTGGAGCAGCTGCGGCGGATCGACGAGCTAAGCCTGTACGTAACAGGAAAACGATGACTTGATCAATTCTCAATTCTCAATGCTCAATTCTCAATTATAATTGTGGCCAAAGACAATCTGTAAATTCTCAGACTGTCTTTGGCCATTGAATTAATTGAGAATTGAGCATTGAGAATTGAGCATTGAAAATTAAGGCGCAACGACCTCTTCCACCGTTACAGACAGGGGCTCGCTGGGGGCCATGCATTCCGTGGTTTGCGTGATGATCAGCTCGTCATCGGGCTCGAGAACGAAGGCCTCGGGCACATTGAGGCTCCAGCTGCCGTCCCGCAGCACTGTGGCGCAGGATTTGCAGCCGTTGGGGAAGCTGACCTCGATCACGCTGCCCGGAACGCCCAGGCCGGAAACCGTGACCGCGCCCGCGTAGACGGGGTTCACATAGGGCTGTTCGCTTTGCTCCGGCGCGACGGAGCCCTCGCGCTCATTGATTGAGACAAAGCAGCGCAGGGGAAGCCCGTCGATTCTCACACGGCAGCAGCGGTCCACCTCCACCTCGTGGGGGGCGGCGTCCATCTCGAAGCCCGCGGCCGGAGCCAGCTGGGTGAGTTGATACGTGCCGGGCAGGATGCCGCGGAAGCATACGCAGCCGCGGCCGCAGGAAACCGCGTTGCGGAAATCGCCGCACTGGCAGCGCAGCTGGTATACCGCGCCATTGATCGGACAGCCGCTGGAATCAATCACCTGGAAGCACAGGTTGGCGCAGCAGCGGCGGGCATTGGTTCTGGGCCTGCATTCGGGAAAGGTAATGCAGCAGCAGATCGCGTTCATTCATATGACCTCCATATCCTATTTCGATCGCATGTTACGATCACATGTTTATCGCATGCTTATTTGGGCAATTGGATTTTGTTCGGCAAACAGCGCCGCGCCGCCGCTGCGGGGTCAGACGGCGGCGCGGCTTATGTTGACCCCTTGGGGAAGCTGCAGTTTATCCAAAGCGGACGGAAGGACGCCTGCGGCGGACAATCGCTTCGCGCGTTTGTCCCCGCTTCGCATGAAATTCTTTCATGCGTTTCGGCGTCCGGACGTTGGGCTCTCCCCGGACGGCCCGCGTTCCCAGCTTCGCCGGTGTTGCCTGGCCGTCACCCATCCGCCCCGTTCCGTCCGCGAATCTTCGCTCCCCAAACAGCGGATCAACAAGGCATCCGCCCTTTTGCCCCGCCTGTTCCCATCCTATGCCGCGCCGCGCGCTTGGTGACAGTTTTTTATTTGCCCCGGAGCTTCTCCACCAATCTTTTCTGATATTTTCACCTGATTTTGATTGATTTCTTGTTTTGCGCGTGCTATAATGAAAAAAGCAAGGAGGGATTTCGATGCCAAAGCGATTCATCGGTACAGCGCTCGCCGTTTTGCTGCTGCTGCTGCCGTTTTCCATAGCCGTATCCGCCCGGGGGGAAGCGCTCGGCCTGAAAAGCGCGGGCTGGGCGTATAAAGAAGTGCATTGGGCCGCGCCCGGGGACGCCGGGGCCTACGATTTTTTCTGGACAGTAAAGGACGCGCGGGGCGAAACCGTGGAGGTCGGCCCGGCCAACGGGCTTTGGGCTTTTGAGGACCCCGCCGGCGGCAGCCTGGTGCTCATCGCGCAGCCGGCCGCGGCGCAGAATTATGGATATTACACCGTAACGCTCACGGTCAACGGCGCGGAAAGCGAGCCGGTGGAATTTTGGCTGCTGGATGACGGTGATTTCCGCGCCGCGCTGAATAAGGCCAAGGCCGTGGCCCAAAACCCCAACAACCGTTATACGGACAAATCCACGACCCAGGCGGCGGCGCTCGTGCGGGAGGCCGAGGCCGTATTCGCCCAGGGCGGCGATATGGACCCCGGAGGGCTGGAGGAGTGGACGCTCGCGCTGAGCAAATGCGCCGCCGAGGCGGAATACCGGCTGGCCCTCGGCTGGCCCTTTCTGAACAGGGCGCTGAATAAAACGGCGCGGCATTTTTGGGAGGCCTACGATTTCATCACGGTCCCGTTCCGATGGGCGGAAAAGCTGGTCGAGCTGCTGCTCGCGAAAAAATAGAAGCAAAAAATAAAGCAAGAAGAACCGCGGAGCAATTCTGCGGTTCTTCTTGCTTTATTCAAGCGCCTTCTATTTCGCGGGCTTCTTCAGCTGCGCCAGGCGCTTCTTCGCCAGCTCGCGCATCTCAATGACGATGTCGCCGTTGAGCTCCACATAGGTGCCGCGCTTTTTCTGGTTCTTCACCTGCAGCGCGCGCAGCAGGTAGATCACAATGCCGCCGACAGCCCCGCCCGCCGCGATGATCAGAATGGAGGGCAGCCGCACGCTCAGCCAGTCGCCTGTGCGAAACGGCAGTGTGAAGCTCAGATAGATCTCGCCGCGCTGGAGAAGCTCCTGCATGGTTTTGCCGGCGCCGTATTTCGGCGGCTCGCTGAGATAGGAGCCGTTGACGATGCCCGTCAGGCCGGCCAGCAGTCCCGCGATGCCGCAGCCGGTCATCAAGCCGGGGATAACCGTAAAGGGGCTGCGCATGGCGAAGGGCTGGGTGAAGGCCACGGTGAGCTTCATGTTTTCGAAGAAGGCATTGATGGGCCCGCTGATGGCAAGGTTCGTGTCGTCTGTGTCGGTATGTACCCTGCCCTTCTTTTTAAAGATGTTCGAAAAGACCATTACCATGAAGAAGGGGATCCAGCCCGCGGTGACGAAACAAATGCCGTAGATCGTCAGCAGCCGCGCGTCACCCTGCGCGAAGGCCAGCACCGCCGCCGCGAAGGCGCTCATGGATACCGGGCCGGTGATATCGAAGCCCACCATCACGCCGATAAGCAGGCCGGCGAGAATAACGCTGGAGGAGGAAAGGTTCAGCAGGGCCTCCGGCAGAACCTCCGCCAGGGCGCCGAAGGGCTTTTGGATGCCGTAGCGCACGAAGAGGAAGGTCAGCGCCATGCTGGCCACCGGCAGAATCAGCACCAGCACGATGAGGTCGATGTTGTCGAGAATGCCGTTGCCGGTGAGGGTGTCGGGGATTTGCTTTATTTTCTTCAGCAGCTTGTCGATTTGCCTGCCCAGGGAAATCTTAATGGACTCCCAGGCCGCGAAGAGGCATTTGATCAGCAGGCCGCAGAACAGCGCCATAAGAAAATAGCCCATATAGCCGATATTCGCGCCGCCGCCGCCGCCCAGGGGCGTGGCGAAAAAGGTGAAGTAGCCCTCCTCGCCGGCGATGGGCGTACCGCCCGCGAAATGCGCGAAATAAACCGCCAGGGATAAGCCCGGCGCCAGACCCGGCAGCCCCGCGATGAGGTAGCACAAAACCGCGCACAGGGCGATCATGTAAAAATCCGTGGCCCAGAACAGCAGGAACCAGAGGATGCTCTCATTGGCGGGCTCCAGGGCGCCGAGCATGTGCTCCACACCGAGGATGTTTTGCACGACAAAGAAAAAGCCGGCGCCCAGCGCGCCGAAGAGCTGCACAAGAAAAATAATGGAGGTGGTGCGGTAGATTTTTTCCCGGGTATCGCGGATGAGTGGCTTTAGCTGCATAACGGGGCCTTCTTTCCGAAAAATTTTCGACAGATTGTGCCATTGGGATTTAAAAAGCGGCCCGGTCACAACGCGCGAAGCGAGGTGCCGCACCGCATGCCGCGCTGCAAGGATACCGTCAGAACAAATCCATGATCAAAGCCAGCGGAGCCAACAGAATCATTGGGATAAGCGCCAGCGGAAGGAGCAGAATTGTCGTGATGCCCGCCGGAATAAACAGGAGAGAAACAGCCAGAAGCTCCGGCAAGTTGAGGACAAGGCTAACCAGCATGTAGGGGATACTTTTCAAAAAGGAGCCGAGAAAAACGAAGTAATCGGGAAGCTTCTCCCAAAAACTGCGCAGGATGACCACCACAATCCATTTCCTCTCCATTATGCGCTCTTCGCCGGATGCCAGTTTAATCGTTACGGCGCAGTTAAAATAAGACCAGACTTCCTCCAGGTTTCCTGTGCTGAAAGTCGCGGGATACATTTCGTTCCCGGGGGAAATGTGCAGGGATGGCTCTGTTGTAACAAAGCATACATAATGTTTCTTTTCACCAGAGACAACCTCCACATCCCAATGATATGTAGCCGTCCAGCCCTCCGGCAGATTTTCGGCGCCGCGCAGCTCCGCTTCGACCGTGAAGCTTCTGCCCGAGCGGACCAGTACTTCGCCATGCTTGTCAGGGTTTTGGCCCTGGGAACGCAAAACAACCTCAATGCCATCCCACCAGTTTTCGGCTTTGGCGGGAAGCCCCAGCCCCAGAGCCAATATGAGCGCCAGCAGCACAGCCAGAAATTTCTTGAAACGTGTCATGGGAATCTACCTTTCCAACGAAGAAATACCGCAGGTGCTGGAGCGGATGACGAGGCTCGAACTCGCTACCTCCACCTTGGCAAGGTGGCGCTCTACCAGATGAGCTACATCCGCATATTACCGCCTGCTAAGTGTAACAAATTCCCATTGTCTTGTCAAGTGATTTTCTGATTCAGGAAAAATATTTTTTGATTTCCGGAAGGATTTTCCGCGTCCGGAACGACTGACTACTGCTGGGTAATTTTATCCGGCTGGAATTAACATTGACAAATATAGCTCGCGCCTGTTATAGTAGGATGGCTTTTTTTATGAGAGGGAGTGTTTGTTCTGTTCTGGAAGATCGCGGCTCTGGTCATCGCTTATTTGCTCGGGAATTTCAACTCCGGCATCCTCTTTTCGAAGCTGCTGTTTCACAAGGATATCCGCGAGCATGGCAGCAAAAACCCCGGCACCACCAACGCCTTCCGGATTTTGGGAAAAGGCGCGGGCTCCCTGGTGCTGTTCGCCGATACCCTCAAGGGCGCGCTGGCGATTCTAATCGCGGGATGGCTGGCGCCCGGCAGCGAGCTGTGGCTCGCCCTGGCGGGCGTTTGCGTGACACTGGGACATATTTTCCCCGTGCTGTTCAAGTTTAAGGGCGGCAAGGGGATGGCCACCACCTCCGGCGTGGCCCTGGCGGCGCAGCCCGTGGTCTATTTCACGCTGCTGGGGCCCTTTTGCGCGATCCTCTTCGGCACGCGCTATATGTCCCTGGCCTCGCTGAGCGTCGCGCTGCTGCTGCCGCCCACCGCCCTGGCCTGGAACGGCTGGCGGTTTACGCCCCTGATCTGGATGTATATCTTCCAGGGGATCACCATCATCGCCACGCACCACGCGAACATCAGGCGCCTGCTGAACGGCACGGAAAACAGGCTTTTTAATAATAAGAAGCATTCTAAAATTAATGAGAAGCATTCTACAATAAATGAGAAGCGCTCTAAAATAAATAAGAAGAAAGAAGAATCAGATGAACAATAATTGCGAATTCCATATCGGTGTGGACATCGGCTCCACCACGGTAAAGGTGGTGGTGCTTGACGACAATAAGCAAATTCGCTTCAAGCGATATCAGCGGCACCATTCCAGGTCCCGCGAAACGGCGGCGGAAATGCTGCGCGAGGCTCTGGACGCGATCGGTTCGGACGCTCCCGTCACGGTGGCCTTTTCGGGCTCGGCGGCGCTGAAGGCCGCGGCGGCGGCGGGGCTCCCCTTTGTGCAGGAGGTCTTCGCCACCCGCGTGGCTGTGCGGGAGCGCGTGGGCGAGGCGGACGTGGTCGTCGAGCTCGGCGGCGAGGACGCGAAAATTTTATTCCTCACCAACGGGGCCGAGGAGCGCATGAACGGCTCCTGCGCGGGAGGCACCGGGGCTTTCATCGACCAGATGGCCTCTCTGCTGTCCCTTTCGCTCCCGGAGCTGGACAAGCTCAGCTTTGAGCACAAGCATATTTATCACATCGCCTCCCGCTGCGGCGTGTTCGCCAAGTCAGACATCCAGCCCCTGCTCAACCAGGGGGCCGTAAAATCCGATATCGCGGCGTCGATCTATCAGTCCATCGTCAGCCAAACCATTGCCGGCCTGGCGCAGGGCAGGGAGATCAAGGGAAGGGTCTGTTTTCTGGGCGGGCCGCTCACGTTTTTGAAGGGCCTGCGGGAACGCTTCGTGAAAACCATGGAGCTCGACGGGGCCCACGCCGTCTTTCCGGAAGACGCGGAATACTATGTGGCGATCGGAGCCGCCCTGCGCGGCGGCGAGGGCGAAAAAATGCTCCCCGGCGAGATACTGGACCGGCTGCTGAACGCGCAAAAGCAGGACGACGCCTCCGACGCGCTGCCCCCGTTATTCGAATCCAAAGAGGCCTATGAGGCGTTTCGGCTGCGGCACGGGAAAAACGCCGTGCCGCGGGCCGACCTGGCATCCTATGCCGGCGACGCCTGGGTGGGCATCGACGCGGGCTCCACCACCACCAAGCTGGTCCTCATCGACGGGGAGGGGCGGCTGCTGTTCCGCTACTACGCCTCCAACCACGGGGATCCTCTTTCGGTGGTGCGGGCGCAGCTGATCGCCATCCGGGAGCAATGCGGCGCGCGCGTGCGTATCCGGGGCGCGGCGGTCACCGGCTACGGCGAGGAGCTCATCAAGAACGCCTTCCGCTGCGACGAGGGCATCGTTGAAACAACCGCGCACTATTACGCGGCCAAAGCATTTAATCCCGACGTGGATTTTATTATAGACATCGGCGGGCAGGACATGAAGTGCTTCAAGCTGCGGCGCGGCGTGGTGGATTCCATCATGCTCAACGAGGCCTGCTCCTCGGGCTGCGGCTCCTTCATTGAGGCCTTCGCCAGCGCCCTGGGCCACTCTCCGGCGGAATTCGCCCGGCTGGGCCTGTTCGCCAAAAAGCCCGTGAACCTGGGCTCCCGCTGCACGGTGTTCATGAACTCCTCCGTGAAGCAGGCGCAAAACGATGGCGCGGGAGTGGACGACATCTCCGCGGGCCTGAGCGTCAGCGTGGTCAAAAACGCCGTCTATAAAGTCATACGGGCCCGCAAGGCCGCCGAGCTGGGCGAAAACATTGTGGTGCAGGGCGGCACATTTTTGAACGACGCCATTTTACGCGCCTTTGAAATGGAAATCGGGCGGGATGTCACGCGGCCCGAAATCGCGGGCCTCATGGGGGCCTACGGCGCGGCGCTGTATTCCAGGGAGCGCGGCGGGAGCGAGAGCTCCCTGATGGCGCTTGCGGAGCTGCGCGATTTCAGCTGCAGCGCCCGGAGCACCCGCTGCGGGCTGTGCCTCAACCGCTGCCGGCTGACGATCAATACATTTTCCGGGGGCCGCAGGTTCGTCTCCGGCAACCGCTGCGAAAAGCCCCTGGGCGGCAGGGACTCCGATATCCCCGACGCCTATGAGTTCAAAAAAGAGCTTTTGATGGCCTTTCGGCCACGGGAGAACGCCCCGCTTGGAAAAATCGGCCTGCCCATGGGCTTGGGCTTATACGAGCTGCTTCCCTTCTGGCACACCCTGCTCACGGAAATCGGCTTCGAGGTGGCGCACTCCGGGCTTTCCACCCGGGACCTGTATTTACAGGGGCAGCACACCATTCCCTCAGACACGGTCTGCTACCCCGCGAAGCTCGCCCACGGCCATATCGAGCGCCTTCTGGCCGAGGGCGTCACAACGATCTTCAACCCCTGCCTGCCCTATAATTTCGACCAGGGCATGGGGGATAACCACTACAACTGCCCAGTGGTCGCCTTTTATCCCGAGCTGCTCCTGGCGAACATCCCCCGGCTGAAGGAGAAAAACGTCCGCTATTTGGCGCCCTACATGGCCCCCCACGCGACGAAAAGCTTTCCCGGCCTGGCCGCGAAGTATTTCCGCCAGACCTTCGGCGTAAAGCCCGGCGTCACGAGAGCGGCCGTAAAAAAAGCTTACAAGGCCTACGAGGACTATCAGGAGGCTGTTTATGCCTTCGGCGACAGAGCCCTGGCCTGGGCGGGGGAGCACAACGCCCAGTCGATCATCCTGGCCGGGCGGCCCTATCACATCGACCCGGAAATCAACCACGGCATCCACAAGCTGCTCACCCAGCTGGGCCTGGTGACGCTTTCGGAGGACTGCCTGCGGCCCCGGGGCTATTCCAATGTGAGCGTGCTCAACCAGTGGACCTATCACTCGAGGCTTTACGCCGCGGCGAAATACGTCACGGAGCACGAGCGTGTGCAGCTGGTGCAGCTGATCAGCTTCGGCTGCGGCCTGGACGCCATCACCTCCGACGAGGTAAAGGAGATCCTCGAGCGCGGCGAACGGATTTACACATTAATCAAGATTGACGAGATCAGCAATTTGGGCGCGGCGAAGATCCGGCTGCGCTCGCTGATAGAGGCGACGAAATAAGGAGAACACAATGGCCGAACTAATCTACGACGAAACCGGGCGCCTGCTCTTCACCGAGGAGATGCGCCGGGAATACACCATACTTGTGCCCATGATGCTGCCCATTCACATGACCTTTCTCACGCGGGTTCTGGCGCAAAACGGCTTTCAGGTGGAGCTGCTGAGCTCCGTGAACCGCGAGATCGTGGACCTGGGGCTCGAAAGCGTACACAATGACACCTGCTACCCCGCGCTGCTGGTCATCGGCCAGATGATGGAGGCCCTGCAAAGCGGAAGGTACGACCTGGATAAGGTCGCCCTGATCATCACCCAGACCGGGGGCGGCTGCCGGGCGTCGAACTACATCCACCTGCTGCGCAAGGCCCTGAAAAAGCGCGGCCTGGCGCATATTCCGGTGATCTCCTTCAACCTGGCGGGCATGGAGAAAAACCCCGGCTTCCGCTTTCCCGTAAAAGTTTATGTGGAGCTGCTGGGCATTATTGTCTACGCTGACCTGATCATGAACCTTTCGAACCAGACCCGGCCCTACGAGCTTCATCCGGGGCAGACCGACGCGCTTGTGGAGGCCTGGACGCGGCGGCTGCTGGACATGCACCTGAGCCTGCGGCGGCTCAAGCGCAGCCTGGCGCAAATCACGGCGGATTTCGCGGCCATCCCCATGAACCGGGAGGCGCAAAAGGTCACCGTGGGCGTGGTGGGCGAGATCTATATCAAATATGCCGCGCTGGGCAACAACAACCTGGAGCGGCTCCTGGCGGACGAGGGCTGCGAGGTCGTCGTGCCCGGCCTGCTGGATTTCATCATCTTTATGGGCGACCACCACGTGGTGGACACCAAGCGCTATCGCATCAAGTTCAAGAAGGGCCTGGTCTCCCTGCTGATCAAGGTGGTGTTCAGCTTCTTTCAGCGGCGGCTCATCGGCGCGGTCAGGACACAGCCCGTCTTCCGGGCGCCGGCGGACTTCGGCACCATCAAGCGTCTGGCGGGCGGCTATGTCAGCGACGGCAACAAGATGGGCGAGGGCTGGCTGCTCACCGGCGAGATGCTTGAGCTCATCCACGCGGGCATCGGCAACATCATCTGCACCCAGCCCTTCGGCTGCCTGCCGAACCATATCGTGGGCAAGGGCATGATCCGCGCCATCCGCGAGGACCACAAGGACGCCAACATCGTGGCCATCGACTACGACCCCGGCGCGACACGCACGAATCAAGAGAACCGCATCAAGCTGATGCTGACCATCGCGCGGGAGAAGCTGCAAAACCAATAACCCTCACACCAGCCCCTCCATCTCCGGCATGTTTTCCCAATAGCGCTTTGGCATATGGCTCATCCGGCAGCGGGGGTTTTCCCTGCCCTCAATGGCTACTGTATTGTAAAAATGCTTCCATAACGCGCGGTAGCGTGCCTCCTCCTCCGAGACCGCGGGAAATTCGATGTGCTCCGCTGCCACAATGCGCGCTTGGCGGTTTTGATAGATCAGCGCGGCCTTGTGCGTCTGGTCAAAGATCAAAAAGCTTTCGTTGCGAAAGCGCGTAACGAAATGACCGGCGAGAAAGGGAAGGATAAAATTTTTCGGCGTGATGCGAGCCGCGAGGTGGCCCTCGTAATCCGAAAAACGCACAAAGCCCTTGAGCAGATTCGCCTCCCCCATTAGATGCCGCTCCGCCTGCAGCAGCCTGGAAAGCGCCGCGTCGCTGAAGCCCTTTTGCAGAAAGCCAGGGCCCTCGTTCCAGCCGCGCAGGAGAAACCGAAGCAGCTGGAGCTCCTTTTCTTCCAAACAGCTGTAGAAAACGGTTTCTGTCAGCTCCAGGGCGCGGGCGGAGATTTTCTTTGCGGCCGAGCCGCGCACCCGCCGGGCATGGTCGGAATCCGTGGACACCTCGTGGACCTTGAACAGCCGCAGCTGGGCCTCGCCAATGGCCTCGATGGCCGCGGGGAGCTCCCGCCCCGCGAGGCTGTCAAACACGCAGCAATAAAAGCCCTCCAAAGAGCCGTCGTATTGGTAGACCCTGTCACTGGGATATACCGGATATCTGGATTCAGCCATAGCAATTTTTCCTCATCAAAATTAACATGCAGGTAGGGGCTCAAAATTTTGAGCCCTGGTTTGATCCCTAGTTTGAGCCCCTACTGTACTCGAAATCCCCGTTCCGTAAAAATCTCCCTCGCCCAGGCGATCTCCTCCGGTGTGGGCACGGGTGTGTCCTTCAGCAAATATGGGCGGTCCAGCCCTTCCCATTTGGGCTCGCCCAGCTTGTGAAAGGGCAGCAGTTCCACCAGCTCAACGCAGCGGTAGGGCCGCAGGCGTTCGGCCAGAGCCTCCAGACGGGAGCGCTCAAGAGTCCAGCCGGGGAGCAGCACATGCCTCAGCCACACGGGCTTTTGCGCCGCCTCGCAATAATCCAGCGTTTCGAAGGCGCGCTCGTTCCCCGCGCCGGTCAGCGCGCGCGCAAGCCCGCTGTCGGCGGCCTTGATATCCAGCAGCAGCAGCGCCGCCGCGTCGATGGCGGCTTTTGTTTTTTCCGTCAGCTCCGGCGCGCCCGCGGTGTCGATGGCCGCGGGAATACCCTCCCGGGCCAGACGCAGGGCCAGATCCCGCACAAATTCCGGCTGCAGCAGCGGTTCCCCGCCGGAAAACGTGACGCCCTGCACAAAATTCCGCAGCCGCAGCACGGCCCTCGCGGCCTGCTCCACGCTCCATGCCTCCCCTCCCCGCGCGCAAACGGCGTCCGGGTTATGGCAATAAAGACAGCGCAGGCCGCAGCCCTGCATAAAAAACACAAAGCGGACGCCGGGGCCGTCCACCGTGCCAAAGCTTTCCGTATGATGTACAAGACCTTCCATATATATCATTCCAAAAACTTTCCCTGAAATATTTAAAAAATCCCCATAAAGCTTCCAAAAAATCCCGGGCACAAAAAATCTTGTTGACAAGGCCGCGAAAAACGAGTAGAATATCTTAATCAATATAGAGGGGGTTATACTGTGATCTTTGAAATTCTGGCGGTTATTTTCGTCGGCAAAAAATGCGCTGATAACGAAAAGGCGCGCGGACGCAAGGGAGGCATCGCCTACCTTTACACCTTCGGCATTATCTTCGGCTTCGAAATCGTTCTGGGCTTTTTGATGGGCCTCGTGCTTGGCGCCACGGGCTCCGATCTCTCACCCACGCTCCTGGCGATTCCGCTCGGGCTGTTCTGCGCGCTCATCGGCAGCTTGATCTCCATCTCCATTTCCAAGCGGGGCTCCATCGTTGAGCAGCAGCAGCAAGTGATCAATCCCTACTGGACGCCCAACGACGCTGCCCAGCCTCCCCAGCAGCAGTTCCCGGAGCAGCAGCCTTACCAGCAGCCCTACCAGCCCGTGCAGCAGCCGGCGCAGGCGGTGTTCTGCCCCGCATGCGGCAACGCCCTGCCTCAGGGCGCGCGCTTTTGCGACAACTGCGGGATGTCGTTATAGACTTTAGATTTTAGACTTTTTGAATTTATTCTTTTGATCTTTAAATTTTAGACTTTAGATTTTTCACAATATCACAATTGTAATCCCGTTGTTGTGCCTTTCCAGGTCGCTGTCCTGGCGCAGGGCGGGGCATTGGTGAAACGCGCGCAGGGTTGCCTGATCAAAAATCGAAAAGCTTTCGCCGCAAAGGAAGGCCTGTATCTTTCCTTTGCGGCGCTGTTCTTCCAGGTAACGGCGCAGCTCGACGCGAATACGCCCGCCCTTGCCTGTGGAGCCATAGCCATGGATGAGCTTCACCGCCGGTTCCCCCGCGGCCCGGGCCGTGGCCAACACATAGGTCACCCGGCGGATCGCCAGGTCTGACGTGGGAAGGTCGGATTTGATATCCACGGCTCGAATAGGCATAAAAGCACCTGTCTAATATCTAAAAAGTCTAAAGTCTAAAATCTAAAGTCTAGTCAAATAAACGTGTGGAAGGTCCTTCCGATCACGTCCAGCTGCTGCTCTCTTGTGAGCTTGATGAAATTCACCGCGTAGCCGGAAACCCGGATCGTCAGCTGGGGGTAGCGCTCGGGGTGCTCCATGGCGTCCAGAAGGCGTTCCCGGTCGAGAACATTGACATTCACGTGATGGCCGCCCTCCGTGAAATAGCCGTCCAGAAGCTGGATCAGATTCAGGCAGCGCTGCTCCTGGGTTTTACCCAGGGCCGCCGGAAGGATGGAGAAGGTGTAGGAGATGCCGTCCTCGCTGTCCTCGAAGGGGATGCTGGCCACCGAGGCCAGGGAGGCCACCGGCCCGTGGACGTCCCGCCCGCTCATGGGGTTCGCGCCCGGGGCGAAGGGCTCGCCCTTGCGGCGGCCATCGGGGGTGGCGCCGGTCTTCTTGCCGTAAACCACGTTGGAGGTGATTGTTAAAATCGACATCGTCGGCCTGGCGTCCCGGTAGGTTTTTTGCCTGCGCAGGCGGCCGATGAAGCGGTGCACCACGCTTTGGGCGATTTCGTCCGCCCGGGGATCGTTGTTGCCGAAGGCGGGGTATTCCCCCTCAATCTCAAAATCCACCGCCAGGCCCTGCTCGTTGCGAATGGGCCGCACGGCGGCGTATTTGATGGCCGAAAGGCTGTCTGTCACCACCGAAAGCCCTGCCAGCCCGCAGGCCATGGTGCGCACGATGTCCTCGTCGTGCAGGGCCATCTGGAGCTTTTCGTAACAGTATTTATCGTGCATATAGTGGATGACGTTGAGCATATTCACATAGAGCGTGCTGAGCCATTCGCAGATCTGGGCGTAGGCGTCCCGCACCTCGTTGTAGTTGAGCGTCTCGGAGGTGATGCGGCGGATGGCCGGGCCCACCTGTTCTCCCGTGATCTCGTCCCTGCCGCCGTTGATGGCGTAAAGCAGGGCCTTCGCCAGATTGGCCCGGGCCCCGAAAAACTGCATCTGCTTGCCGATGCGCATGGGGGACACGCAGCAGGCGATGCCGTAGTCGTCGCCGAAGCGCTCACTCATCACGTCGTCGTTCTCGTACTGGATGGACGAGGTCTCGCAGGAGAGCCGCGTGGCATAGCGCTTGAAGCTTTCCGGCAGCCGCGGGCTCCAAAGTATGGTCATGTTGGGCTCCGGCGCGGGGCCCAGGGAGGTCAGCGAGTGCAGAAAGCGGTAGCTGGACCTGGTGACCATGTGCCTGCCGTCCACGCACATGCCGCCGATGGACTCCGTGATCCACACCGGGTCGCCGGAGAAGAGCTCGTCATAAGACGGGGTGCGCAAAAAGCGGATCAGGCGCAGCTTGATGATGAACTGGTCGAAGAGCTCCTGAATCTCCTCCTCCCGGAAGGTGCCCGCGTCCAGGTCCCGCTGGGCATAGATATCCAGAAAAGTGGAAACGCGGCCCAGGCTCATCGCCGCGCCGTTCTGGTCCTTCACCGCCGCGAGGTAGGCGAAATACAGCCACTGGATCGCCTCCCGGCAGTTCGCGGCGGGCTGGGAGATGTCGCAGCCGTAGCGCGCGGCCATGGCCTTCAACGCGTGCAGCGAACGAATCTGCTCGCTGAGCTCCTCCCGGCCGCGGATGACCTCCTCGCCGGCGGCCGCGAAGTCATAGTTTTTCTTCGCCTTCTCTTTTTGCTCAATGAGAAAATCTACGCCGTAGAGCGCCGCGCGGCGGTAGTCGCCGATGATTCGTCCGCGGCCATAGGCGTCCGGCAGGCCGGTGATGATCCCGGAGCCCCGCGCCGCACGCATCTCGTCGGTATAGGCGTCAAACACGCCGTCATTGTGGGTCTTTCTGTAATGGAAAATCTTTTCCAGCTCGGGGCTCAATTCTCTTCCATAGGCCTCCAGAGAGGTCTTCGCCATGCGGATGCCGCCGAAGGGCATGACGGCCCGCTTCAGCGGCGCGTCGGTCTGCAGGCCGACGATAAGCTCCACCGTAGGGTCGATAAAGCCGGGCGCGTAGGCGTCCACCTCGGAGACCGTCGTGTCGTCGATATCCAGCACGCCGCCCGCGGCCCGTTCCTCCGCCACGAGGCTCTGCGTCTTTGCCCAGAGCAGCTGCGTGCGAAAGGAGGGCGAGGCCAGAAAATTTTCGTCGCCGTCGTACGGCGTATAATTGCGCGCGATAAAATCCCGCACATCAATGCGCGCGCACCAGCTGCCCTGCACGAATTTTTTCCAGGCGGCTTTTGACGCTAAGGGCTTGGACGGCATACGGCACCCCCCCTTTCAATTAAAATGGCTTTAGGATATTCATCAGTAATTATAATCAAAATGGCTTTAGGATATTCATCAGTAATTATCTAATCAAAATGGCTTTATGATATTCTTAGTAATTATCTAATCCACCACATCCTCGCACCAGGACCGGTAAAAGGCCTCATGCTCCTTCGCGCAGATGGAAAGCTGCATCGCCGCCACAATGGGCAGCCACTTGCTCAGATACTGCTTCGCCGTATCGCTCATCTCGCAGTACAGCTTCAGATAGGCCTGGCCGGTCTCTTCCTCCCCCTGGCGCAGAAAGCTCAGATAGGTGTTCGCCGCGTCGGCGGAGGCGTTGCCCTGGGTCACGTGGGACCAGTCGATGATCGCCGGCTCCCCGCCTTCGATCAGCATAATATTAGAGGGGATAAAATCCATGTGGCAAATTTTTTCATGGCGCGGCATGGCGTCCAGCCGCACGTGCAGCTCGTAGCGCGTGGTGGCGTCCAGGCCGCTGGCGCTGATCCTGCGGTGCAGCTTCTCCCGCAGAGGATTGAGCTCCGGCGAACGCGCCGCGTGCACCCGCAGCTGCAGGGCGATGAAGAGCTCCAGCCATTCGTCCAGCCGCTCCGGTTGGGCCGCCATGGCCTGGGCCAGGGTGTCGCCCTCCATAAACTCCGAGAGGATAGCCCACTTGCCGCCGAGCTTGGTCACCTCGCTGAGCCAGGGCACCGGCAGCCCGGCGTCCCGCGCCCGCACCTGGTTGAGCGCCTCGCTGAGCACATCGGCCGCGGGGATTTCCGGCTCGAAGAGCTTCACCGCCTCATCTCCCCTGCGCAGAATCCGCTTATGCCTGCGCTGGGCAATCAATTCCATTTCATCCAATGCTGTTACGAAAGACATCGTCCCCGCCACCTTTCCGCCAATGAGTATACTACAGATTGTTTCCCGCGTCAAGTATTTTATTCGAAACACCACTACATTTTGTATTTAATTTCGATTTATCTTGAATATTGCCTATATTTAGTAGGTATCTCTTCAACTTATTCCAGCATCTGCTTGTGGTACTTCCCCCCGCCGGAAATCTGGAAGCCGCGGTAGATTTGCTCCAGCAGCATCACCCGGGCGAGCTGGTGCGGAAAGGTCATTTCCGAAAGGGACAGCCGCAGCGCCGCGCGCCGCTTCAGCGATTCATCCAGGCCGTGGGCGCTTCCGATGAGAAAGCAGACCCGCCCGCCGCGCAGCGCGGCCTCCTCAAGCCAGCGGCTGAAGCCCTCGGAGGAGAGCTGTCCGCCCTCGACGCAAAGCGCCGCCGCAATCGCCTGAGAGGGAATCGCCGCGAGGGCCAGCCTGGCCTCGGCCTCCAGCGCCGCGCGGACCTGCGCCGGGCTGGGCCGCTCCGGCAGCGGCGTGGGGGTCAGCTGCGTCGTTTCCAGCCTGCAATAGGGCCGCAGGCGCTTTTCGTATTCGCCGCAGGCCTCCCGCAGATAGGGCTCCCTGCATTTGCCGAAGGCGACCAGATGAATATGCAGCATGTATCGCGGCTCCTTTCGAATCAGCGCTGTGCTGGTATTATGCCATAAAGCGGCCCTTCCCGTCAAGTCCGTGAAATTATTCTTGCCAATTTAGGGATTGTGTGGTATGATAATGGAAAGCTGTAAGCAAAAAATAATCGTCTTAAAATTAAAAATAATTTTTTGAAGTAAATTAAAGAAAAAGAGGGTGTATTTTCGAATGAAATCATCGCGTATATTCGTTGGTATGCTGTGCCTGCTGTTTTTGATGGGCGCGCTGTCCGGCTGCGCGGCGCGGGAGCGGCTGTCCGCCGTCTTCAACAAGGGCGCGGCGCCGGTGGATATCTCTCACAGCGAATCGGGAACCCTGGGCGCGGCCATCAGCGGCCCCGACTTCGAAACAGAGACGACCTCCGGGGTCTTTACGGAAAGGCCCACGGAAACACTGCCGCCCATTGAGGTGCTTTCCTCCTCTGAGACGCTTTTCTCCACGGCGGCAAGCGGTGCCTTCGGCTCCAGCGCACCGGTCTCCTCAAGCAGGCCGGTGGTTCCAAGCGCTCCGGCAGCCTCAAGCAGAACGGTTACCTCCACAACCAAAAAACCGGACACAACCAAAGCCGTGACCAAAATACCAACGAAGCACGAGATTGACGCCTCCAACATCTCCTCCCCCATTGCGGGCGGCAGGGTGACCCGCGCGTGGCGCGTGCAGCAAGGCGGCGTTTCCGTGTATTCCTACCGCCTGGAATACGGCGACAACTATGAAATCAGGGGCACAAACGGCAAAACCGCCCTCGTCAAGCCCGTGATTACCGTTTCGGTGGTCAACGCTTCCCCTGACCGGCTGCATTTTGAGAGCGCCAGCATGCTTCTGGGCGTTCAAAAGGCCTCCATGTCAGAAATGGCGAGGAAGGCCGGCGCGGTGGTCGCCATCAGCGGCGCGTACTTTACCCCCCATGAAGGCCTCATCGGAAACTACCTGCCGGTGGGCCCCGTGGTGCGCGAGGGCCGTGTTGTGTCAAGCCCCGGCGGCTCCAGCAGCGGCCTGTGCGTATACAAGGACGGCAGCTGGAGGGTGGAGAACATCGGCTCCGGCAGCGTAAACGGGCAGATCGCCCGCGGGCTCTGGTTCTCCCTGCAGGATATGCATCTGCCGCTGCTCAACGGCACACTGAATCATCAGTGGGGCGACCTGGGCGACGATAATTACACGTTCTTTGGCCAGGTTTCCAGAGACCAATATGTGATGGGCGTGGGCGAGTTTATGTCCCGGGACAACATGGTGAGGGTACTGCAGGCCTACGGGGCAAAAACCCTTGTGGAGTGCAACGGCGGCAACTGCAGCGAGATGTATCTGGAGGGCGTAGGCAACGCCGCGAACCCCGCCCGCACGGATCTCGGCGCCGACAAGCTGAACATGACCCACAGCGAAGCCAACAAGCTCTACGGCACCGGCAATCACCCGGGCAGCGTGTGTAATATGATTGATATTATTTATTTTAAATAGCGCTTTAAATAGCACTTTCAGACAGTTGATAACGCTATAGACAATCGCTCTGAGGACAGGTGCTACGTTTCGTTTGAATCGGCCATTGGCCGGTCCTGAGTAGGGCGAGGCAGTGCCGAGCCGTGGCCAAACAGCATTCTTGCCGCATCACTATCACTGTCTACACTATCACCGTCTATAAGATCTTTAGACAAGAGGGAGATTGCACTTGCTTCTTTTTGAGGAACTGCGCCTGCGCCTGCTGGGGCAGGCCGGCAAGCTGGCGGAGCTGCGGGATGCCCTGGGGCTCGGCGCCATGCGTGCCGAAATCGCCGTGCTGGAGGAGCAGTGCGCGGCGGAGGGCTTTTGGGACGACCGGAAAAATTCACAGACCGTGCTGCAGCGCGTCGCGCGGCTGAAGGCGCGGGGGGAGGCCTATCAAAAGCTTGAGGCCGCCTACAACGACGCGCTGACGATGATTGAGCTGGCCGACGAGGAGCAGGCCGAAGAGCTCTTCGACGAATGCCGCGGCAGCGTGGAGGGCTTCGCCGCCGCTTTGGAGGACATGACGCTGTCCACCCTTCTCACCGGGGAATATGACGCCAACAACGCCATACTCACCTTTCACGCGGGGGCGGGCGGCACCGAGGCGCAGGACTGGAACGAGATGCTCGTGCGCATGTATACCCGCTGGGCGGAGCGCCACGGCTTTCAGGCCCGGCTGGTGGATTACCTCGACGGCGAGGAGGCCGGCCTGAAATCGGCCGTTCTGGTCATCAGCGGCGAAAACGCCTACGGCTTTTTAAAAAGCGAGAACGGGGTGCACCGGCTGGTGCGCTGCTCCCCCTTTGATTCCTCCGGTCGCAGGCACACCTCCTTCGCCTCCCTGGAGGTCATGCCGGAAATCAACGAGGACACCGATGTGGAGCTCAACCCCGACGACCTGAAGATGGACGTCTACCGGGCCAGCGGGGCGGGGGGGCAAAAGGTGAACAAGACCTCCTCCGCGGTGCGGCTGACGCACCTGCCCACGGGCCTTGTGACCTCCTGCCAGGTGGAGCGCAGCCAGCACCAAAACCGCGAGGTGGCGCTGCGCATGCTCAAATCCAAGCTCATCGAAATCAAGGAGCGGCAGCACCTGGAGCGCATTGAGGACATCAAGGGCGTGCAGATGGACATCGCCTGGGGCAGCCAGATCCGCTCCTATGTTTTTATGCCCTACCAAATGGCCAAGGACCACCGCACCAACCACGAAAACGGCAACATCCCCGCCGTGATGGACGGGGATCTGGACGGGTTTATTCACGCATATTTAAAACAGCAGGCCGCATCGTAGGGGTTCAAAAATTTGAACCCAAAATTCTAAAATCTAAAGAGTCAAAATTTAAAATTCTAAGATCTAAGAGTCTAAAAATCTAAGATCTAAAGTCTAAGATCTAAAATCTAAAATCTAAAAGGCTGTGAGCGATGAAGCGTTTTTTTGACATAGCTATGAGCGTAACAGCACTCATCCTGCTGTCGCCCCTGCTTGCCCTGATCTCGCTGGCGATCTTTCTGGACGACGGCGCCCCGGTGATCTTCCGGCAAAAACGGGTGGGCAAAAACAACGCGCTGTTCGAAATTCTGAAATTCCGCACCATGCGCCGGGATACCCCCAGCGCCGCCTCGCGCGACATGAAGCGGGAGGACCTCTTCACCCGCAGCGGACGCCTGCTGCGTGCCGCCAGCCTGGATGAGCTTCCCCAGCTTTGGAACATATTCACGGGAACGATGAGCTTTGTGGGGCCCCGCCCGCTCATCCCGGAGGAAAGCAAAATCCGGGAGCTGCGCGCGCGGGCCGGCATATACAAAGCGCTGCCGGGCCTGACCGGCTGGGCGCAGGTCAATGGCCGCGACACCCTCGGCGACGAGGAAAAGGTCCGTCTGGACGCGGAGTACCTGGAAAGGCAAGGCTTCTGGCTGGACCTCCGGATTCTCATAAAGACAGCGCTGCAGGTGATTGTTGGAAAAGACGTCGAATAAATATTTGTTATGATAGAAAAAATATTTATTATTTATTATTTATTGAAAGCAAAATTTACCGGTTTCCGTTCAAATATTCCTCCAGCGTCATTCCGCTGGCCATGATCACTTTGGCGGCCTCCTCGCCCACATAGCGCCAGTGCCAGGGCTCATAAGAGATCTTGGTCACGCTTTCCTTGCCCCTGGGGTAGCGCAGGATAAAGCCGTAGTCCGCGGCGTTTTTCTTCAGCCACTGGAATTCCTTGCTGTTTTCGAAGGCCTCGCTGAGCTCCCAGCTGCCCGGCTTGACAATATCCATGGCGAGCCCGGCCTCGTGCTCGCTGCAGCCCGGCGGCAGAATCGACTGCGCCGCCAAATTGACGGATTCCGCCTCGCTGTAGCCCTGGGCGCGATAAGAGGCGATCCTGTTCTCAAAATTTGATTTTTGCGTGGACGTGCGCCGGTAGCCCGAGTAGGGCACCAGCTCCGCGCCATCCTTCAGCGCGGCGTAATACATCTTTCTGTAAGCCGCGGCGGCCCGTTTCTCCATCTCCCGGTTTTCGGGATAGACGCCCGGCAGGCATACGGCGGTCTCGGGCGCATAGCTCTGGGGCAGGGCAAAATCCCGGTTCACCAGCAGCAGGTTCCACTGGGCCTCGTTCATCGCCGCGATGGCCGGCTGGATGTTGGCATAGCTGTAGGAATACCCGCCGGACTTCGCCGTTGTGCTCTCCGGCTTTGCCGTTGTTCCGGCCGTTGCCGCCGCGGTTTTTGTGTTTTCGCTTTTCGCGGCTTCGGTCTTTGAGGCTGCCGGCGCGGCCGCTGTTTTTTCGGTTTTCGTTTTCGCCGCGTCCCAAAGCTCCGGGGGCAGAGTGACCGCGCTGGTCACGGGCGGCGCCGAACGGGGCAGCTTTCCCTTCGAGCTCGCGGCATAGAACACCCCGCCGGAAATCACGATGACCAGCAGCGCCGCGGCGGTTCCCTTGGTCCTGCTCTTCATAAATAACATAAACCCCTTTCTGTCTTTTATTTATCGTCTTATTTTATTATTGTCTTATATTGTTATCTTATTGTATATATTTTTACAAGCTTTGTCAAGACGCAAGCATTCACAAATAACAGGAGGAAACCATGATGACGGCAAGAGAACAAATCGCAAATTACGAATCCACCTTGCGGGAGTACACAAACTTCGCGGTACGGGGCGTGAAGAAGGTCTGCAAGACCGTGGGGGCACGGGAATCCGCCACCGAATCGGAGCGCCGGGGGCAGGAGATGATGGCGGAGGATCTGAAAAGCTGCTGCGAATCCGTAACAATGGAGGAATTCATCTCCGCGCCGCGTGGATTTTTGGCCTGGATCAATATCGGCGTGGCCTGCGGCGTTTTGAGCGCCCTGGCGTTTAACCTGGGCTACGCGCTCATCGCGGCGTTTGTTTTGGGCCTTGGCATCGCGGGCTTCTTTGTGGAATTTTTTCTCTATAAAAAATTCTATGACCCGTTTTTCCCGAAAAAGACCTCCCAAAATCTGGTGGCGGTCAGAAAGCCCGAGGGGGAGGTCAAGCGCCGGCTGATCCTTTGCGGGCACAGCGATTCCGCCTATGAGTTCAGCTTTACCTACTGGGGCCATAAATATTTCAAAAGCGTAAAGCTGCTCACCGTCATGATCATCTTCGCGGCCATCATCTTGGTCGGCGGCGCGGTCATCTGTCTGCTGGGCGTGCTCTTTGAGCGCGGCGGGCTGCTGGGCCTGGGAAATCTCGGCCAGCGGGCGCAGTGGCTCCGGGTTCTGGGCTATGTCTACGCCGCGGCCTGTGTGCCGCTGTGCGCGGAGATCCTCTTCAAGAGCTGGAAGAAAGTGGTTGAGGGCGCCAACGACAACCTCAGCGGCTGCTACACGGCCATGGCCGCGGCAAAGCTGCTGGGCGGCCAGGGGCTTCGGCTGAAGAACACGGAGCTGGTGATTCTGTGCAGCGGCTGCGAGGAAAGCGGCCTGCGGGGCGCCAAGGCCTTCGTGGCCGCCCACAAGGAGGAATACAGCGATGTCGAAACCGCGATGATCGCCCTGGACACCATGCGGGACTACGAGCACATCGGCATATACGTTACCGATATTCACGGCAGGGTCAAGCACAGCCCCGCCGTGGCCGCGCTGATGAAGGAGGCCGCGAAAACCGCCGGGCACGACCTGAAGTACCACAGCCTGTTCTTCGGCGCCAGCGATGCCGCGGCCGCCACCCAGGCGGGAATACCCGCGGCGCTGCTGGCCGCCATGGACCCGGCCCCCGCGCCCTACTACCACACCCGCCTGGACACCCACGATAACCTGGACCCCAAAACGATAGAGGCCTGCCTGGATATTACCCTGGAAATCGCGCATCTTTATGACACAGCCGGGCTGGCGCCGTTCCAGGACGCCGTTGTGAAGGTTGGCCAATAGACCGCCTGCCTGGTATTATGACCTGTTTTTATAACGATTTGCATAAAATAAGCCTCTTGGCCGTTGGAAATCCAATGATAATTCCGATTCTGCAGAATTTGAGTTATTTTACGCGATTTTGACTAGATTTTTTCACATGTTATCTGATATAATAGAGCAGTTTAAGAACATCAAATCACCCAAGGAGGAGACCATGGTCAAAAAAGTCAGCAAAACCCCCTTTCGGGGAACGCCCGAGCAGGCGCGGCAGCTGAATGAGGTCATCGCCGAACACAAAAGCGATCCCAGCCAGCTGATGACCGTGATGCAAAAGGCACAGCAAATTTATGGGTACCTGCCCTACGAGGTGCAGGTCATGATCGCCGACGGCATGGATGTGCCGCTGGAAAAGGTGTATGGGGTTTCGACCTTCTACGCCCAGTTTTCGCTTACCCCCGCGGGCAAGTACGCCGTTTCGGTGTGCCTGGGCACCGCCTGCTACGTGAAGGGCGCGCAGGCGGTTCTGGACCACACGGCGGAGCTTCTCGGCGTCGGCCCGGGCGAATGCACGCAGGACGGGCTCTTTTCGCTGGAGGCCTGCCGCTGCATCGGCGCCTGCGGCCTGGCCCCCGTCATGATGGTCAATGACGACGTGTACGGCAATCTTGTGCCGGAGCAGCTTGATGATATTCTGGCGAAATATAAAGCGTGAAAGGAGAACTGTGTTGATTTCTATCAATGAATTAAATGCGATCCGGGATAAAACGAAGGCGAAAATCACGGCGGGGGGGCCCCCCCGCCCCCCCCCCCCCCCCCGTGGGGGGGGGGCCCCCCGCCGCCACCGCGGGGGGGGGGCGGCCGCCGCGGGCCCCCCCCCCCCCCGGACGCGCA
>WRMQ01000012.1 GCA_009777055.1 Oscillospiraceae bacterium
TTTTAACCCGCAGGATTCTTCTGGCAATCCCTTGTACAAACGACTTTTCGTCCTTCCTTGGGATTAGATTTTCCAGAGGATTAGGTCAACTTGTTCCCATGATCAATCGCGATTAACATGTTTTTCAGCTCCTTCATTGTTTACGTATTCTATACGTTTTGAACACGCGGTTTTCAACAAAATCGGAGCCGAAAAAAATATTTTAAATTTTTTTGAAAAAGTGCATTTTTTTACGGGAACGTCGTCTCTTTCCTTTATCGCAAGGGCAAATCGCCCGGGCAGCGCACTTTGACATCAGAATAGCTCCCCGCCGGAGGTTATACAGGTTCCGCGGATAGTGTGCGACGACATGAGCGCGCCCGCGGATGGAACAGCGCACAGCGCGGCCTGGCCGGAACGGTTAACATACGCGGCGATAGCAAGGCGCAGGAAATGGGCCGGCGGGGGGTGCGGAAAATAAAAAAACAGGAGATGTACAATGGAAAATATGGACGACATTATTTTAACTGTTGGGGATATCCAACGCATTTTTCACTGCGGAAAGAATCAGGCATATGAGATAGTGCGTATGGAAGGCTTCCCTGTTATGCGCATCGGGCGGGCGTACTATATCTATAAAAGCGCCTTTCTCAAGTGGCTGGAGCAGAACAAGGATAAGGAGTTGATAAAGTAAGCCCTGCTCTGTTTTTTGAGGTTGCCGCAGAAAAGTTTCATTAGCTCTTGCTTTTTTGTCACCAATAGTATATAATGTTGGTGACGAGGTGATTTTATGGAACGAGGCCACTTAGACAAAATACGCAGCCGCATCCTGTCTTCGGAAGACGGGACAGTGTTCGTGCCGTCTGATTTCTCTGATCTGGCGGACGCCAACTCGGTCAAAAAAAGCCTATCGCGCCTAGTGAAGGCGGGAACGATCCGGCGCATCCAGCGCGGTGTGTATGAGCTGCCTTTGTATAATGAATTTATGCAAGAGAACGTCGCGCCGGCCCCATACAAGGTTGCGGAGGCCCTGGCCAGAAATTACGGCTGGACTGCAATCCCCAGCGGTGATACCGCGCTGAACCTATTGGGCCTGTCCACGCAGGTGCCCGCCGAGTGGGAGTATGTGAGCGACGGGCCCTACAGGGAGTACACCTTCGGCAAAACCACCTTGCGCTTCAAGCATACGACTAATAAGGATGTATCGAAGCTTCCTTACCAGTCTGCGCTGCTTGCGCAGGCAATGAAAGCGCTTGGCAGGGACGGCATAGACGAACGAGCCCGCCAGCACATCGCACGTCGGTTTTCGCCAGGAGAGCAAGCGGATATCCTGCAATCGGGTAAGTATATGACCGGATGGGTCTACGAGGAGATCAAGCAAATCTTTGCGGGAGGCACCCAATGAAACGAATCGCCACGCTTGCGCCCGAGGTTCGGCGCGACTTGTTCACCAACACCGCCAGCAAAATGGGTATGACCATCGCAATCATCGAGAAAGACTTTTGGGTCTGCTGGACGCTGGATTATCTGTTCAACCGCTGCCCATGGAAAAAGCATCTGGCGTTCAAGGGCGGCACAAGCCTCTCAAAAGCGTATGGCCTCATTGAACGCTTTTCGGAAGACATTGATCTAATCTTGGATTGGCGCGTGCTCGGTTATCGGGAGAATGAGCCCTGGGAGCCCCGCAGCAACACAAAGCAGGATAGGTTCAACAAAGAAGCCAATGAACGCGCCGAACGGTTCCTGCGGGAAGAGTTCGTTCTTGCGGTACAGGCGGATTTGGCAGCGGAGCTGGCCGTTGATATTCAAATTGAGCCGGATCCCGACGATGGGCAGACCGTCCTGTTTACCTACCCGCAGGAATTCCAGGACCGAACGATATTGCAGGTAATTCGCCTGGAAATCGGTGCGTTGGCGACGTGGACGCCGGCGGCGCCAAGGCTGATCAAATCTTATGCCGCAGAACAATATCCGCACCTGTTCCAGGAGCCGGAAACAAGCGTACTGACTGTTTTGCCTGAGCGTACCTTCTGGGAGAAGGTAACCATCCTGCACCGGGAGGCTTTCCGCCCAGACAACAGTAGGATGCCAGAGCGGTACTCGCGGCATTATTATGATCTCTACTGTATGGCCAGCTCCTGGGTAATGGACAGCGCATTTGCAGATTTGGATTTGCTGGCGCGGGTGGTGGCGTTCAAGGAAAAATTCTATCGGTCCCCCTGGGCGGAATACAACCTGGCAAAGCCCGGAACCATGCGCCTCATGCCGCCGCGGCGCAGCATGGAACTGCTGAGAGCGGATTACACGCATATGCAGGCCATGATTTTCGGAGATAAACCTACTTTTGAAGCGATGATGGGCGGGATCGCCGTCTTGGAAGCGGAGATCAATCAGTTGATGCTTGACTAACGCGAACTAACATGTTATAATGAAGCCAGTGAAACGGCTCGGCAAAATTGGGGTCAAACTGGGGTCAAAACACTTGACGGCTGAATAATGGCAAGCAGAATCCCTTGATACACAAGGCTTACAAAAACAAAAAACGCGGATGACAACAGGTCTCCAAAACCGCGTGCCGAGGGTTCAAGTCCTTCTGCCCCTGCCACATCGAAAGCCTTGTATATCAAGGCTTTCTAGCTTTTTAGAGGGGTGGAAAATAGCCTAACTGCAACAACAACTGCAACAATCAGAATAAAAGCAACCGGGCTTCTCCGCAGGAAGCCCGGTTATTTTTATGCTGATTTTGCAGTAAAGGAATCAATATAGCCCTGCATCTTGTCTGCGCTCTCTTGATACATTCGTTCTGTGACAGCAGCGTATATGTCTAGGGTGAAAGCTGCTGTCGCATGGCCCAGGGTCTGGCTCACCGTTTTTACATCTATGCCATTTTGCAGGGCTAAGGTGGCATAGGTGTGCCGGAGGTCGTGGACGGTTAAATCATCTACACCTATTTTTTGCAGGATAATCTTGTGATGCTTGGCGATCGTGCGGGGATAAAGCTCCGCACCTAATAGATTGGTGAATACAAGCGCGGTTGCCTGTTCTTTGGTGTCTTTCCAACCAGTCCACGCGCTTCCAGCCTTGAGGCGTTCCCGCATTTGGGCTGCGTGACGTTCCCGGAGGGTGTCCATCACGAAGCGTGGCGGCTTGATGGTGCGGGGGCGATCATTTTTGAGGGGAGCTAAGACAAAGCCCCCATCCCTTTCCGGGCGGCGTTGCAGCTGCTTTTCAATGGTGATTGTCCCTGTGCCGAAATTAACGCAATCCCATGTCAGCCCGGAACCCTCGCCGATCCGCATACCTGTAAAAACAAGCACCTTGTAAAGCGCGGCATATACGCTGCCGTCAGCAGTAGAAGCCTGTACAAAGTCCTTCACCTGTTCATCGTTCAGGGTGTGAAACTGGTATTTCTCAATGCGCGGCGTGGTTACCATGTCGCAGGGGTTTTGCTGGATATATCCGAGCTTATGAGCTGTGGAAAGGGCTTTTGTCAACACACCGTGAACATTGCGGACAGTTTTTGCAGACAGTCCATTATCACGTTGCAGGGCGTTATAGAATTTCTGGATTTGGTGAGGTTTAAGCTGCTGTAGTTTTACGACTTTGAAGGCGGGCTTGATGTGGTTTGTTACCTGGGCCTTGTATGTTTTTTGTGTGCCGTATTTTACCCCGCCTAAATATTCAGCCGTCCAAATATCCAACCATTGCCCCACCGTCATTTTAGACGGTTCCGAATATGTACCCTTATCCACGGCGGCGGCGGTCTGGCGTACCCACTCCCGCACTATCTTTTGTTCCTTGTTGCTGAAATACTTATATTTCGGCTTGCCTGTGCCGGGATCAATGCCGATCGACACCTTCCCCTGCCAAAGGTCGTCGCTGCGTTTGCTGATGCTCCCGCTTCCGTCTGGCGCTCGTTTTGCCATATCAATCATTCCCTTTCATAAATATCTTTTTAAGTGATGCTTGTGCCTTTCGCAAATCCTGTTTGGTAAGTTTCGCTAGACTCTGCATAAATTCACCAAATAAATCTTTGGCGTTGTATTCGCATAACATTGCATTATCATAAAGGGCTTCGGAACTTCTGTACACCTCATCCAGAGAAAGGTTATTATCTATAACAAACTGCTTTAGTGCTGCTATATCTTCAATCCCCTTTATGCCCCCTTCTAGGTTCATCTGAAAAGAATTTGCATAATCTGCAAGTCGCTCAATCTCGTTCCAACAAATAAGGGCTTCAATGAAATTTAATATTACGTGAAAAGGCTGATCGGCTTCAACATATTTTTCAGGTACAATATTAGGTAATTCATTTTTCCATGCTTGTAGTAGTTCAACCGCCTTTCCTGAAAGGCCTGTCACAGCACATATGTCGGTAACTTCTCGAGTTCGTTCATTGATTTTTCCAAAAAGGTAATCCATCTCACAATCAAAGATTTCGCACATTTCTTTCATGTACTCCAAACAAGGAACAGCCTTCCCGTTTTCCCATTGCCCGACAGTCACCCGCGAAGAATCCGCTAAATTCAGCTTTGAGGCAAGATCAGTTTGTGACATATTCAGTCTTTTGCGTTCCGTGGCAATTCGTCTCCCTACGGCCTCATATGTATATATCATCTATACATTATCTCCTTTCGTTATATATTATGTTGTATTATTGTATAATTTACAATAACATTATATCATGGTAGAATAGGTTTGTCAAGGGCTTGGCCACCCCAGATGAAACTATTTTTAAGGAGGTTCCTATTATGATCGGAACTCAAGAAAAACTCTCGTACTCCATTAGAGAGGTCGCCACGCTCTTAGGCATCGGAATGAACACAGCCTATGCGCTTGCACATTCCGAAACGGGTTATCCTGTGATCTGGATCACCAAGAAAAAAGCGATTGTCCCTGCGGCTGGCCTGTTGGAATGGCTGAAGCAGAAAGGGGACCGAGCCAATGATTGAGGACAAAAAATCTTTTGTCATGTACACATCACACTCGGTAGCGGTGCGGCAGTTGAGCCGCGAGGACGCCGGGGATTTGTTCAAGGGTATATTCGATTATGTGGAGCATGGCATGTACCCTGAACTGTCAGAGGCGGCAAACATGGCCTTTATTTTCATTAAGGATGTGCTTGATCGCAACGCCGAAAAGTACGCCCGTGTATGTCAGCAAAAGGCCGAGGCCGGGCGGCGCGGCGGGGTTGCTTCAGGCAAAGCACGCGCTTCAAAATCGAAGCAAACGGAACATGATAGTGAAAAGGAATATGAAAAAGAAAATGAGAGTGGGGGTGAGGGTGATAGTGATATAACACCCCCTTCCCCCCTCGAAGGGGGAAGAGTGTGTGAGAATCCTCCGACCCAGGGCCAAATAGAAAGATACTGTTCAGAACGAGGTAATAATATTGACCCTGCTAGCTTTTTTGACTATTACAGTTCTAACGGTTGGATGGTTGGATCAAACAAAATGAGGGACTGGCGCGCCGCTGTTCGAGAGTGGGAGCGGCGTAAAAAAGATGAAAAACAAAGCGTAGCTCCCTCGCAACCTGATTATAGTAAACCACAATGTTTTGATTGGAGTTTATAATGAATAATTCAAAAAATTATCCATCAGGGCGTAATTGTCCTGATTGCGGCCGGGAAATCATGTTGCTTTGCGCCCCCACTATCAATAATAAATCACCTGAAATAAAATGTCGGTGCGTGATTGACCGGGAAGAAGCACAACGCGCAACGGATATTGAGCGTGGTCGCATTTTGGCGAGAGATGATGTGCGAAAGTGGGTTGGAATGGGTGTCCGCTACATGAAATACTCATTTAAAAACTGCATTACTACCGCCGCCAATCGTGATGCGGTGGAGGCGGCAAAAGAATTCGCCGATGCGGTCTTGGATCACAGCGGGGAATTACCGGGATTGTATTTTTGCGGCGATGTCGGTACAGGAAAAACCTTCCTTGCTTGTTCAATCCTCAATCAAATCATTGATACTTGTCCTGTTTCTGAGGAAACCGCCCTAAACTACGCAGAAGGTTGCGGCTCTCACCGTTCCACCTCATTATTGCGTTTCTATGGTACAGCTGAATTACTTCAACGTATACGCGACAGCTATAGTGGAAATCGGTACAGAGGTTATGACTTTGACGATGATGGGCCGGGAGATGATTTGCTTAATCTCTGCATGAAAGCTAAATGCCTTGTGTTAGATGATTTTGGTGCTGAAAAGGTTTCTGATTGGGTGTTGGAACAACTTTATATCCTAATTGAATATCGTTACCAAAACTGCCTGCCTCTGATTATCACATCTAATGAGACACCACAAGGCATTGAAAGAAAGCTGGGAAAGCGGATTGCTGACCGTATTCGCTCTAGCTGTCGTGTTTTCCCGCTTGTTGGAAGCAGTCAGCGTGAAACAGCTAAATAATTCCTACATCTATAAAACAAACAACCCCGCTACCAATCAAGGATGGCGGGGATTGTTTCATAAATGCTGATGATATTTTGGTATTGTGAAGCGGATACCGTAGGCAGGCGGGCCTGCCGAGGGAGCCGATGAACAATACCAAACAACAGAATGCAGGAGGCTATTTTGCTGTGTGGGCTTGCCAGTGGAATATTCACCATGACTGTATCGGCTTACAGTAACGCCTAAGGCGCATATTCATATCTTTCAACAAATATCTTAGGAGCGGTTGTACTGGAACCCAAAACGGATGCATAAGTGGTAAGGCCGTCATATCGTCCCCATACAATAATTACATCATCGACCAGAATACGACCATCCCGATCATTCAAGGCACCACCGAATATAACGATATTATCTCTCCAAATGCCGAAATCCCCTTCCGTGACGGAAATTCGCAGAAGTCCATCTTCAACAACTTGGGTTACTTTCCCCTCAATTGTCACGTTTTTGCTACGCCATTTATCCGGGTATCTTGCCAAGTCATTGTATGTTACAAATTCATAGCTTTTTTCCGTTTCCGGTGGAAGGCTTATAGTTGTTCTGGCGGCATTTTGTTCATCATAGTGTTTTGCAAACGCTTCGTATTCATCGGCATGATCCGCCATGTATTTGTTCCACGCTTCCTGATCCCCTAGAATCTCTGGGCGTTCCTTCACTAATTTGTCCCATCCGTCAAAGAAAGCATCTGGGGAAATTGTAGTTGCGCTTGCTGTCTTGGTGGTCTGTGCGGTTTTTGTCGTGGCTGTGATAGTCGTAGTCCGTGCGGCTTCCTCCGCCGCTATTCTGGATTGCTCTGCCGCCCTTGATTCCCGCTCCGACTGCGCTATTGCCCTAGATTCAGCTATAGCCGCTTTTTCTTCGGGGGTTCTGTTGCTATCAACAATCATCCCCCACACCGCCAAGACAATGAACAGCGCAATAGGACCGCCGACAACAATAAGCAGTACCTTTTTCCACTTCTTCATCTTCTTGCGTCCCCTGATGGTAGTGTCAGCCGCGCCCGGCTCAGTCATGCCACCCCTCCTAATCTACCCAACGATAGCTTTTAACCGATCCTGCGATTGACTCAAAGCTGCGTTCATCTTCCTGCAAGACGTTGAACAGTATCCGCCCACAGGCTTTCCCAGCCTCATCATAATTTCCGGCATAGGCTTCAACTAGGTCTTGCAGCGGCGTTCCTGTCCACGATTGGGCGTTGAAGCCGCCAACGAGGGTACGGGCCTCAAAGTCCACGTTCTTTCCGTTCTGCGCCATGAAGGCATAGGCCGCGCCCTGCAAGAAATCCTCTACCCGCTGCATTTGCTCCTGGGTGATTCCGGTCACGCCTTTCTGCATGGTGTCGGGTGCATTGCTAATCATGAAAATGTCCTCCTATGTTTTTATGGTGAATCTATTATAGTCTCATTACGAAACATTGTCAAGCTAATTTTCTGCCTGAATGATTCTAATTGAGACATCAATTGATTGTGCTCCTTGAACATGATACCATCTTTCAAGGAGGTACGATTATGATTGCTTTGAGACTGCGCCAGCTTCGAGAGGAAAAGGGCGTAAATCAAGTTGACGTGGCGCAGCACCTGAATATTAGCCGCGTAACATACTCCCAATATGAAACCGGCAAGCGGCAAATGAATTATGAATCGCTCGATCTGCTAGCGGGGTATTTTTGCGTCAGCGTGGATTATCTGCTAGGCCGAACAGACGAGCGCGGCGCACTTCGACCCAATGAAGAGGCATTGTTGCGTAGCTATGATCTGATGGACGAGCGCGGGCGCATGAATGTGAATGCAACAGTGGCGCATGAAATGTCACTCGTACAGCGCAAAGAAAACAAATAGTATTACTTGCTACTTCCAAGACAAGACAACAAATGATCACCATAGGCCCTCTATTGCCCCACACGGCCTCTTGACTAAAAAACGGTAGTTATCCCTCTTGACAAAAAACATCCTCATGGGGAGCCTTGTAGAGGCTCATGGAGAAGCAGGGCTATATGATGAAAACAGTCGCAAAATATCTCTTGACCTGATCCACCGACCTAAAGAGTATTACATACCAAGGTAACATAGATCGGTTGTTTCACTGCAACACAACTGCAACAATTGGTGCAACGAATAGAACAAATCAAGGCAAAGTGCTATAAAGCGAAGCAAGGCAGAAACCGCTATACACAAGGAGTTTATAAGACTGTGTAAAGCGTAATAAAGCAGGGGGATTTCTGCTTTAGGTAATTCAAGTCCTTCTGCCCCTGCCACTTTTCCGGACCGCGAAAGCCTTTCGTATCAAGGCTTTCGCGGTTTCATCTTTGCCTTGCCGAGCCTCTGATTACCCTTTGCCAAAGGCTCTTTCTAACATTTTTCTAACGGATCTCCAGCGGAAGCAGATTCTCCAGCGCCGCCGTGATGTTGCGCTTGGAGGTGGCGTCGATGTGGGAATAGAAGTTCAGCGTGGTCGATGCCTGCGAGTGGCCCAGCCAGTGGCAGGTCGCTCGCGGCAATCGTTTTGTGGAACATGCGGGTTAGGTAGTTCAGCGAGATCAGGGTGCCGTCCGGCCAGGTGAACACGGAATCGCTGTCGTGGTAAGCACAGGGAAAAGAACAAATGATTTGTCTTTTATCTTTCGGTGAATACAGAATTTTCCGCAAGTAAAATCAAGCAATGCAATTTCAATAACTCTATAATAACAATAGAGCGGAAGAAACGAGGTGAGCAGACGAATGTACGAGTGGCACAAGCAAGTTCAAATCATTGTTGAAGAAATCGACAACTGTATAATACGACGCGACGATGAAGCCTTAACGCTTGGTTTTCTTTCTCGTAAGCTGGGTTATTCCGAATTTCATACTACGAGAAAATTCAAGGAAATATCGGGTATGCCGTTCTTCGTACAAAAATAAATCCCTTTGACCGCTACTTATTAGGAATTGGAGAGACGCGCATGCCCGTGTAGAGCGCCAGCAAAACCTCCAATCCGCGGCCGTTTTTTGCACATGCGCAGCCGTCAAACGGTGCACTGTTTGAAAGCTCCGGACGGCTGGCATTTTTGGTAAATTCGATTGCAGAATATTCCCTTTGCGCGGCCCACGCCTCTCAAATGCTGGAAAAGCCCGCGTTTTGTGCATGCAACAAGGCTCTTTTTTGCTTTCAAGCATTGACTTTCCGTGCCTTTAGTAGTATAAAATGAAGCGGACACCGGTTTAAACCCTGAATCTGATTGAAGGGTTTCCGGTCAACAGGACACTGAAAGAAAAGGAAGAGCTATGGATCACATGCAGGGCTTCGCCTATCAACATCAATATGCCTATCCGCCCCAACAAAACGCGCGGCAATATCAGGCTGTCCAAGAGCAGCCGTTTGACGCGCCGGACGACTGCGCTTGGGACGCGCTGCTAAACCAAATACGCATTGATCATATGCCGGAAGGCAGGCCGCACAGCACGTCGGAGCAACCAGCGGTCACGGACAAACAGCTGCGTGCTCTCAACCGCAGGCATTTGCTGGTGATGATCCGTGACCTGCAAGTGACGGTCCGCGGCCTGGAAGAAAAAGTTCAGCAAGAGAAAAATGAAAAAGAAAGCCTGCTCCTGGCATATCAGGCGGGGCAGAGATGGACACAGGATAGTTATGCGAAACAACAGTGACGCGAAAATTCGTGAGCAGGTGAACGCCCTCGGGCTTCCCTGTATCGAAACGCTCAACCGGGAAATCGCCCGGCAGGAGCGTTTGCGGGCTTACAGGCGGCTTGCTCTCGGCCTCCTGGCCGGCCTTGTAGTAGCCGCTGCGGTGATTGTGCTTATCACGAATCTGTGGGTTGCCGTGCTGCGGATCGACGGCTCCAGCATGACCCCTCTGTTAAAAATGGACGAGATCGTCCTTGCGGTGAGGACAGGCAGCCCTGAGAAAAACGAGATCATCGCGTTGAATCATAACAATAAGCTCCACATCAAGCGGGTGGTCGCCCTGGCGGGCGACCGGGTGGACATCGGCGAAGACGGCGTTGTTTCGGTCAACGGCAACGCGCTCAGCGAGCCCTATGTCTCCGAACCGAGTTTCGGCAGCTGCGATATCGAGCTTCCCTTCCAGGTGCCGCCCGGCGCGGTGTTTGTCCTGAGCGACAACCGCGCGGACAGCATAGACAGCCGCGACAGCCGCTTTGGGGTGGTGGAACGGGAGCAGGTTATCGGCAAGGTCATCTTCCGCATGTGGCCGCTGCCGCGGCTCGGGAGTATTGCATAAAAAACATAGGACGGTGCAAACGAATGAAGAGAAATGATAGAGTCATGGGGAAAATTTTAGCGGACAAACAGCGCAGGAGGATAGCTTTGGCTGTCTTTGCGCCGCTGCTGGCCGCTGTGGTTGTGCTCACGGGCATATTGTCCTTGCTGCCCGCGCGGACGGCGGAAAGCCCCCTCGAGGAGTTTACGGTGACGGGCGTCACGCAGCGAAGGTATACTAGCCTGGGGCTCGAAACTTATAACAACAGCAACATCGCCGGATATTTAGACAGTTGGAAGGTGCCGGGCATGAGCATTGAGGATCCGGTCACGCTCAACCCACTTTCAAGCGGCAAGAACGACCATCTGGTGATCTACCGCCTGCCGCTGGGCGGATATGCGGTGCCGGACACCGTCAAGTGGAACGGCCGTAGGAACCTCGTCGACCACATCGTGCTGCTGTATACGAATGAAGGATGGGAGCAAATCGGAACGGTGACAGCGACGAGCAATGAGATACACATCTGGAAGCTTTCGCCCGCTCAGCAGGCGGGCGCTGCGGGCAAATATTTATATATCGCCTTTTTCGCCGACAAAACGAACCCGGATTTAGACCTCGCCGGTATTACCAACGCGTCCACATCCCCCTTCAGCGTTATAGCTGCATTTGATTCACTCCCGCAGGCCATCTTTAACCGCGACCCGCTTCCTTCCCCTCCCCCCATGGTCGACGATAATCTGAGCGCGGTGGACTGGACGGAAACCGTGGATCATACCGGGTATGACACTGGCTCCACGCTTGCCTACACGAGGGAAACGTCAACGAAATTCAACGGCTACGAAACGCCGGACCATGTTGTATTTGGCGATAACGTCGTGCGGTTTTTCGGATACGGCAGAGATCCCTATATGGACTACGTCTTCTGTGACAACAACGCCTCCTTTGAGGGCGTGGCCTTCAAGCTGACGCCGGTGCAAATGATTTTCCACACCTTCTATCAGACCGGCTTTTTGTTCGGCGGGGTCATGAACGGCGGCAATTATACCGGCTACGCGCTGATACTGGAATGCGGCAACTCGGAGGGTATGCTGGAAACCGGCACGGCCAGCCTGTCTTTGTACTACATCAACAACGAGCCGTGGGACACCGATCAATTCACACCCGGCAGCGCCGCGACCACGCGCACATTGATCGCCACCTACAAAACCGGTATCAAGAACAGAGACAATACCCCTATCGACGTAAATATCAAAATCACCGGCGGCAACACCGCCGAGGTTTACATAGACGGCACGCTGCGCTCCAGCATCGGCGTGGCCATGCCCGGCCAGGGCTTCGGCTTTTTCACCGGATATTATGAACACGCATGCACCATATTGAGCGTCGTGCAGTACGACTATGTGGCCCTGACCGGGCTCCCCCCGGTGCCGATGAAGCTCACAACGGTCACGGCGCGGTTTTATGACGCCGACGAGACCTGGACCGAAATTGCCGCGTCCCAAACCGAGCAGGGCTACGCGGGCATGGTATACGACGTGATCCCTCCGAAAAACGTTACGATCAACGATGAGGATTGGGTTTTTGTCAACTCACTTCCCGGGAAAAGGGAGGGGCTGGTCTATAAAAACCAGTATTACCACGATGTGATCAACCTGTATTACCGAAAGATTGATGGCGACATAACCGCCTCCAAAAGCGCGTCCGTAGGCGGCGTTTCAAATAACGGCGCCGAGCAGGAGCCCGTCAAGGTGAATCCCGGCGGCACCATCGACTATACCATCAGCGCGCAAAAAGTAGAGCCGACGCGCTATGTTTTGCGGGGCATCCAGTTCGATTCTACCTCTAGTCCTCTTTCCAACGCAATGCGAACAAATATCGAGGACGCAAAGACGCTCTTTGGGATCGACAGCCCTTACCTTAGCAATGCCGCATACAATTATTCCACTTATTATCGATACAATCCTTACCTGACGCCCACTCCGACCGGTGAAGGTATCTCCTGCATCGCCCCGGTAGAAATTCTGGAAAAAGCAGATATGGTGAACGAAGCCGACGGCAGCCCAGTGGGGGATCTTCCTCCGGGCGCCTATACCATGAGCGTTGTGTTTGTGAAGACCCCTTTTAACGGGGGATCGGCCGAACGCCCGAACAGCGCGCAATGGCCGGGCGTTTATATCGGAATGGGCGCTGATTTTTATTATAGTGATTCTGGTGTTAGCTTTGTCAATACTCTTGCAAGGGTACATCCGGGGAACGCGAAGCTCCACGTACCCGCGTCCGAGCTGAGCACCTCCGGCGGGTACGGGCTGACCGACCCCATTGAGATCGGGGAGATCCGAATCAGCGCAAGCGGGCGTATTCTGAGCGGCTTTCAATGGCAGATCCATATCCCGCAGGTAGACGACATGATCCAAATGTTCCCCATAGTCGAAGACAAAGCGGGCAATTCGGTGACCATAGCGTCTATCGTGCTGACACCTGTGGAGAGCGACTCTTATTTCTTCCCCATAGGAGCGTCGACGGGAGACTATCAAAGAAGCGCCGTTACAAACTTCAACGCGTGCTTCAGCCAGACTGTTGCCACAACCCTATATAACAAAGACATAAAGATGGGCTCCTATTCAGGGAATAGTACCACCCCACCGTTTTCGGCTGTTGCGTTTTACAGAACATCAAACGTGACAAATAATCTGGTCACCCTGAACAGGGTCGAGATGGCGGACAATCTGACCATGCCGCCGGGGCAATATACCGTAGGGTTTAATTTCCTTCAGAGTGATATCGGCGGATCTGTTAACTTCACCTATAACGGCGCAACCATGACCTTGGTCTCGGCGTCTTCGCCCTCTGCCCTGAACGTAGGTATCGGCAACGTGTCCAATACCGGCCCGAACACCGGGACCTCCGTGTCCTTATATCATCCCTATACCAGATGGACCACGGAGACCGCGGGGACGGTATGGATCGACAGCGAAGGCTATGTGACCGACCAGGCGGGCAACCGGGGCACCGCCGACAAGCCCGCGTTTTGTTTCAGCATGTCCGCTCCCATACACTCCTCGTTTGCCCTGGAGGGCGTGGTTCTGACGCCGGTCAGCGCGCCCGATATGGTCGTAGAGGACCTTCTCCCCGCCGGGCTGACCTATCAGCCGGGCAGCACTTCAGGCGCGGGCGAACCGGTCACTACCACCGAGGATGGCCGGGAGAAGCTGACCTGGACGCTCCCGGGGAATCCATCTTCGGCGGACATAAGCTTCACCGCAAACATTGACCCTGCGGCAAAGGGAGTCTTTGAAAACACGGCGACGGTCACGGTGGGTTTGGCGGTCGCGATGACCAACCCGACCTATCACACGACCGAGAAACGGATGACCGAACGGTTCGTGGAGCACGGCACGGGCACGGAGCTAAAGCCGGACGAAACGACATTTACGTCCGCAAGCAGTTATCAGCTCCCGCTCATTTCCTATGGCGACATAACGTACGATGATGAAATATATGCCTATTACGGCTATTCCCTGCTGTCGGAGGGGGACGCGACTGTACATGAGTCCCAGCTTCTCAATCATAACATAAGCGGCATGGACGCGGAGGTCATCACCCTGCACTTTAGAAAAAAACCCAAGGTGACGGTCCACTTCGCCGACGGGAGCGGAACGGTCGTCCAACCGGCGGTCACGGCGGATGTGGCCTACGGCGCGGATTACACCGTACCGGATTATTACCTGAACGATATCGGCAGCTATATGTATTATAAAGCGGTCAACGGCACGCCCGCTGCCAATCCATTCGCCGGGACAGTGACGCCTCCGGCAGCGCTGACCAATATCACGGCCGACACGGACATTACGCTGTATTTCACGCAAAGCGGGTATCCTGTTACGGTCCATTTCGTGGAGCTTTACAACAGCATGAACATGCTGCAAAGCGACCGCTCCTTTATCGTGGACACGGGCGGCACATTCACGCCGGGCACGGTATCCCCGAGCCTGTTCGCGCCGGTCACACCGGACAACGGCATGGAGAGGGAATACAGCTATTACGGTTATTCCATCGGAAGCTCGACGACAGTGATACCGGGGCAGCCTCCGCAGCAGACGGGGATAAACGCGCCGCTTGAGATCAGCCTGTATTTCAATACAAGCTATTCAATCATCGAACAGTTCCACACGACGGACGAGCCGCGATACGAGCCTCATACGGGCGGCTGTGATCCTTCTGACGGCCATACTCATGACCGGCTCCCGCCTGTCGAGCTGAAACCCGACAATACGGTAAATATACCCGGCGGGTTCCCCTACAGCGGCAACCCTCCCGCTACCATCAATTTGCACAGCGAGGATTGGGATTATGTGGGCTACAAGGCCGGCGACGACAACGGCGCGTTGAACTACGGTTATCCCTCCGATCCCGCGATCACGAGCGTCAACGGCGACTTCACCTTCGTTTACGTTTACGAAAAGCCGGACGAATCGAGCGAGATCACCGTGTCCAAGAGCGCGAGCGTTTCCTCTGAAACGCAGCTGACCGCGGGTCAGAAATACAGCTACACCATCGGCGTGGATGGGGCGAATGCCGCACCAACGTTTACATCAGAGGATTTCGAGTATACAGGAGCGGTGGAGCCTTTTACCGCCCCCGTGGCCGGAACCTACAAGCTTGAGGTTTGGGGCGCTCAGGGAAAAGCTTTTAACACCAATGCGGGCACGGGCGGCAAAGGCGGCTATTCCGCAGGGACTGTTACGCTTGCGGCGGAAGAAACGATCTATGTGTACGTCGGCGGCTCGGGCAAAGCTGTCGTCAACGGAAGCAACGGCGGTAACGTCAACAGCGCGGCCACTGGCGGAGGAGGGACCGACATACGGTTATCTTCCGGCGCCAGTACGCTGGGCACCCGTATTATAGTGGCGGGCGGCGGCGGGTCCGGCGGAACGGGTTCAAACGCTACCGGCGGATATGGCGGCAGCAACAGCACAAACAACACCGATGGCGGGTCCGGCGCAGCCGGCGGCGTCACAGGCACCAATCCCGGCGGAACCAGCGGTACGCAAAGCGCCGGCGGCCAGATCGGCGGATCATTAGGGACGGCCGGAACAGTCGGTGTGTTTGGTATTGGCGGTAACGGAGGATATAGTTCAACGACACGTTACGGCGGCGCGGCCGGCGGCGGCTGGTACGGCGGCGGCGGCGGAAGAGCGGGCAGCACCAGCACCAACGGTTCGGGCGGAAGCGGCGGAAGCGGCTATGTATTTACATCCGGCTCAAACAAAACCGGTTACGGCGCGAACATTCCTAATTCCAAGTATTATCTGACCGATACCGTCATGATCGCCGGAAACGTTTCCATGCCAAACCCCGCCGGCGGAGCGAACATCCCCGGGAAAGACGGCGACGGTTACGCCAGAATCACTTTAGTGGCGGCTTCCGGTCCGTTGGTGCCCGACATGACCATCACCGACCTCCTGCCCCAAGGGCTGCAATATGTCAGCAGCGATGTCGCGCCCGTTTCCGAGGATGATTTTGTCGGCAACCGCCAAAGGCTGACCTGGGAGCTTTCGGGACAAAGCAGCGTAACGGTGGAGGTAGAGGTGCTGAATAACGGGCTGACCTTCATCAACACCGCCACGATGGAAATTGACGAAACAACTTACTTCACCAACGCGACCTATCATCGTTCAGGCGTAAAGATCACCGAACGTTTCCGGGATAAGGAGGATATCGAAGGGACCCTTCTCGCGCCCGATAACGCGATCATCCAAGCGGCGGGAACCGCGTATACCGAAAAGGATAATGTCAACGGCATCTCCGGCTGGACCTATTGGGGCTGGAAGCTGGAAAGCGGAGCCGCAACGGAGGGAACTCCTTCCCCGGCGACGATTATTTCTTCAGTGAGCGGCGGCGAGACCATCACCTATCTCTATACGGAGGCCGCCGCGCCTCCTGTTGGCCCCGAGCCGGCCATCGTAACCCTGAACGCCCTCAAAAAAGCCACAGGAGGCTCAATGTCGGCGAACCAATTCATCTTTGAATTGTTTGACTGCCAGGAATCTGTGAGTGTAGGTACATCGAATCCAGATGCCGGCGCAAGCAGCCCGGTCATTTTCGGCGCGTTTATCTTTACAGAAGAGGATACGTATGTCTATCTCATGAAGGAATCCTTCACGGGCGCTGTAAACGGGTGGAAGGGCGGCTGGAAACTGGACGACACCTGCTACCGGATTGAGATTGAAGTAGAAGACGTTAACAATGTACTAATTCCCACCGTGACCTATGTCGAATGCGACAGCAGCGGCGTGTCATTGGGCGGATCACCGAAAACCTACACGGATGAAACCCAAAGCAGCTGGCCGGTCTTCACCAACATCTTCGGCGGCCCGGTGCTCCCGATGGTAGGCGGCTCCGGCGAGGGCGCTTTCACAGCCGCCGCGCTGGCGGGCATGGTTTTCCTGGGTCCCGCGCTGTTCATCTACCGGCGCAGCCGGCGCGGAAAGCGCCTGGCCCGGCTGGAATAGCGCACGCGGCAATCCCCCGCATGCACGGGTTAAAATATACCGCTTTCCCTAAAAAACAAAGAAAAAGAAAAGGAGCAACCCAAAATGAAAACACGCAAAATCGCAACCCTGATCCTGGCCATGGTCATGGCCCTGGCCCTGGCGCTGCCGCTGGGCATGAACGCCTTCGCGGCGGGCGACGGTAAAATCGTCATCACACCGCCCGACCGCCTGGTTCTTACCTCAGATGACGCACCTCAGTTCAAGGCCTACAAGCTGTTTGACGTCTTGGTCAGCCCGGACGGCGTGAACCACGCTTACGAGCCCACACTTGAGGTTGAAGAATGGCTGTTAACAACTGATGGCTCGGCTTTCGGCCTTAACCTGGAAACCTATATCCGGACGAACGAAGACCTGACCGCCCTGGCCAGCGCCCTGAAGGATGCCGAGTTTGAAGACAGCGGCTCCGCCGAGTTGGTTAGCGACGGAAACGTGGAAATCACAGGCCTGGATTACGGCTACTACCTGGTTACCGGCCAGGGCTCGACGATCGAAACCTCGACAAAACCAGACAAATTGGCGGTTATGGCCCGCGGCGCGATGGTTACGATCACCTCGGCCGTCCCAACAGCAACCATCGCCCTCAAGGCCGACGCCCCCACGCTGACCAAAACGGCCTCCAACAGCGCGGGCGGCGCTTTCGCGACGCCAATCTCCGATGTCAAAATCGGTGATACCGTGTACTTCAAGATTACCTCCGAGGTTCCGGACATGACCGGCTACAGCAGCTACACATACAAAATCACGGATACTCTGGGCGCCGGCCTGACGATCAACCCAAGCAGTGTCGCGGTCAAGATCAACGACGAACCATATACGGGCTTCACCCCGACCGTGTCCGGCCAGCTGCTGACCATTGATTTCACCTCAGCCTTCCTGACCGGATTCAACAGCGCGGGAAATGAAGACATCGTTTTCGACGCCCCCATCGTGGTCACCTACAATGCCGTGCTCAACACCTCTGCCGCCGCGAATAACGGCGCAACGAACAGCGCCGCGCTGACCTTCAGCAACGACCCTGACGGCAACGGCACCGGCACCACGCTGACCGACACTGCCGAAATCAAGCTGTTTTCCATCACCGTTACCGCGGTCAATAACGAAACGAACGCCCTCCTGCCCGATGCCGAGTTTAAGCTGAAGAAGGGCGGCGCCTATGTCCAGTTCATCGACAATGAAAACGGCACCTACCGTGTCGCCACGGATACTGAAATTAGCAACGCGGGCACAACCAAGAAGGAAGTCATCATCACCGACTCCCAGGGAAAAGCGGTCCTTCAGGGCCTGAACCCCGGCAGCTATACCCTGGAGAACACCGTCCCGCCCGAAGGCTTTAACAAAGCCGATGATGAGTCAATTAACATCGTCGCTGCTAATGTGGCGCGCGAAGTCCGCTTCAGCGGCGGCTCCCAGCTGCCCATCACCGGCGGCATCGGCGAAATCCTCTTTGTCGTGATCGGCATCGGCGGCGCGCTTGCTGTCGCGGCCGCGGTCGTTTACTACACGAAAAAGCGCCGCCTGAGCGCGCTGAAGACCCACTAAGTCATCCTGGTATCCCGCCCTGCCCGGCGCTTTCCCGCGCCGGGCGGCGGACGCCGCGACAACCGCGGCAGGGAGAGAGCTATGAAAAAACACATCTTCATATATACCGGCTTTGCCCTGGCTTTTCTCGTGTTTCTCTCCGTGCTGCTGTACCCCCGCGTGGCCAAGTACGTCAACGCCCGCAGCCAGTCGCGGATCGTCGTGCAGTACCTCGACAAAGTTTCCGGCATGGACGAGGAAGAGGCCCGGGTGCTCCTGGAGGCCGCGCGCGAATACAACGAAAGCCTGCTCGAAAAGGCATTCCGGTTCGAATTCACGCCGGAGGAAACGGCGCGGTACAAAAGCCTGCTGGATCCCGGCGGCGGCGTCATGGGCATCCTGGAAATCGGCAAAATTGACGTCAAGCTGCCCATCTACCACGGCACGGACGAGAGCGTGCTGGCGGCCGGGATCGGGCATTTGCCGGGCTCGTCCCTGCCCGTGGGCGGCACGGGGACCCACGCCGTCATCACCGGGCACCGGGGCCTGCCGTCGTCGAAGCTGCTGTCGAGCCTGGACAAAATCGCCGAGGGAGACACCTTCCTGCTGCACGTTCTTGGCGAAACGCTGACCTACCAGGTGGACGACATCAAAACAGTGGAGCCCAACGAGCTGCGCGCCCTGGATATCGACCCGGACCTGGACTTCTGCACGCTGGTTACCTGCACGCCATACGGCGTGAACACCCACCGCCTGCTGGTGCGCGGCCAGCGCGTGGAAACCCTCGCCAGCCCTGACCGGGCAACCTTCCGCGCCGACGCGAGGCGTGTGGAAAGACCCTTGATCATCTTGCTGTTTCTCGTTCCGGCGCTGCCGGTTCTGGTGATATTTTTCGTCCTGGGATACAGGAAAATCCGCAAAGGAGGCGTCGCCTCATGAAACGAATCTTAGCCATACTATGCGCCGTGGCCTGCCTGCTGCTGACAACCGCGGGCGCCGTGTCGGCGGCCAGCCCAAGCCTGACGGTGGTCATGAAATACGGAAAAACGCCGTTGCAGGGAATCTGCCTCGCGGTGTGCCGCGTGGACGGCGCCGGCGAGAGCTTCGCCCGCCTGAGCGCGGAGGAAAACACCGCCCAGGCGGCGGCCTTCCATGCCCGGGCCGTGGAAAACAACACGGAGCGCATCGAAAAAACCACAGACAGCGAAGGCAAGGCTGTCTTCGAGGGCTTGCCCGACGGGCTGTATCTCGTGGTGCAGGTTGACGGCGAAGCGGACGAGTACATCGTCGCGCCCTACCTGGTCGTCCTGCCCCGCGACGCGGTTTCGCTCCCGAAATCCGAGCCGGTCAGGCGCGAGCCCCCAACGATCACAGCCGCGCCCGGTTCAAGCGCAAACGAGGGCGGGCCGGACTATGCCCTGCCGGAAACCGGGGAGCCTGACGCAGATGCAAGCAAGCCCGGCAGGTTCACCCTGCCGGAAACCGACGACCTGAACAATCTGAGCCTCTGGCTTGTCATTATGGGCGCCAGCTGCGCGGGCTTTATAATTATGATTCTTCTGGCAAGGAAGCACAAACGGCGCGAAAAGAATCCTGCTTAGCGTCTTGCCGCTGTGCTTCGCGGCAGTCAAGCCCGTCCTATGTGAAGGCCTGCCCGCGGCCCGAACGGAGCAAGCTGAACAATCCCGCCGCGCTCCTGTACAGCGGATGTCGACCCTCATCGGCCTGCACACCAAGGACGAGCTGCTGGACATCTTCGCGGAGCTGTGCCTGCCGCTGAAGCCCGTGGCGGCCGAGCCAGCGGACCTGGCCGATTAATTTATATGCGGGCCAAGGCAAAAAAAGCCCCCTCCCCGTGAAAGGAGAGGGGTTGCGGTCATAGGTCAACGCGTCAATCAATCTCGAAAAACTTCGCCTCATAGAAGCCAAGGTCTTGCTCTAATGAAAATATGATCGTTTGCCCCTTGCCAATGAGCGTTGGCGATCCGCCTACCACAAGCCCATCAATAACAATTTGGGAAGCTAAGGGAGCAACAGCATAATATAAACCAGGGAAAACATCGAATTTAATGGCGCTTACATATCCTGTCCTGTCGGCTACCCATTGACGCATATAATAAAAAGACTTAATCGTGGATGTAACACTTGTAAAACCGGGAGAAACATAGTTTCCAGTTTCGGTTTCGCTAAAATACATAGGACTGACTGACAGGATAGTTTGTCCTATGTCAATCGGGAGGACCAAACATTTATCATGAGAAGCGGTGTCAGTGAAAAATGCTGAATTGATATCAAAGGGGGAGTCATCTATGAATAAATTAGATCCCAGGGCTAGAATATATCCCGGTTTATCCGCTACCCATTGATACATATAGCCTGTCGTATCTTCGCCAAACGTCAAGTTAAACGTCGTGTCCGTAATCAGCTCGGCGTTCCCATAATCCGGCACCCACATGCCCTGCGGGCCAGCCGGGCCGGGGTCGCCCTTGTCGCCTTTCGGCCCCTGAATCCCCTGCGGCCCTTGCGGGCCAGCCACGCCCTGGTCGCCCTGATCGCCCTGATCGCCCTTGGGCCCCTGAACGCCCTGCGGGCCAGCCGGGCCGGGGTCGCCCTTGTCGCCTTTTTCGCCTTGCTCATAGCCCTGCGCCTGCACCCATGTTTTCGTCGCGAAATCCTTGTTCTTGAGATAGTCCGTCAGCTCGTTGTTGTTGTCCAGCCGCGGCGCCAGAGGGCCGAGCAGCCCGAAGCACAACAGCCAAGCGATGATTTTGCCCCACATAGTATGTGCCTGCCTTTCAAAATTTAGTATCTGTATTATAACACGGCGCGGGCCGCGGCGCAAGTGTTTTTTCTCATAAACAAAAATCGGAAGCCCATCGCTTCCGGTTTCTTTGGCTTTTCCGGCCCGTTAACGGTCATCGTCAACAGATGTGATCATAGTGCGCTCGCGGAACAGCAAGGATACGCACCAGATGCCCGCAAGGGCCACCAGGGTGTAGAGGATCCGGCTTACGATAGCGCCGTGCTGGTAGGGCTGGCGCACCACCGTCGGCTGAACGCGGGCTACTGCCTTTGGAGATATGATCCAATTATCATGACGCCGCGATACAACTACAACTATCGTTTGCCCTTCGAAGTGACCGCGATCTCGGATCCAGCGCTCAACAACGGCAAGGGTGTTGAATCTTTACTGACAGAAACAGCATAATCGCGCCAAACTCCCGGATACTAATCATAACTAGTATCCGGGAGTGTGATTTTTTATGCAATTCAGCCACAGCTTCGAGCAAAACCGCGCCATGATACAGCAGCTCCTGCGCGTGGAGGCCAGCTTCGATCTCATCACCCGCACCGTGCGCATGGACGGCAAGCAGGCGCAGCTGTATTTTGTGGACGGCATGGTGCTCGACGACACTTTGGAGCGCATCATCGACGCGCTTTTAAAGCTCCCGCCGGAGCGCCTGCGGGCCGACCGCTCCGCCCGGGATTTCATCGACGACGCCATGCCCCACGGCGAAGCGGACCTGACGCTTGAGGCCGGCGACTTCATCACCTTTGTGCTCTCCGGCGCGGTGGGTATGCTGCTGGAGGGCTACCGCGAGGCGGTTTTGATCGACGTGCGCAGCTATCCGGCGCGGCCCATCACGGAGCCGGAAAACGACCGGGTGCTGCGCGGCCCCCGGGAGGGCTTCGTCGAGGCCCTCGTGAGCAACACCGCCCTGCTGCGGCGGCGCATCCGCGACCCCAGGCTCAGTATGGAGCGCTTCACGCTGGGGGAGCGCTCTAAAAGCGATGTGGTGCTGTGCTATCTCGACGGCCGGGCGGACCAAAAGCTTCTGGACCGCCTGCGCTCCAAGCTGAAGTCCATCCGGATCAATACGCTGACCATGGGGCTCGAAAGCCTGACGGAATGCATGTGCCCCCGGCAATGGTGGAACCCCTTTCCCCGGGCGCGCTACACCGAGCGGCCAGACAGCGCGGCGGCCTGCGTGGCCGAGGGCCAGATTTTGCTGCTCATGGACAATTACCCCGCCGGGATGATTTTGCCCACAGGGATCTTCGATTTTTTGCAGGATACCAACGATTTCGCGTTTTTGCCCTTCACGGGCACCTTCCTGCGCTGGCTGCGGCTGATCCTGTCGCTTGTCACAACGGTTTTCGCGCCGCTGTGGTATCTGCTGATGAAGCACCCGCAGATCATTCCGCAGGCCCTGAGCTTTCTCAAGATACAGGATTTCATCAAAATCCAGAATTCCATCGCGATGCCCCTGCTGGCGCAGCTGTTCCTCATTGAGCTGGTGGTCGGCGCGCTGAAGCTGGCCTCGCTGAACACGCCATTGGCGCTGAGCAGCTCCTTCGCGGTCATCAGCGCGCTGGTGCTGGGGGAGTTCGCTGTCCGCGCGGAGCTGATGGTGCCCGAAGCCGTTCTGGTGATGGGCTTCGTCACCGTGGCCAACTTCGCCCAATCCAGCTACGAGCTCGGCTACGCCCTCAGCTTCGCGCGTATGCTGCTGCTGGGCTTGAGCGGGCTGTTTGGCGTCTGGGGCTTTTGCGCCGGGGGCGTTTTGCTGATCGCCGTGATCTCCCGCACGAAGACGCTTTCGGGCAACTGCTATTGGTATCCGCTGATTCCCTTCCGGCCCAAGGCCCTGGCAAGTCTGTTTTTGAGAAAACCGATCAGCTGGGAGAATTCGTAATATCCAGCCTCCTGTTCCGGAAATACAGCGCGATATCCACCAGCACCATCAGCAGATTCAGCGCGTAAAAGCCCAGCACATAGCTGATGTTCCCCAAGAGCGCCTTCGACGCGATGCCGACGGCATAGCCAAGGGCAATGGCGCACAGAAAAAACAGGCTCTTGCCCTTGGCCGTGCGGGCGCGGTACGACCGCGCGACCGAAAAGGGCCACGACAGGCCAAAGCAGATCATCATCAAGGCTTCCAGCGCTTCCGGCACCTTATCCATCCCCCTTCAGCCGCAAAAAGCCCGGCAGGCGCGGCTTCATCAGGGCATGCAGCGGCAGGCCCAGGGGCTTCCAGGCCAGCAGAAGGGCCAGCGCCGCCGCGCAGAGCACAAAAAGCGGCAGAGGCATGGCCTTGTATAGAAAAATCGTCCAGCCCAGATGATTGATCACAGGAAACACAACGCTTTGCCAGAAATACACCTGCAGCGTACGCGCCCCCAGCGTGGTGAGCACCGGTATCCGGCGGTTGGGCATAACGGCAACGATACAAAGGCCGATCAGCGAGGCCAGCAGGTAGTGCGCCAGCCGGTAGAGGCCGCCCCAGCCGCTGGGGATCGCCGCGATGTTTTCATACAAATGCCTGCCGCTGTTGAGCTGGCTGAACACGGCAAAATAGGAATGAAAACAGCTGACCAGCACAAATACAACAATCAGGACAGCCAGCGCGGCCCGGCGAAGCACGGGCCTCCGCAGCTTTTCCAGCCACTCCGGCCGGAAAATAACCCCCGCGAAGAAGAAGGGATAGAACACGATCGCACGCAAAAAAACCAAAAAATCGCCGGCCTGATGGTCATAGCCAATGAAAATACCCGCCAGCGTGACCAGAATCAGCAGCAGCCCCGGCTGAAGGCGGCGCTTTTCGGTGTTCAGCGAGCCAAGCATGGCCGTGAACAGCATCCACCAGATCATCGCGGCCAGATACCACGGGGCGTTGCTTGCCGTTAGAAAAAAGAGCCGCGCGTTTTGATAGGCCGGCACAAACGCGCCGACCAGCCAGCGGTCCAGGCAAAAATTAAGCGTTTTCAACAGCAGGTAGAGCAGCAAAAAGCCCATCGCTTTTTGCCGGGGAAACTCGCCCGTGCGATAAACGCGCTTGCTGAAATACCCCGCCGCCGCGATGAACAGCGGCATATGAAACAGGTAGATATTATATGTGAGTATGGTGGAGCCGCTTTTTGCGCTGGAAATCTGCGTCGCGTGACCGATAACCACCAGCAGAATCAACAGCGCCTTCATGTTATCCATGTACCAGATACGCTTTTGCATGGCTTCGCCCCGATCTAAAACAAATCCAAGACAGAGCGGCGGATTTTGTCTGCCATTCTGCCTTGGGTCATTTTTGTTCCGCGAGATTATTCCACCGTTTCGGCCGGCGCTTCCACGGCTATTTCAGCGGGCTCTTCGGCCGGCGCTTTCGCTTCCTCCGCCTCGGGCGCGGCCGCTTCGGCTGGTTTTTCCTCGGCGGGCCGGCGGGTGCGGGCGGCGCGGCTGGTGGTCTTGGCGGTTGCCTTCGCCTTGTTGCCGCCGCGGCCCTTCTTCTCGTCCTTCTTGTCGTCTGTCACCAACTCAATGATGCACATCTCGGCGGCGTCGCCCCGGCGCGGGCCGGTGCGGATGATGCGGGTATAGCCGCCCGGACGGTCCTTGTAGCTGGGCGCGATCTCATCGAAGAGCTTCTTGACCACATCCTCGCTGGTTACAAACGCCAGCACGCGGCGCTTGTTGTGAAGCGTCGGCTCTTTGGCGATGGTGATCATTTTCTCGGCCAGGGAACGAAGCTCCTTGGCCCGGGTCACGGTGGTTTCGATCCGCCCATGCTCTAAAAGATAGGTCACCAGGCCGCGCAGCATCGCCATGCGGTGGTCAGTGGTACGCCCTAATTTTCTGCTGCCAGGCATCTCATCTCAACTCCTTCACTAGTGTGGCTGCCGGATTACTCCTCGTCCTTGCGCAGCTCCAGCCCCAACGAGCTGAGCTTGGCGACGACTTCGTCCAGCGATTTACGCCCCAGGTTGCGCACCTTCATCATGTCTTCGCCCGATTTCGCGGTCAGGTCCTCGACGGTGTTGATGCCGGCGCGCTTGAGGCAGTTGTAGGAACGCACGGAAAGGTCAAGATCATCAATGGTCATCTCGAGAACCTTTTCCTTGCGGCTGTCGTTCTTGACAACCATGATCTCCGTGTCGTAGACCTCGTCAGACAGGTCGGCGAACAGAGTGAGGTGCTCATTGAGAATCTTGGCGGCAAGGGACACGGCCTCCTGCGCGGTGGTCGTGCCGTCTGTCCAAATCTCCAGGGTCAGCTTGTCGTAGTCGGTAATCTGGCCCACGCGCGTGTTCTCAACAGCGTAGTTGACCTTGAGCACGGGGGAATAGATCGAGTCCACGGCAATGACGCCGATGGGCGGGCGGAGCAGGTCTTTGTTGCGCTCGGCGGAAACATAGCCCCGGCCACAGTCGCAGGTGAGCTCCATGGAAAGCTTCGCGCCCTCCTCGAGGGTGGCGATATGCAGGTCCGAATTGATGATTTCCACCTCGGAATCCGTCTGGATATCCGCCGCGGTCACCTCACCGGGGGTCTCAACGTCCACATAGAGCCGCTTTTCCTCGTCGCCCATGATTTTTAGAATCACGCACTTGAGATTCAGGATGATTTCGGTGACATCCTCTTTGATGCCTGGGATGGTGGAAAACTCGTGCAGGATGCCGTCAATCTTCGCGGAGGTGATCGCGTAGCCGGGCAGGCTCGACAGCAGCACGCGGCGCAGGGAATTTCCCAGCGTCGTGCCAAAGCCGCGCTCCAGGGGCTCCACGATAAACTTTCCGTAGGTTCCGTCTGCTTTTACATCATTTATTTCGATCTTGGGCTTCTCAATACCAATCATGCAATAACCTCCCTCTCATTGGCAAATACATAGCGGCCCGCGCCAAGCGCGCGAAGCGACCGCTCCGCCGCAGGTTACTTGGAATAGAATTCCACGATGAGGTGCTCTTCCACGGGCGCGGCAATTTGCTCGCGCTCCGGCAGGCTGAGGATCTTGCCTTCATACGCATCGCGGTTGAGGTCAAGCCACGCGGGCACCGGGCGGGAGGCGCTGGCCTCCACCAGGCGCTTGATCTTCTCGCTGTCGCGGCTTTTTTCTTTAATGGAAACCACATCCCCGGCCCTGAGCAGGCAGGAGGGGATATCCACTTTTTTGCCGTTGACGAGAAAATGGCCGTGAGTCACCAATTGGCGGCTTTCGGCGCGGGAGGCGCCCCAGCCCAGCAGATAGACCACGTTATCCAGGCGGCTTTCGCAAAGGCGCAGCAGGTTTTCGCCCGTGACGCCCTGCTTGCGCTCGGCGATGGTGAAGTATTTGTGGAACTGGCTTTCGGAAAGGCCGTAATACCGGCGCGCCAGCTGCTTGGCGCGCAGCTGAATGTTGTATTCCGAAGGCTTTTTGCGGCCCTGGCCGTGCTGGCCGGGGGCGTAGGAGCGCCGGTCGATGGCGCACTTGCCGGTATAGCAGCGGTCACCCTTGAGGAACAGCTTCTGCCCTTCGCGGCGGCAGAGCTTGCAGACCGCGCCTGTATATCTTGCCATAGCAATCCTCCTAGATTTTAGATTTTAGATTTTAGACGTTAGACTCCGCTGGCCCAACCCTAAGCGTATGATAAACGACACCTAAAATCTAAATGTCTACAGTCAATATCTCTAAACGCGACGGCGTTTAGGCGGTCGGCAGCCGTTGTGGGGAATGGGGGTGACGTCTTTGATCATGCTGACCTCCAGCCCGGCGGTCTGCAGCGCGCGAATGGCGGCTTCACGGCCCGAGCCGGGGCCCTTGACATAGACCTCGACATACTTCAGCCCATGCTCCATCGCGGCGCGCGCGGCGGTTTCGGCGGCGGTCTGCGCGGCAAAGGGGGTCGACTTTTTGCTGCCCCGAAAGCCCATTTCGCCCGCGCTCGCCCAGGAAAGGGCGTTGCCCGCCGTGTCGGTAATGGTCACGATGGTGTTGTTGAACGTGGACTGGATATGGGCCGCGCCGCGTTCGATATTCTTGCGTTCGCGGCGTCTGCGGGTCCCGGTGGTCCTTTTGCCGGCGGATTTGCTTGCCATAGGATCCCTCCTGACTTACTTCTTCTTGTTGGCAATGGTCTTTTTGGGACCCTTGCGCGTGCGTGCGTTGGTCTTGGAGCGCTGCCCGCGAACCGGCAGGCCCTTGCGGTGGCGAATGCCCCGGTAACAGCCGATTTCGATCAGCCGTTTGATGGCAAACTGGGTTTCGCGGCGAAGGTCGCCCTCCACCTTGAGCCTGTGGTCAATGTATTCGCGGAGCTTCGAAACGTCGTCCTCCGTCAAATCCTTGACCCTGGTGTCCGGGTTCACGCCGGTGGCCGTGATGATATCGCCCGCGGTCTTCCGGCCAATGCCGAAGATGTAGGTCAGGGCGATCTCAATCCGCTTGTCGCGGGGAAGGTCAACACCAGAAATACGTGCCATACTCTAATTCCTCCTAGCCTTGGCGCTGCTTGTGCTTGGGGTTTTCACAGATGACCATGATGCGCCCCTTGCGGCGAATGATCTTGCATTTTTCGCAGATTTTCTTGACGGAAGGTCTGACTTTCATAACCTTAACCTCCTAAGTCCTAGGTGTATAAACAAATGACTGAGTTTACTTGCTCCGCCAGGTAATGCGCCCGCGTGTGAGATCGTAGGGCGACATTTCCACGGTGACTTTATCCCCGGGCAGAATGCGGATGTAGTTCATGCGCAGCTTGCCCGAAATGTGGGCCAGAATCTTGTGGCCGTTCTGAAGCTCCACCTGAAAGGTCGCGTTCGGCAGCGCCTCAAGAACGATTCCCTCGACTTCGATCATGTCTGCTTTCGCCATACTAATCAACCTTTCCACGCGCTTCGCGCGCGCTGTTCAGCGCTCTTCGCAGCGCCTTGTTGCCTCTGAGCTGCTCCGGACCGAATGGGGCCTGGCCTTCCAGCGGCGTGATGTGCCTGGGATTCTTCCGCTTGGGACGCTCCAGCCTGCGCTCCTTGCCGTCGCACACCAAAACAGCCTTGCCATCCCGGCCAACAACGCATAAAAGATAGCCTTTGTCCCTGCCCGCCGTCGATACGGCGACCGTGCCAATCTCCCACATGGCTAGCCCTCAACCTTCGTGAGAATAACGGGGCCTTCGGATGTGATGGCGACGGTGTGCTCAAAGTGGGCGGAGGGCTTGCCGTCGCGGGTTTTCACGGTCCAGCCGTCCGGCAGTAGCTTAACGGCCGCGCGTCCCTGGTTCACCATGGGTTCAATCGCCAGGGTCATGCCCGGCTTGAGCTTTAAGCCGCGCCCGGCCACGCCCACGTTGGGCACGCCGGGGTCCTCGTGCAGCACCCGGCCCACACCGTGGCCGCAGTATTCCCGCACCAGGCTGTAGCCCCGCGCCTCGCAGTGCGTTTGCACCGCCGCGCTGATATCGCCCAGCCGGCCGCCCGGCCATGCCTGCTCTATCGCGAGATACAGGCTCTCTCTGGCGGTGTCGCTGAGCAGCCGAAGCTCCTCGCTGACCGCGCCCACCGCGAAGCTCGCCGCGGTATCGCCCACATAGCCGTGGTAGGTCGCGCCCAGATCGACGCCCACCAGATCGCCCTCCCGCAGCGTGCGCTTCTCGCTGGGAATGCCGTGAATCACTTCGTCGTTCACAGAAACGCAGATGCTGCCGGGGAATCCGTTGTAATCAAGAAAGGTGGGCGCCGCGCCGCATTTGACGATATAATCATGGGCGGCGCGCGCCAGCGCCATTGTCGTAACGCCCGGCTTGACCATTTCGCCCACCCGCCTCAGCGCTTCGGCGGCGATACGTCCCGCATCCCGCATCAAACTGAGCTCGCGCGAGGTCTTCAGGATAATCAAGCCTTGGTCACTCCGTTCAAAATTATTCCAGGAAGCCTTTATAATGCCGCATCATCATCTGGCTTTCAATCTGCTTCACGGTTTCAAGCGCGACACCAACCATGATGATGGTGGACGTGCCGCCCATGGCGATATTCATGCCATACTCCTGCTCGTTTCCGAAGCTGAACTTTAAAATCCAGGTGGACAGCAGCGTAAAGATGATGGGGAACAGCGCGATGATGCTCAGCAGCAGCGCGCCCAGGAGCGTAAGACGGTTGATGATCCGCTTGATGTAATCCGAGGTTGGCTGGCCCGGACGATAGCCGGGAATCGCGCCGGAATTCTTGCGGATATTGTTGGCCATCTCAATGGGGTCGTACTGAATGCTGGAGTAGAAATACGCGAAGCCCAGAATTAGCACGAAATAGATGGGCACATACACGGGGTTCGTCTGCTCGAAGGCGCTGAAGAAGCTCCTCCAAAAGCCCTGGGGCTCGCCCCTCATAAACAGCTGGATCGTGGGCGGCAGCGACAGGATTGAGCTGGCGAAAATGACCGGCATAACGCCCGACATGTTGACCTTGATGGGGATATGCGTGCTCTGCCCGCCATACATCTTGCGGCCCACCACGCGCTTGGCGTACTGCACCGGAATGCGCCGCTCGGCGTTATCCATCCACACAATGAAGGCGACCATGCCCAGCAGGCACAGCGTAGCGATGGGGGTTAACCAATAGTACGCGCCGCCGCGGAAGAAATACCCCACCCGCAGATCGGGGCTGAACAGCTGCGCCGCCATACGGGGCAGCCGCGCCACAATGCCCGCGAAGAGGATCATGGAAACACCGTTGCCGATGCCCTTTTCGTTGATCCGCTCGCCCAGCCACATGGTCAGCGCCGCGCCCGCCGTGAGCACAAAGATGATCACCAGCGCCTGCATCACCGCACTGAAGCCGGTGAAGGCGGAGCCGTCCGCGCGCATGAGCAAAAAGCCCTGGTTGCGCAGGAAGAAGTAGTAGGCGGTGCTCTGCATCAGGCCCAGGCCGATGGTCACGTAGCGGGTGATGGTGGCGATTTTTTTGCGGCCCTCCTCGCCCTCCTTCTGCAGACGCTCCAGGGCGGGAATCGCCACGCCGAGCAGCTGCATGATGATGGAGCTGTTGATGTAGGGCGTGATGGACATCGCCAGAATCGTCGCGTAGTTGAACGCGTCGCCCGTCATCATGTTGAGGTAGGAGAGAAAGGAGCTGTCATTGGCATCCGGAATGATTCCGCCGGCCCCGATATTAACAAAGGGGATGGTGATGGCGGAACCGATGCGGAACACCAACAGAATGAACGCGGTGAAGATTAGCTTTTTGCGAAGGTCAGCGATTTTCCAGGCCTTGATCAATGTCTGGAGCACTTATACCACCTCCGTAGTTCCGCCCGCCGCTTCGATTTTTGCTTTGGCCGACGCGGAAAACGCCGTCGCCTTCACAGTCAAAGCCTTGGTCAGCGTTCCGTTCCCAAGAATTTTGATTCCGTCCAGGGTCTTTTTCACAAGTCCACGGCCGATAAGGGCCTCGGTATCCACCACCGCGCCGGCCTCAAAGGCCTCCTCAAGGGAATCGAGGTTGACAATGGCGTGTTCCGTGCGGAACAGCGCGTTGGTGAAGCCGCGCTTGGGCAGCCTGCGCTGCAGGGGCATCTGGCCGCCCTCAAAGCCGGCCCGCATGCCGCGCCCCGCACGGGCTTTCTGGCCTTTATGGCCCTTGCCGGCGGTTTTGCCCTGGCCGGAGCCATGGCCGCGGCCGATGCGCTTGCGCTCTTTCGCGGAGCCCTCGGGCGGGGAAAGTTCATGCAGTCTCATGCCTGGTTCGCACCTCCTTGGGCGGCGTCGCTCACTTTAATCAAGTGGCCGATCACCCGCAGTTTACCCTGTGTGGCTTCGTTCACCGGCTGAACGCTTTCGTCGCCGATTCTGCGCAGCCCCAGCGAATGGGCGGTGGCAATCTGGTTCTTTTTGCTGCCGATCAGGCTCTTGACGAGCTTCACGGTCACAGCCTTTGCTTGCGCCATGATTGCACCCTCCTTAATTTAAAATCTCAGACGCGGTTTTGCCGCGGATCGCCGCCACCTCGTCTGCGTTGCGCAGCTGCTGCAGCCCCTGCAGGGTCGCTCTTACAACGTTGCAGGGATTGTTGGAGCGCAGCGCCTTGGTGCGGATGTCGCGAATGCCCACGGTTTCGACCACCGCGCGCACGGGGCCGCCCGCGATAACGCCGGTACCGGGAGGCGCGGGCTTGAGCAGCACCAGCCCTGCCCCGAACTTGCCCATAACCTCATGGGGAATCGTCGTGCCGCGCAGCGCAATGCGGAAGAGGTTCTTTTTCGCGTCTTCAATCCCCTTGCGAATGGCGTCGGGCACTTCGCCGGATTTGCCGAGGCCGAAGCCGATCATGCCGTTGCCGTCGCCCACGACCACCAGCGCCGAAAACTTGAAGATGCGCCCGCCCTTCACAGTTTTGGATACGCGGTTTATGGCAACGACCCGTTCGGTCAGCTCCAGCCCCGCTGCATCAATCTTAGCCAACTGGATGTCCTCCTCTTCTTTAGAACTTGAGGCCGCCCTCGCGGGCGCCTTCAGCGAGCTCGAGCACTCTGCCGTGATAAATGTAGCCGCCGCGGTCAAATACGGCCTCGGTGATACCCTGGGCCGCGGCCCGCTCCGCCAAACGCCTGCCAACCTGTTTGGCGGCGTCCTTGTTTCCGCCGTAGCCCTCGAAGTCCTTTTCCACGCTGGAGGCCGAAAGCAGGGTGACGCCCTTTGTGTCGTCGATCAGCTGCGCGTAGATGTGCTGCAGGGAACGGAAGACATTCAGCCGCGGGCGTTGTGCCGTGCCGGAGATTTTTGAGCGCACACGGGTGTGGCGCTTCTGGCGCGCTTTGTTCGCGTCTTTCTTGGTAACCATTGTCTTCCCTCCTTACTTACCCTTACCGCTCTTGCCTTCCTTGCGGCGGATGACTTCGTTGGCGTATTTGATTCCCTTGCCCTTGTAGGGCTCGGGCGGGCGTTTTTCGCGCAGCTCGGCGGCGAATTGGCCAACCTTTTGCTTGTCGATGCCGGAAACGATGATCCTGTTCGGCGCGGGCACTTCAACCTTAACGTCGTCGGTCTCGTTCACGATCACCTGGTGGGAGTAGCCCACGTTGAGAATCAATTGATTCCCCTGCTTCTGCGCGCGGTAGCCCACGCCGTTGACCTCGAGCTCCTTTTTAAAGCCGTCGTTGACGCCGGTGACCATGTTGGCCAGCAGGCTGCGGCTCAGACCGTGGAGCGCGCGGTTTTGCTTCTGGTCGTCGGGGCGCTTGACCGTAATGGCCGCACCCTCTTTTTCAATCAGCATGCTGGAGCTGAACTGACGGCTCAGCGTGCCCTTGGGGCCCTTGACCGTCACGGTGCTGCCGTCAATATTGACTTCCACACCGGCGGGGATCGCTACGGGCAATCGTCCGATTCGGGACATAAAACAGCACCTCCTTCTTACCAAATAAACGCCAGAACCTCGCCGCCGACATTCGCCTTGCGGGCCGCTCTGTCTGTCATCACGCCCTGGGGCGTGGAGAGGATCGCGATGCCGAGGCCGCGCATGACCTTGGGGATCTCGTCGCAGCCGGAGTAGATCCGAAGGCCGGGCTTCGACACGCGGCGCAGACCCGTGATCACCTTGGACTTGTTCGGGCCGTATTTGAGCACGATTTCGATCACGCCCTGCTTTCCGTCGTCGTGCATGCGGTAGTTCTTGATATAGCCCTCTTCCAGCAAAATCCGCGCGATATCCCTCTTCATGTTGGAAGCGGGGATTTTCACCGTATCATGCTTCGCCGCGTTGGCATTGCGGATGCGGGTAAGCATATCGGCGATGGAATCCGTAACTTGCATTCGGTTTACCTCCTAACCTGGATACCAGACGCTGGACATTAGATGTTAGATGCGCCCGGGGGCGGCTCCGGTCTAAAGTCTAAAGTCTAATATCTAAAATCTAATCTACCAGCTGGCTTTTCTCACGCCGGGGATCTGCCCCTTGTGCGCCAGTTCCCTGAAGCAGATGCGGCACACGCCATATTTGCGCAGGTAGGCATGGGGGCGGCCGCAGATTTTGCAGCGGTTGTAAGCGCGCGACGAGAACTTTGCGGGGCGCGCCTGCCTTACCTTGATTGATGTCTTGGCCACGTAAAATTCCCTCCTTTATCTCGCGAACGGGGCGCCCATCAGAGCCAGCAGCTCCCGCGCTTCCTCGTCGGTTTTGGCGGTGGTGACAAAGCATAAATCCATGCCGCGCACCTTGTCGATCTTGTCGTAGTCGATCTCGGGGAAAATCAGCTGCTCCTTCACGCCCATGTTGTAGTTTCCGCGGCCATCGAAGGAGTCGGGGTTGATGCCGCGGAAGTCGCGCACCCGCGGCAGCGCCAGGTTAAAGAAGCGGTCGAGGAATTCATACATCCGCTCGCCGCGCAGGGTCACCTTCGCGCCGATGGTCATGCCCTCGCGGAGCTTGAAATTCGCCACGGATTTCTTCGCCTTGCACAGCACCGGCTTCTGGCCTGTGACGGCCTTGAGGTCGGCGACGATGGCGTCGAGCATCTTGGGGTTATCCCTTGCCTCGCCGCAGGCGACGTTGATGACGATTTTGTCGAGCTTCGGGATTTGCATGACGCTTTTGTAAGCGAACTTTTCCTGGAGCTTTGGCGCCGCTTCCTGAACATAGCGTTCCTTGAGTCTTGCCATGTGTCATGTTCCTCCCTTATTTGAATTCTGCCTGGCAGTCGTTCTTTTTGCAGTGGCGGACTTTTTCGCCCTTGGCGTTGATTTTGCGGCCCACCCGCGTGGGACGGTGGCATTTCGGGCAAACGAGCTGAACCTTGCTGGCGTAAAGAGCGCTTTCCACCTTGATCAGGCCGCCGGCCTCGCCCTGCTTGCGGGGCTTAACATGCTTTGTGACGATGTTCACGCCCTTGACGATGACCTTGCCCTCGCTGGGGCTGACCTCAAGCACCTCGCCGCGCTTGCCGCGGTATTTGCCGTTGATCACGACCACCTCGTCGCCGGTGCGCACATGCACTTTTGTTACTCTCATTCTCATATCCTCCCGCTCAAAGCACTTCCGGGGCAAGGGAGAGGATCTTGAGATATTCCTTCTCGCGAAGCTCCCGGGCCACCGGTCCAAAAATGCGGGTTCCTCTGGGGTTCTTGTCGTCCTTGATGAGCACGGCGGCGTTCTCGTCAAAGCGGATATAGGTGCCGTCGTCGCGGCGCAGGCCGCTGGCGGTGCGCACCACCACCGCTTTGATCACGTCGCCCTTTTTCACAACGCCGCCGGGCGCCGCCTTTTTGACGGAAGCCACGATCACGTCGCCAATATTGGCATACCTCCTGCGGGTACCGCCCAGAACGCGGATACACATAATCTCCTTCGCTCCGGTGTTGTCGGCAACCTTGAGGCGACTCTCTTGTTGAATCACTTGGAGCCCTCCTTACTTGGCCTTCTCGATGATTTTTGCCACGCGCCAGCGCTTATCCTTCGAAAGCGGGCGCGTTTCCATCACCAGCACCCGGTCGCCGACGCCGCAGCTGTTGTCTTCGTCGTGGGCCTTGATTTTCAGCGTGTGGTTGATGATCTTTTTATACAGCGGATGCGGCACCCTGTCCTTGATGGACACCACGACGGTTTTGTCCATCCTGTCGCTGGTCACAACACCAACCCGGGTTTTTCTGAGGTTTCTCTCGTTTGAATCGCTCATGTTTTGCCGTAACCTCCCTTTCCTTACGAGTTGGCTCCGTGAAGCTCAAGCTCGCGCTGCACGGTTTTAATGCGCGCGATATCCTTCTTCACGGCGCTGATACGCATCGGGTTGTCGAGCTGGTTGATCGCCTGCTGAAAGCGCAGCTTGAACAGCTCATCCTTCAGCGACAGCAGCCTGGTGCTCAGCTCGTCGGCGGAAAGGCTTCTGAATTCACTGGCTTTCATTCTGCTCACCACCCGTTTCTTCCTTCAGGATAAATTTGCATTTGATCGGCAGCTTGTTGGCGGCCAGACGCATGGCCTCACGGGCCAGCTCAACGTCAACGCCGGCGATCTCGAACAGCACGCGGCCCGGCTTCACCACCGCGACCCAGTAATCCGGCGAGCCCTTTCCGGAGCCCATGCGGGTCTCGGCGGGCTTGGAGGTCACGGGCTTGTCGGGAAAGATTTTGATCCAGACCTTGCCGCCGCGCTTGATGTGGCGGGTCATGGCAATACGGGCCGCCTCAATCTGGTTGGCGGTGATCCAGGCGGGCTCCAGGGCCTGCAGGCCGAACTCGCCGTGGGAGACAAAGCCGCCCCGGATCGCCCTGCCCTTCATCCTGCCTCGTTGCACCTTGCGGCGCTTGACGCGTTTTGGTAACAGCATCAGCGGTTGCCTCCTTCCCTATCCCTGCGGGGCGGCCTGCGGTTGTCCCGCAGCACCTCGCCTTTATAGAGCCACACCTTCACGCCGATTCTGCCATAGGTGGTCTTCGCCTCGGCAAAGCCGTAGTCGATATCGGCGCGTATGGTCTGCAGCGGAATGGTTCCCTCGTGATAATGCTCCGTGCGGGCGATTTCCGCGCCGCCCAGGCGTCCGGAAACCTGTGTTTTGATCCCCCGCGCGCCCAGCTTCATGGTGCGGCCGATGGCCTGCTTGAGCGCCCGGCGGAAGCTCACGCGCTTTTCCAGCTGCGCGGCGATGTTTTCGGCCACCAGCTGCGCGTTGAGGTCGGGCTGCTTGATCTCGACGATATCCAGCGAGACCTTTTTGCCGCCCAGCTTCTTTTCGCAGATCGCGCGCAGCTTTTCGATCTCGGCGCCGCCGCGGCCAATGACCATGCCGGGCTTCGCGCAGTGAATCTTGATGTAGACGCGCTTGGCGTCCCGCTCGATCTCCACCTTGGGCACCCCCGCGGGGGCCAGGGTCTTCAGCAGATACTGGCGCAGCCTGTAATCCTCGACCAGCGTGTCGCCGAACAACTGCTTTTTGGCATACCAGCGGGATTCCCAAGGCTTGATCACGCCAATGCGCAGACCGGTGGGGTTAATTTTCTGACCCATTGAATAACCTCCTCCTTGTTTATTCCGCTTCCCTGAGAGTCAGGGTGATGTGTGATGTCTTCTTGTTGATGCGGGTGGAGCTGCCCTTCGCCCTGGCGCGCATACGCTTCAGGGTCGGGCCCTGCCCCACAAAAACCTCGGCGACATAGAGCCGGTCCGGGTCCATGTTGTGGTTGTTTTCCGCGTTTGCCTTCGCGGAGTTCAGCAGCTTGATCAGGGGTTCGCACGCGGCCTTGGGCGTGTATTTCAATATGGCCAAAGCCTTATCCACCGGCTGGTTCCGGATGAGATCGAGGACGATCTTCACCTTCCGGGGCGTGATGCGCACGTAGGTCACCTTTGCGGTAGCCTCCATTATGGTTACACTCCTTTCGGCCTTATCTCTTGGATGTTTTGGAGCCGGCGTGGCCGCGGAAGGTGCGGGTGGGGGCGAATTCGCCCAGCTTATGCCCCACCATGTCCTCGGTCACATACACCGGCACATGCTTGCGTCCGTCGTGCACCGCGAAGGTGTGGCCGACGAAATCGGGATAGATCGTTGACGCACGGCTCCAGGTTTTGAGCACTTGCTTGCTGTTGCCTTCGTTGAGCTTCTGAACGCGCGCCAGCAGCTTTTCCTGCACAAACGGTCCGCGCTCCATGAGTTTCGCGCCTCTGCCCATGTGGTTGTGCTCCTTTCTTTATTTGCCCTTGCGGCGTTTGACGATCATCTTGTCGGATGCCTTCTTCTTCGGGCGGGTCTTGTAGCCCAGCGCGGGCTTGCCCCAGGGGGTCATGGGGCCCGGCCTGCCGATAGGGGATTTCCCCTCGCCGCCGCCGTGGGGGTGGTCGCAGGGGTTCATCACCGAGCCGCGCACCGTGGGCCGGAAGCCCAGGTGGCGCGTGCGCCCCGCCTTGCCGATTTTCACGTTTTCGTGGTCCCCGTTGCCTACGGCGCCCACCGTGGCCATGCAGCTCACCGGCACGTTGCGCAGCTCGCCCGAGGGCAGGCGCAGCAGGGCCAGCTTGCCCTCCTTCGCCATGAGCTGGGCGGAGTTGCCCGCCGAGCGCACCAGCTGTCCGCCGCGGCCGGGGTAAAGCTCCACGTTGTGGATGACCGTACCGGTGGGCATGTTGATCAGCTGCATCGCGTTGCCGGGCTTGATGTCGGCGCCGGGGCCCGAGATTACGCTGTCGCCCACCTTGAGGCCCGCGGGGGCCAAAATGTAGCGCTTTTCGCCGTCCTCATAGTGAAGCAGCGCGATATGCGCGGAGCGGTTGGGGTCATACTCCAGCGTGGCCACCTTGGCGGGAACGCCGGTCTTGTTGCGCTTGAAGTCGATGATACGGTATTTCTGGCGGTTGCCGCCGCCCCGGTGGCGCACCGTGATACGCCCGTAGCTGTTGCGCCCGCTGTGCTTTTTCTGGGGCCGCAGCAGGCTCTTTTCGGGCTTCACCTTCGAAAGCCCCGAGTAGTCCGTGACGGACATATTGCGCCGCCCGTTCGTGGTAGGCTTATATACTTTTATCGCCATATGCTAACTCCTTACTAGACTTTAGATGCCAGATTTTAGATTTTAGATTTTAGATTTTCGCCGTACGCTCTGCCTCTCGCAACACGCATCTAACGTCTAAGGTCTAAAATCTAATGTCTAAAATCACATCATGCCGTCGAAGAATTCGATGGACTTGGAATCCTCCGTCAGCGTTACGACGGCCTTCTTCCAGCTGGGGGTGTAGCCCTCAAAACGACCGTAGCGCCTGAGCTTGCCCTTCATGTTGACGGTGTTTACCTTCATGACCTTTACTTTGAACAGCTCCTCCACCGCCTTGGCGATCTCGGGCTTGTTGGCGCCCTTGTCCACCGCGAAGGTATACTTTTTCTCCGGCACGCCGTACATCGAAGCCTCGGTAATGATCGGCTTCAGGATGATATCTTGCGCGATTCTGTTCATGCGTACACCTCCTCAATCCGGGTTACGGCATCCTTGAACAGCAGCAGGGTGTCGCAGTTGAGGATATCGTATACCGTCAGGTTGTTGACCGGGGAAACCTTGACCCCGGCAATGTTGCGGGCGCTGCGGTAGACGCTGTTGTCGCTTTCCGGGGTGACGATCAGGGTCTTCTTTCCGGTTTCCAGCGCCGTGAGGGCTTTGGCGACTTCCTTCGTCTTAATCTCTTCCAGGGCCAGCTTATCCAGCACGGTAAGCTCTTCGTCGCGCAGCTTGGAGGACAGCGCGCTCTTCATGGCGAGCCTCTTCACCTTCTTGTTTACCGCAAAGCCGTAATCGCGGGGCTTGGGGCCCAGCGCCACGCCGCCGTGGGTCCATTGAGGAGAACGGGTGGAGCCGTGGCGCGCCCGCCCGGAGCCCTTTTGCCGCCAGGGCTTTCTGCCGCCGCCGCTGACTTCGCCGCGGGTGAGCGTTGACTGCGTGCCCCTGCGCTGGTTGGCCAGGTACTGCCGCACCATCAGGTGCATAGAGGGCACGTGGGGCTCGACGCCGAAGACGGCCTCGCTGAGCCGGAGCTCTTCCACTTTTTCGCCCGCCGCGTTATACACAGTTACTTGTGGCATATTCTCTGCACTCCCTTCCTTAGGCCTTCACACTGGCCGAGATCAGCACAATCCCGCCCCTGGGGCCGGGGATCGCGCCCTTGATGGCCAGCAGATTGTTTTCCGCGTCCACCTTCACCACCGTGAGGTTCTGCACCGTCACGCGCTCGCCGCCCAGCCGCCCGGCCATCTTCTTGCCCTTATACACCCGGGAGGGCGTGGAGCAGGCGCCGAGGGAGCCGCCGTGGCGCCCGACAGGGCCGGAGCCGTGGGACTCCTTGAGCTTGGAGAAGTTCCAGCGCTTGAGCACGCCGGCGGTCCCCTTGCCCTTGCTGGTGCCGACCACGTCGACGCGGTCGCCCATTTCGAAAATATCCGCCTTGAGCACGTCGCCTACCTTGAGCTCCGCGCTGAGCTTGAACTCCCGCAGCGTGCGCCTGGGTGCGACGCCCTGCTTCTGGAAGTGGCCGAGCAGCGGCTTGGTCAGCTTGTTGACCCGGATTTCGCCGAAGCCCAGCTGCACCGCCTCATAGCCGTCGCTGCCGCCGGTCTTCACCATCACCACCGGGCAGGGGCCCGCCTCCACGACGGTAACCGGCACGACGCCGCCCTTTTCGTTAAACACCTGGGTCATACCCAGCTTTTTGCCGATGAGCGCTTTTTCCATAAAAAATGTATCCTCCTTATCGGTTATTGGTTGACGGCGGACCGCCAACTTGACCTTCGGGCGTTTCCGTCCTTGCCCGCCTTACAGCTTGATCTCAATTTCCACGCCCGCGGGGAGCTCCAGCCCGGAAAGGGCCTCCACCGTCTTCGCGGAGGGGTGCAGGATGTCGATGAGGCGCTTGTGGGTGCGCTGCTCGAACTGCTCCCGGGAATCCTTGTACTTATGCACCGCGCGGAGGATCGTCACGATCTCTTTTTCCGTGGGCAGCGGCACCGGGCCGGAGACCTGCGCGCCGGAATTCTTCGCGGTTTCGACAATACGCTCGGCGGCCTTGTCGACCAGGCTGTGGTCGTAGCCCTTGAGCCGGATACGGATGTTACCCTTGACTGCCATACTTTCTTGTCACGCCTTTCTTGTGTTTGGCGAACGCTTGGCTCTCGCCGGGGTTCTTTTCAGCTTTGAATTTCAGCTTGGAAAGATTTTTTTCTGGAAATTTTCATTGAGATAAAAATTAGAAATTATTTCTCTCCACGGCGCCGGGCGTTCCAGGCCTCCCATAACAAAGAGCCGGGAACATGGCTGACCCAGCAAAGATACTTCGTCTGAAAAGCATCCCTTGCGAAAATGGTTCCGCCCAATTTGATAATCGGACATGCTCCGCAGAAATTTCCCGCCTGCGCGGCGGCTACCTCCTGCATCAACGCAGCCTGCGCGTCTTTGAAACACACGCTGAAAGATTATACCATGGCGTTCCATAAAATGCAAGTAATTTTTGTCGCGATTTTTTTCTTGTTTTTTGGGTATTATGACAAAATCCAATGATCGCTTTTGTGTGCGAACATATTTTCGAAATTCTATTGACATTTCATGAAAACAGGTATAGAATGTCATTGGCGCTGCTGGGCGGCGGTTGCGCATATCTCTATTCCTCACGGCAAATGCCTTGGCGCATTCCGGGGGAAAGGAGATGGTGCCTTTATGATGGTAACATACATTGCGGATATTCTGCAGGCTGTG
>WRMQ01000013.1 GCA_009777055.1 Oscillospiraceae bacterium
GGAAAAGGCGGCTGCGGTGGTGGGAAAGTCGGCTGCGGCGGGAAGGGGGGTCTTGGACGCTCGGAGCACTCGCAGCAGCAGCACGGGCAGCGGCAGCAGACCCTGCATCGAGGTTCACAGCGGCAGCTTCTATCCCTGGAGCCCCAGGAATCATTCCACCAGGAACCTCCGGTTGGTGTAAGCATGTTAACAGATTCCTTTCGTTATATCTGTGATTGGGACAACCAATAATAACGTTTTGCTTTCGGGATATGCCGATGTTGTCCTGTTCCTATAGTATTCATGGAATGGGAGATGGTGCGGAAAATTGATTTGCCGGCTGGCGCGGAGCAGTGTTTTATGTTACAATATGCCTGGGACAAAAAAATTGACGCAACAGTTTGCGCCTTTCGTGACTCTATATTGCCAAGGAGGTTGAATTATGGCGATCGACATAATGCATCTGACTGCGCGGGCGAGGGCGGGCGACGCCGACGCCTTTGGCAGGCTCTATGAAGAACATGCCCGGGATATGTACCGCTATGCCCTGTATGCCCTGGGCTCAGAGGGCGCGGCGATGGACGCGGTGCAGGATGCCGCTTTGGCGGCGTTTCGCGGCATCGCTTCCCTGCGGGAGGCGGAGCTGTTCCGCCCATGGATTTTCCGGATTCTCGCCAACCGCTGCAAGCGCATGCTGCGGGGGAAGTATACGGCGCGCGTGGAATCCCTGGAGGAGCAGTTCCGCGAAACCGCCGCCCTTGACTTGCCCCTGGGCCGCGCGCTGGAGCTGCGCCAGGCCATTGCCCGGCTGTCCGCGGCCGAGCGGGAGATCGTGCTGCTCAGCGTGCTGGACGGTTACGACAGCAACGAAATCGGCCGGACGATGGGGATTCCCCCGGGCACGGTGCGCTCGAAGCTCTCCCGCGCCCTGGCCAAACTGCGAAAGGAGATTTCGTTTTTATGAAAATTTTGAACAAGAAAAGCTTTCATCAGAGAAAGCGCGATCCAAAAAGCGATGACCCCGGCAGGGAGCTGGCGTCCCTGCGGGAAACCCTGGCTCCCCTGGACGCCCGCTGCCCCATGCCCGGCGAGCTGCGGGCGGAGCATGTGCTGGCGCGCGCAAAAGCGCCGCGCGTAACTTCCCTGCGGCTGCCGCGCAGGGCCGCCGCCGCGCTGGCCGCCGTGGCGCTGCTGGTAACCACCGGCTTTGTCGCGGACAAATACAGCCTCTTTACCAGGAACAATCTAAAAAGCCTGCCGGAGGCTTCCCCTGCCGCCGAAGGCCATTTTGAGCCCCTGAGCAGCTACTTTGAGCTGGAGCAGGCCTTTGTGCGGCTGCAAAAAAACCAGGAGCGGACGAGATTTTACGACGGCTTCAAGAGCGTGTTCGATGGCTCAATATTAGAGGATTGGAATTGGGATGCGGAGGAAATGACAATGCCGGCGTCCGAGGCGCCCATGGAGAGCGGCAAGCGCTTCAATGCATCCGCCGCCGCGGGCTCGGATGAGCTGCGCGGCCACGGCGAAACGAACACCCAGGTGCGGGGCGTGGACGAGGCCGACATCCTCAAGAACGACGGGAAGTATCTCTATTATATCAGCACCCTCAACGGCGAGCCCGGCAACGCGCCCCGCAGCGCGCTGCATATCCTCGAGGCCCTGCCCGCCGGAGAGATGAGGCTGCTTTCGAAAATCAGCATCCCCAACTACCGCTACGACACGCAGCTGTATGTGCAGGGCGACCAGCTGGCCCTGGTTTACGCGGAATATCCCCCCGGCGGCGACCCCTGCGCCAGCGTGCAGGTGTATGATATCGCCAACCGGGAAAAGCCGCTGCTGGCGCACAGCTTTTCCCAGAAGGGGAATCTCGTGAGCTCCCGCATGCAGAATGGACGGGTCTACCTGCTCTCCACCCAAGGGGCAAACCTGGATTTCCGGGTGCTCGACGGCGTGATTCCAGAGGACGAAATCCTGCCCAAGCTGTATGAAAACGGCGTGGAGGCCTGCCTGCCCGCTGATCGCATCGCCATCCTGCCCGAAAGCGACGAGCCCTCCTACCTGCTGCTCAGCAGCGTGGAGCTGCAGGGCGGGGCGAAGCGGCAGAGTGAATCCGTGGCCGTGCTGGGGGCGGGCAGCCAGGTTTACTGCAACACCGAGGCGCTCTATGTGGCCTGCGCGCAATATGCCGCGATAACGGGAGCCAGGGGCTTTTGGTCCGGCGCGGGAGAAAAAACCCTGATCTATCGTTTCGATCTGCTCTCCGACGGAAGGATCAAGCCGGGGCCGATGGGCGAGGTGAAGGGCACGCCGCTGAACCAGTTCTCCATGGATGAGTTTGAGGGCCACTTCCGCGTCGTCACCACGGCCCCCGACGAAAAAGACGGTACGGTGAATATCCTCACCATCCTGGACAAAAGCCTGAAAAAAGTGGGCGGCATCGAGGGCATCGCCCCTGGGGAGCGGGTGCAGTCCGCGCGGTTTCTGGGGGAAAAGGGCTATATCGTCACCTTCCGGCAGACGGACCCCCTGTTTGTTATCGATCTGAGCAATCCCAGGGCCCCGAAGATCCTGGGTGAGCTGAAGCTTCCCGGTTTTTCGGCCTACCTGCACCCCTGGGACGCCGCGCATCTCGTGGGCGTGGGGCCCGACGGCGACGAGTGGGGCACCAACGGCGGCACGAAAATCTCGCTGTTCAACATCAGCGACCCCGCCAACCCCAAAGAGGTCGATCGCGTGATCATCCCGGACAGCGGCACGAATATCCAGCAGGATCATAAGGCCTTCGTTGTCTGCGCCGAAAAAAACACCTTCGGCCTGCCGGTGGATCACTACAATGAATACGGCGTCGCGAGCAGCTTCCACACCTTTAAAGTGGAGGGCGGCAAAATTTCAAAAGATCTTGCGCTGGAGGCCGCCGAGCCCGCGCTGAAGCGCCACGAGAGCGTATACGGCGGCTACGCCGAGCCCCGCCGCGTGACCCGCGCGACGTATATCGGCGAGACCTGGTACGTCTTTGGGGCGCAAAACAGCCTTGGGGCCTACGGCATGGCCGACGGCAGGGAGCTCGGAAGGCTTTCGTTTTAAGGCATAATTGGTGAATAAAAGCAAATTTCCCCCTTGACTGTTGGCTGCTAAACAATTAAAATATAGGTAGGCAAAAGCGGCAAACGAAAGAGAGGGACTGCGCAATGAAGAACGAGAGAACCGGAAAAAACGAGCGAACCGGGCCGAATGAGCGGATCAGAAATTGGATAAAAAAAACGGGGACCCTGCTGGCGGTGTTGGCGGGTCTCCTTCTGTTGAGCCTGTTCGTCTCGGCGGGGCCCGCGCAAAGCACGCCCTTTGCGCACACGCAGCCCAACGGCGCCGCTTTTACGGCGGTCACGCGGGGCGATGAGTTTTTCAGCTACACCGAGGCGGAAGGCTATGTTCTGGCGCGGGGCGGCGACGGCTGGTGGTATTATACCAGGGAGCGCAGATTCAGCGCCGGCGGAGCATCCGCCGCGGAGCCCGTGCTCACCCGCAGGAGATATCTGGCGGACAAAGCGCCCCGGCGCGCTCTGCGGGCGGAGGCGCTCAGCGGCGATTACTGGTACCTCGCGAGGCAAAACCAGGCCGTGCCCGGCTTTGGCGCGCAGGCCGCCACGGACTACCACGGCGCGCAGCCGGCGCTGGTGGTGCTCGTGGACTTCAACAACGCGCAGATTCAGCACGAGGCGGCCTGGGCGCAGAAAATCTTTGGCTCAGGCAATCAATCCGTGCGGGATTACTACACCGACATGAGCGGCGGCATGATCGACATTGTCCCCGCGCAGGAAGCCTATGTGGGCGCGGGCGCGGCCAACGACGGCGTCGTGCGGGTGCAGCTCAACCGGAACCACGGCAACTGGGGGAACGCCGCCGACTACCAGGTGATCGCGGACGCCCTCACGGCGGCCTCGGCGCACGTGGCGAATTTCGCCGTATACGACAAGAACGGGGACAACCGCATCACCTCGGACGAGCTGCACCTGATATTCATCTTCGCGGGCTATGAAAGCTCCTCCGCCGGGGCGAGCTCCCCCAGCGTCTGGGCCCACCGCTCCAGCGGGGGGCTTTATAACAATGGAGTCACCATCAACGGCAAGCGCTTTATGCACTACCTTCGCCTGGGCGAACTCCACGGCGGCGGCGCCAGCGCCTACATGGCCACCATCGGCGTGATCTGCCATGAGCTGGCGCATGATTTCGACCTGCCGGATCTCTACGCGAGCGACTACAACATAGATCTGGCCGTGGGGCCCTGGAGCGTCATGTGCGACGGTGGCTGGGCAAGCGCCCAGGGGGACGCCTATGCCGGGCAAACGCCCACCGCCCTGGATGCCTGGTGCCTGGAGCAGCTGGGCGTGATCAGTCCCCAGGCGGTTTCGCCCGGCGGGAGCTACCTCGGCCCGGTAAAAAGCTTCACGAACGGCGGAAAGAACATCATCCGGGTGGATACGGCGGACCCCACCTATTATTACCTGATTGAGAACCGCAGCTTCGACGGCTGGGACGCGGGGCTGTATACTTTTCTGAATTGGAACAGCGGCTTTACAAACGATCTGGGCCAAACGCGCTGGCGCGTCAATTCCTGGGCCAGCGGCGGCGGCGTGGCGGTTTATCTCGTCGATACCCGCTATCGGGGCAACCTCAGCACGGCGGGCCCCGGCGTATCCGTAGTGGAATGGGACGAGACAAAATACGGCTACTCCATGCTGCGCGAGGGCAACACGAAGCCGGAGAATATCAATTCCGGGGGCGGCTATTATTATTACGGCGCGAACACTCTGCTGGATTCCCTGTGGTACAGCTCCGGCGGGCGGACAACGCTGCTCAGCGCGGACACTGTGGACCTGCCCATGCGGCCAGGCGGCAGCCCCGCGTGGTTTGAGTTCGAGGTGTTTGACGCCCCGGCCCGCTCCATGGAAATTGAGGTTCGGCCCCCCGCCGGGTCCGCGGGCATTCTCAGCTATGACTATGAATTCAACGGCGGCACGGAATCCGACGCGCCCGCGCCCGCGCCCGTCGCGGCGGGTACGGTGATTGATCTGTCGCCCTCTGTGCGCCCCACGGCCACAAAGCCGAACGGCTGGGTCTTTCTGGGCTGGAACACCGATCCCGACGCCAGCGCTGCCATCACCAGCTTCACCATGCCGGAAAACAGCAACGCCCGGCTCTACGCGATTTTCCGCAAAACCCTGAACGTCACGCTCGTCTATTATAATGGCCTCTCGAAGGTCACAAACACCAGCCAGATCGTGCATATTTATAACCGGGAGACGGGCACGACCTTTGGGCCGATGTTCAGCGGCGTCTATTCCGGCTGGAGCGAGCTGGGCTGGGCGAATGTGCCGGGGCCGGACGCGCCCAACCTGGGCTATGGCTTTGGCATCCCCATCAGCGAAAGCTCCTTCACATTTTATCGCCTGTATGAGCGTACGCTCACCCTGCGCTTTGACGACAACGGCGCGGATGCCGCCATGCCGCCCGACCAGACGGGAGGGCAGCGCGTGAGCAGCTTCGCTGTTACGGATACGAAGAATCCCTCGTTTACGCTTCCGCCGCTGCCGGACGGCGCGCTTGGCTGGGCGCTGGGCAGCGCGGCGGGCGAGGTCTATCAGGCCGGCGAAACAGTTTCCATCAGCGAAAGCACGGCCATGTTCGCGCTCTGGCCACCGGCCCAGCAAAGCGCGGTCATCTTCGAAGTCCACCCGGACATCGTCGTGGACCACTACAACGATTACATCTACGGCTTCAAAGACAAGCTCAGGATTGAGGACATCATCGGCGAGGACGGGGCCACGGACGGAGCGTATTTACGCGTGGAGGGCAACGGCAGATTCGTGGCCGACAGCCCGGGAGAATACGTGGGCACCGGCTACGTGATCAACTTCGTGGATTACGTCAACGATACGGTAACGCCTTATACGATGGTACTTTTTGGCGATTACAACGGCGACGGCGAGATCGACAGCAAGGATATTTCCGAATGCATGAACCTGCTCAACTCGCCGCCCCCAAGCCTGACGGATAAGGCTTTGGCGATGAGCTTTTCCACCACCAATCCCGACATCCTTCTGGCCGCGCCGACGATGGATACCATCAACGCTATGCGGCGCTATATCAACGGCACCGATCCGATCTACTTCGGCGCCGTGGCCATAAATCGCTTTGAGGCCGTGAAGCAGGCGGGGTAAGGGCTGAAGAGAAAACGAAATACCGAAGGGCCCCGGTTGAGAAATTGGGGCCCTTTGCTCTGGCTATGAGAATTCTGACGAGGTCAATGTATGTACATTCACACCCCCAAAGCTGTCCACAAAATCCTATCCCTGGCCGGTTTGGCGGCGCTTTTTCTGCTGCTGCTCCTTCCGCCGGGCTGGCTGTCGGCTCCCGTGAAGCGCGCGCTTTACAACGCCGCGGGCAGTACTGTTCCCATCAGGGATAACGGCGTTTCCGCAAGGCCTGTGGCCATCCATGAAGGAGACTATGTGCTGTTTGGGCACTATCGCGGAGAGCCGATTCTGTGGCAGGCCATCGCGGAGGAGGAGGGAGGACTCCTCCTGTTTTCGGATGCCGTGCTGTGCCTGAAGGCCTTCGCCGCGGCCGCGGAGCCTGTGAAGGCCTCCTCGGACTGGCGCACGAGCGCGCTGCGCCAATGGCTGAACTCCCCTCTGGCGCGGGTGCCCTGGACCGGAACGCCGCCCAGTGCCGCGTATGTATACGGCGGATACAACGGCTACGCGGAGGAGCCGGGCTTTCTGGCCGCCGAAAATTTTGAGGCCTGGGAAATCGAGCTCATGGAGCATCCGCCCGAGAAAAGCGGGAAGGACACCGTGTTTTTGCTGACCGGGAAGCAGCTGCGGCGGCTTTCGGCGGCACAGCGCAAAAAATCCCCGACCAGGGCGGCGCTGCGCCAGGACAACTCGCCCTACCTGTTTGTCCGGCCCCAGTGCTGGTATTGGACGGCGGATTCCATCGCGACCAACGGGCAAAGCGTCCGCTCCGTGACAACCCGGGGCAGCTTTTATCAGTCCCTGGCCTCGGACGGCCTCAACGGCGTATGTCCGGCGCTGTATCTCGCGGAGAAGACGGTCTGTTCCGCCGGCGGGGACGGCGGCAGGTCCGCGCCCTACCAAATTGTGAGGGGAGCCCGGCCATGAAGCGGATCAAATCCCCCTGGCTGTCATTTTACGTGACCTGCCTGGGCATTTTTCTGTTTTATCTGTTTTGCGCGCGTCTGCTTATCAAGACGGACGACGGACATTTTCTTGGTATATTAAACAATCCGGGCTTTGGGCTCCTCCAATGGCTGAGCCAGCGGTATCACACAACCTCGGGCCGGACGATCAGCGAGGGGCTCATGATGACCTTTCTGCGCGCGCCCCTTTTTTTCTGGAAGGTCTGCACCGCCGCTTTGCTGTGCGCCGTCATTTGGATTTTTTGCCGGCTCTCCCTGGCCGTGCCGGGACCCATGGCGGCGAAGCACCGGATCTCCTTTGCCTGCGGCGCGAGCCTGTTGGTTCTTCCTACCTGCATGAGCGCGGGGGCGTATTGGTTCGCCGGCTCGTTCACCTATTTGTGGCCGATGGCGGCGCTGGCGCTTTGCGTCATGCCCTGCGCCTTTGAGCTTCTCGGCGTTCCCGGGAGGCCATGGCTGTACGCGCTCTCGCTTTTGGCGGCGCCCGTCGCCGCCTCTCAGGAGCAGTCCGCCGCCGCCGTAATCGCCATGCTCCTATGCATGCAGCTTTTGCTGCTTCAAAAGAAAAAATGGCGCGTCAGGGCGGCGCTGCCGCTGCTTCCCGCAGGGGTCTGCGCCTGGCTTTTGTTTTCCTCGCCCGGCGCGCAGCTGCGCAGCGCGGAGGAAGCCAAAAGCGGCTTTCCGGCCTTTCTGGAGATGTCCTTTCCCGAAAAGCTCCTGTGCGGCTTTTCGAATTATTTCGCCTACGCCTTTTTTCTGTCTGTTCCCGTGATGACAGTGTTTTTGCTGCTGCTTTACCATCATCTGAAAAAGCACCGGAAAGCCGTTATCGCGCACGGAAGCTGTTGGATAGCTCTGTGCCTGGGAGGAAATCTGCTGACTCTGGCGCAAAAGCGCGGCATCCCGGATCAGCTCTTCGAAACGCTGTTCCTGTCAGGGCAATGGGATCTGACGGCCGCCGCGCTGCTGGCCGTTTCGGCGCTGTTTTTTCTCTCCACCGTTTTTTTGCTGCTGCTGCTGGCGCGGGAGCGGCCTGAAATGGGGCTGGCCGCCGGGCTTTGCTTCGCGGCGGCGGTGGGCTGCGGCATCGCGCCGGGCTTTTCCGGCTCGGTATACGCCTCCGGGCAGCGGATATTTTTCTTCTCCGAGCTTTTCACGCTGCTGGCCGCGGCGCTGCTTTTCGGTGGCACGGAGGACAGCAGGCGAATACGGGCACTGCGCGTGTCCGTCACGGCCTTGATGGCCGCTTTCGCGGTGTTCCATGTGGCCGGAATCAAATTTCTGGAGATCCCGCCGATGGGATGAGACGCTTCGTTGATCTTAAAAACTGCTTGACTTTTTTCTATGTTGGAGTATAATTTGTATTGGGATTTTTTTAAATTTAATTTCATATTAATTTTACTTAATGACTTGAAAATATGATTTGAATGTTTAAATGAATATATGATTTGAATGAATATATGAAAGGAAGAAAGCAATGGCCGAACAGGCGCTCTCGAAAATACAGGAGGCTGAATCGCAGGCGCAGGCCCTCATCCGGGATGCCCGGGAACAAGCGGCTGAGATCATTGGCCGCGCGGAGGAAGAGGCGGCCGGGGCTTTGGCGCTGCTGAGCGAAGCCTGCGGGCAGCAGGCGCTGGAAAACAAGCGTCTGGCGCAGGCGGATAACGAGGCGGCCAGCGCTGCTTTTGCGGAGGAAACGAAGCGGCAATGCGCCGCGCTGCGGGAAGAGCTGCTGCCGCGCAAGGCGCTGGCGGTGGCCGCGGTGGTGGAAGGAGTGGCCTGATTGATTCTGGAAATGAGCAAAATTTCCGTACTCGGGCTGCATTCGGAGCGAAAAGCCGTTTTAGAGGCGCTGCATAAGCGGGAGCTTGTGGAGCTAAGCCAGCCGGACGCGGCGCATATCCGCTTTCAGGAAACCGAAAAAAGCGTCGCGCAGTTTGAGAAGTATATGCAAAGCGCGCAAGCGGCCCTCGCGGTGCTGGACAGCTATGCCCCGGACAAGAAGCCGTCGGGCCTGTTCGCGGGCCGGCGTGTGCTGCCGGCGCAAAAATATCACATGGCCTCTTCGGACAGCGACGCGGTTTTGCGTTTGGTTTACCGCGTTCTCAGCCTGTCCGACGACATACGCGAGCACCGGGAGAGCATCCGCAAAATAGAGGCGAAGCAGACGGCGCTGGAGCCCTATCTCGCCCTGGATATCCCGATGAACGTTTCCGGAACCCGGGATACACTGATGAAAACCGGAGCGCTCCAGGGCCTGTGGACGCGGGAAGGGCTGCAAAAAGAGCTGGAGGCGCGGGAATTGGAGGCGGCGCATGCTGAGCTTCTCAGCGCGTCGCGGGAGCATAGCTATGTCTGGTTCGTTTTCCTGAAGGCGCAGGAGAAGAGTGCGGAGGCTTTTTTGCAGAAGATCGGCTTTGTCCCGCCTCCTTTCCGCCTGTCTCAGTGGACGCCAACGCAAAAGCGCGCGCTGCTGGAGGAAGAAAAGGCCGCGCTGATACAGAAAATACAGGAGGCCGCCGCCGAGATCACGGAATGCGGCGAGCGGCGGCGCGACATAGAGCTTTTCTATGACCACCTGTGCCTGCGCAAGGACAAATACCAGGCGCTGGCCCGCATGGGCATGATGGAGCACAGCTTCCTGCTGGAGGGATATATCCCGAAAAAGCAGGGAGAAAGCCTCCGGCAGCTGCTGGAGGACAAATGGACGGTGTGCGTGGAGCTGGCGGCGCCGGAGCATCCGGAGGACGTGCCGGTGATGTTCCAGAACAACCTCTTCGCCGCGCCGGTGGAAACCATCACCGAGACCTACAGCATGCCCTCCCCCACAGACGTCGATCCCAATCCGGTCATGGCCTTTTTTTACTACCTGTTTTTTGGCATGATGTTCAGCGACGCGGGCTACGGGCTGCTGCTGGCGCTGGTCTGCGGCTATCTCGGCTTCAGTAAGCAGCTGGAAAAAGCCAAGCGGAAGAACTACCGGATGTTCTTCTTCTGCGGGCTTTCCACCGTGTTTTGGGGCCTGATGTTCGGCAGCTTCTTCGGGGACATGACCTATACAGTGGCCTCCGCGTTTTTTGGAAAGGAGTTCTCGCTGGCGCCCCTTTGGCTGGATCCGATCAACCAGGCCATGCAGCTGCTGATTGCCAGCGTGGCCTTGGGCCTGGTGCAGATTCTGGCGGGGCTGGGGCTGAAATTCTACGCCCTGTGCAAACAGAAAAAATACATAGACGCCATATGCGACGCGGGTTTTTGGATGCTCACGCTGCTGGGAATCGGCGGCTTTGCCGCCGGAGCGGCGATTCCCGCGCTGAAAACCGCCGGCATGTGGGCCGCTATCGCGGGCGCGGCGGGGCTGGTGGCTACCGGCGGGCGGAAAAGCAAGAACATCTTCGGGAAGGTGCTCGGCGGCATCACAGGGCTGTATGACATCACGGGCTATGCCAGCGACGCGCTGTCCTACTGCCGTCTGATGGCGCTGGGGCTTGCCACGGGCTCCATCTCGAATGTGGTTAACATGCTGTGCGCCATGTTCGGCAAATCCGTGCTCGGGGTGATTCTGTTCATCGTTGTCGCTGTCGCCGGGCATGGGATGAACTTTGCCATCAATGCGCTGGGGGCCTACGTGCACACCAACCGCCTGCAATACGTGGAGTTTTTCAGCAAGTTCTACGAGGGCGGCGGCAGAAGGTTCACTCCGCTGCAAATGCGCACAAAATACCATCAATTTTCAGAAGAATAAACGCTTCTGCGAATGAAATATTAACAAACAAAATAAAAAGAAGGCAGGTTTTCTCATGAATTATGGTTTGCTGTTAGCGTTCCTTGGGGTTGTGATGTCCATTGTCGTCACCGCCGTAGGCTCCGCGCGGGGGGTTGGCATGGCCAGCGAGGCCGCCGCCGCCGTGGTGGCCGACGACCCGTCAAAGTTTGGACGGCTGCTGATTTTGCAGCTGCTGCCCGGCACGCAGGGGCTTTACGGCTTCATCATCAGCATCATGGTGATGACCAATATCGGCATTCTGGGCGGTGAGCCGCCGAAAGATATCTGGACAGGCCTGCTTTTTTTCGTCGCCTGCCTGTCGGTTTCCATCGGAGGCTTTTTTTCCGCCATCCTGCAGAGCAGAGTCTGCATCTCCGGCGTGAACATCATCGCGAAAAAGCCGGCGGAAAGCGCGAAGGCTATCGTTTCCGGCTCGCTGGTGGAGCTTTACGCGCTGATTTCGTTCATCGTGTCCCTGCTGCTGGTGACAAACGTGAACAATGTGGTGGCGATGTTATGAGCGCCCTGGATAAAATCGTGGAGGAAATCACGGCGCAGGCACAGGCCCGGGCGGATGAAATTCTGGCCGAGGCGGAGCGGCAGGCCGGCGAAATCCGCGCGCGGAGCCAGGCGCAGTGCGAAGCTTTTCAGCGGCAATTTGAGCGGGACAGCGAGCCGGAGCTGCGGGAAAGCGCGGCCCGGAGGCAGGGGGCCGACCGGCAGGCCCGCCGTCTGGCGCTGCTCCAAACGCGCAGCGAGCTCCTCGACGAGATCATGGCCGAGGCGAAGGCAGCGCTTGCGCGGCAGGCCGGCCCGGAACGCTTTCAGACGCTTTGGCAGGGGGATGTTCTGCTGAACAACTCCCTCGACGCGATTTTTGAGGCGGAGGAGCAGACCCTGCGGGACAGGGCGTACGCTGCTCTGACGGGGGGCAAGGCATGAGAGACAGCGACTATCTGTACGCCTGCGCCTTCGTGCGTATTCTGGAAAGCAGAATGCTCGGCAGGGCGGATTACGAGACCCTGCTGGGCGCGGCTTCCCATGAGGACGCGCTGCGGTATCTTTCGGACAAAGGCCGCGGAAGCGCCGGAGAGGATCTGACCGAAACCTGGAACGAGGTCAAGGCCGCCTGCCCGGAGGACGCGCCGCTGGATATCCTGCTGTACCAAAACGATTTTCATAACCTGAAGGCGATTCTAAAGGCGCTGTTCAGCGGGGCGGATTATATGCCGCTGATGCTGGAGCCCTATACCATCGCGCCGGATATCATTCATCGCGCGGCCGCGGAGGGAAAGCTGGAGGGTCTGCCGGCGCTGCTGCGGCAGCCCGCCGTGGAGGCATATGAAATCCTCGCGCGGGACGGAGACGGGCAGGCGGCGGAAATCCTGCTGGATCAGGCCCTGTTCGCCGTTATAGCCGAAACCGCGAAGCAATCGAAGAACGCCTTTCTGATCCAGTGGGCGGATTTGAATATCCGGCTGATCAACACGAAAACGGCGCTGCGCGGCGGGCCGCAAAGCGCCATGCTTGGCGACCGGCGAACCATGGCCGGCGCGCCGAAGGATTCCATCACGGCGCTGGAGCTGTGGTGCGACAACCAATTGATTCAATACTTAAAAATCAACCGGCAAAAGCTCTTCGGCTTCGAGCCCGTCTTCGCGTTTCTGGCGGGCAGGCAATTTGAATGGCAGGCGTTGCGCATCATTCTGTCGGGGCTGCGGCGCGGGATTCCGGCGGGAGCTTTGCGGGAAAGGCTGCGTGATTTATATGTATAGCATCGGCGTGATCGGCGACTATGACAGCATCTGCGGGTTTTCCGCGCTGGGCTTCGATATTTTCCCTGTGGAGTCAGCGGAACGGGCGCGGAAAGAGCTGCGCGCGCTGGCCGGCGGCGGATACGGGATCATCTATATCACGGAGCCGTTCGTGGAGGAGCTGGAGGCCGACTGCGCGCTTTACGAGGAGCGGCCCGTGCCCTGCGTGATTCCCATTCCCGCCTGCACCGCCGCGCTGGGCGCCGGGGAAGCGCGCCTGAAGCGTTACGTGGAGCGGGCGGTGGGTTCCGATATTATTTTTGGGGAGCAATGATATGAGCACAAGCAAAGGAATCATCCGAAAGGTCTCAGGGCCGTTGGTGGTGGCAAGCGGTATGCGCGGCGCGAATATGTTCGACGTGGTGCATGTCAGCCGCTTCGGGCTCATCGGCGAAGTGATTGAGATGCATGGCGATCTGGCCTCCATTCAGGTCTACGAGGAGACCTCCGGCCTGGGCCCGGGCGAGGCGGTGGATTCCACCGGCAGCCCGCTGAGCGTGGAGCTCGGGCCGGGGCTGGTGGGCAGCATCTACGACGGCATACAGCGTCCATTGGACGCGATCAAGCGGCAGATTGGCGCAAGCCTGGAGCGCGGCGTGCAGGTGCCGTCCCTGGACCGCGAAAAGAAATGGTCCTTCACCCCCGCCAAGCAGGCGGGCGAGCTCGTTGTGCCCGGCGATATCCTGGGTACGGTGCGGGAGACCGCGGTCGTCCTGCACAAGATAATGGTCCCCCAGGGCTGCGAGGGAGAGCTTCTTTCGCTGCGGGAGGGGGAATATACCGTAACGGAGCCCATCGGAGAAATCAAGAAAAGTGACGGCGGCGTTTTGCCGCTGACCCTCATGCAGAAATGGCCGGTGCGCAAGGGCCGCCCTTACCGGGAAAAGCTGCCGCCGGACGTTCCCCTGGTCACCGGGCAGCGTGTGATTGATACGCTGTTCCCCATTGCCAGGGGCGGCGTGGCGGCGGTGCCGGGGCCCTTTGGCAGCGGCAAAACCGTGGTGCAGCATCAGCTGGCCAAGTGGGCGCAGGCCGACATCGTGGTCTATATCGGCTGCGGCGAGCGCGGCAATGAGATGACCGACGTGCTCAACGAGTTCCCGCAAATTAAGGACCCCAAGACCGGGAAAACCCTCATGGAGCGCACGGTGCTCATCGCCAATACCTCCGACATGCCGGTGGCGGCCCGGGAGGCCTCGGTCTACACGGGCATCACCATTGCGGAATATTTCCGGGACATGGGCTACAGCGTGGCGCTGATGGCCGATTCCACCTCCCGCTGGGCGGAGGCCCTGCGCGAGATGTCCGGGCGGCTGGAGGAAATGCCGGGCGAGGAGGGCTATCCGGCCTATCTGGGCAGCCGTTTGGCGGGCTTTTATGAGCGCGCCGGCCGCGTCATTACGCTGGGACAGGAGGGCCGCGAGGGCGTGCTGAGCGTCATCGGCGCAGTGTCGCCGCCGGGCGGAGACATGTCCGAGCCGGTCACGCAGGCAACCCTGCGCATCGTCAAGGTGTTTTGGGGCCTGGATTCCGCGCTGGCCTACCGCAGGCATTTCCCGGCGGTGAACTGGCTGTCCAGCTACTCGCTTTATCTGGACAGCATGCAGGATTGGTACAAAAGCAACGCGGGAGCGGACTGGCCGGATATGCGCGGCCGGATCATGATGCTTTTGCAGGAGGAGGCGGAGCTGGACGAGATCGTCAAGCTCGTGGGGATGGACGCCCTGAGCGGCGCCGACATCGTCAAGCTGGAAACCGCGCGCTCCATCCGGGAGGATTTTCTCCATCAGGACGCGTTCCACGAGGTGGACACCTATTCCTCCCTGCAGCGGCAGCATTGCATGATGCGGCTGGTGCTCGGTTTTTATGACAGGTCCATGGCGGCGCTGGATAAAGGCGTGCGCGTGAACAAGCTGGCCGCGCTGCCCGTGCGGGAGAAAATCGGGCGGTTCAAATATATCGCCGAGGAGCGCATCGCGCCGGAATACGAGGCGGCCGTGCTGGAGATGCAAAAAGAATTCGCCGCGCTGACAGCGAAGGAGGAGGAGGGCTGACATGCCGAAGGAATACCGAACCATTCAGGAGGTGGCAGGGCCGCTGATGCTCGTCCATGGCGTTGAGGGCGTAAGCTATAACGAGCTGGGCGAAATCAAAACGGCGAAGGGCGAAACCCGCCGCTGCCGCGTGCTGGAAATCAACGGCACCGACGCTCTGGTGCAGCTGTTTGAAAGCAGCGAGGGCATCAGCCCGCAGGACAGCACCGTGCGTTTTCTGGGCCACGGCATCACCATGGGCGTTTCGCGGGATATCCTGGGCCGTGTGTTTGACGGCATGGGCGTTCCGGCGGACGGGGGCCCGGCCATTATACCGGAGCGGCGCCCGGACATCAACGGCGTGCCCATGAACCCCACGGCGCGCGATTATCCGGAGGAGTTCATTCAAACCGGCATCAGCGCCATCGACGGCCTGAACACCCTGGTGCGCGGGCAGAAGCTGCCCATCTTTTCGGCCAGCGGGCTGCCTCACGCGCAGCTGGCGGCGCAGATCGCGCGGCAGGCGAAGGTGCCCGGCAGCGAGCAGAGCTTCGCGGTGGTCTTCGCGGCCATCGGCATCACATTCGAGGAAGCCAATTTCTTCATCAACGATTTCAAAAAGACCGGGGCCATCGAGCATTCGGTGTTGTTCGTCAACCTCGCCAACGACCCGGCCATCGAACGCATCGCCGCGCCGCGCATGGCCCTGACGGCGGCGGAATATCTGGCCTTTGACCAGGGCATGCACGTGCTTGTGATCATGACCGATGTCACCAACTACGCCGACGCGCTGCGGGAGGTTTCGGCCGCCCGCAAGGAGGTGCCGGGCCGGCGCGGCTACCCGGGCTATATGTACACCGACCTGGCGTCCATCTATGAGCGGGCCGGGCGGCTCGAGGGCAGGGACGGCAGCATCACGCTCATCCCCATCCTCAGCATGCCGGAGGACGACAAGACCCACCCCATCCCCGATTTGACGGGCTATATCACCGAGGGGCAGATCATCCTCAGCCGCGAGCTGCACCGGAAGAACATCCTGCCGCCCATCGACGTGCTGCCATCCCTTTCCCGCCTGAAGGACAAAGGCATCGGCGCGGGCAAAACAAGGGAGGATCACGCGAACACCATGAACCAGCTCTTCGCGGCCTATGCCCGTGGAAAGGAAGCAAAGGAGCTCATGGTGATTCTGGGCGAGGCCGCCCTGACCGACATCGACAAGCTCTACGCCAAATTCGCGGAGGCCTTCGAAAAGGAGTATGTGTCACAGGGCTACGGCGCGAACCGCGGCATTGAGGAGACGCTGGACATTGGCTGGCGGCTGCTGTCTATCCTGCCCCGGGCGGAATTGAAGCGTATCCGGGATGAATTTTTGGACGCGTATTACGTGGAGGGCTGAGGCATGGCGGTGTTAAACGTGAGCCCCACCCGCATGGAGCTGACCCGCATGAAAAAACGGCTTGCGGTGGCCGTAAAAGGGCATAAGCTGTTAAAAGACAAGCGCGACGAGCTGATGCGCCGCTTTCTGGATATGATCCGCGAGACAAAGGAGCTGCGCGGGCGGGTGGAGGAGGCGATTCGGGAGGCCAACCACGGCTTCGCCCTCACGGCGGCGCTGCTGCGGCGGGAGGCCCTGGTTTCCGCGCTGATGCTGCCCAAGCAGAGCGTGAGCCTGGATATCGCCTCGAAAAACGTGATGGGCGTGGAGGTCCCCGTGTTCAGCATCCAGCAAAAAACGCCGGGCGAGGATGCCCTGTCTTACGGCTACGCCTTTACCAGCGGCGATCTGGATAATTCGATTATGCGTTTGTCAAAAATTTTGCCGGAGCTGCTGCTGCTCGCCCAGCAGGAAAAAACGGCGCAGCTGCTGGCCGCGGAGATCGAAAAAACCAGGCGGCGCGTCAACGCGCTTGAATATATCATGATACCGGATTACCGGGACACCATCCGCTATATCACCATGAAGCTGGATGAAAACGAGCGCAGCAACCTGACGCGCCTGATGAAAGTAAAGGATATGATGGTCGAAAAGCAAATTGAGATACGCAGGCGGCAGGCCGGGCATTAATCCAATTATTTCCGCGGGGCCCGGGATTCCCAAAACCTGCATAACTTGCCAGCTTCCTGAAATACTACTTCATGAAACCACAATTTACAAAAAGGATGATGGAACATGAAGGCAACAGGAATTGTGCGGCGGATCGACGATCTGGGCCGTGTGGTCATACCAAAAGAGATCCGCCGGACGATGCGCATTCGGGAAGGCGACCCGCTCGAAATCTTCACCGACGCCGACGGCGAGGTCATTTTCAAGAAGTATTCCCCGGTGGGCGAGCTTTCCTCCACGACGAAGCAGTATGCCGAGGTGCTCTTCCGCGGGACGAATCTGCCCATTCTGATCACCGACCGGGACCGGGTGATCGCCTGCGCGGGGCTTTCGAAGAAGGAGGCTGTCGACCGCAGGGTGAGCTCCACCCTGGAAACGATCATCGAAAACCGCACGAACTTTATTTCCACCGCGGACAGCGAGCGCCTGCGCCCCGTGGAGGGCCTTGAACGCGAGGCAGCCGTGGCCAGCCCCATCATCGGCGGGGGCGATGTTTCCGGCTGCGTGATCATGCTGATGAGCGAAAGCGGCGCGTTCCCCACGCAGACGGAGGTCAAGCTGATTCAGGTAGCGGCATCGTTTTTAGGGCGGCAGATGGAAGAGTAGTAAAAAATTCGCGGGGCGGGAGCGTAAGCTCCCGCCCCTTGAGCTTCATCAGGGCCGCCGCTGGTCAAGCTGGCTTACTGCTGTTCTATCGGCATATTCTGTACCTCCTGCGCCAATCTCATGATCTCCGGCATCTCCTTCGGGCTATAGCTTTACAGCCCTTTTTCCAGTATCCGTACAACATTGTCCGCGCAATCGGCGAACACACGGATTCTTGCCACGATTTTGGCGCGCTTCTTTTTGTTTTGCAGTGTTTTATAGCTGACGTTGAAGCCGCCGCCGAGCTTTTCCAGGGTGGTGACTTTGCCGTGCTGCTTCTCATATTCTTTTTGAAATTGCTGCTGTTTCTCGTCGTTGCCCTCGCTGCCAATCCAAAGCATCCCCATGATTCTGTACTGCCGGTAAACCTCCTTCAGCCAGGCCATGTCCGGGTTGAGCTCCATGGCTTTTTCCAGAAAGCTGAAGCAGCACGAGCCGTTCGTCGCCAGCACGCAGACATAATTCGTGTAGTGCTCCCAAAGGCTGTCGTCAAACAGCGCGGGGTCGTCGAACTTGCCGCGCTCGATGTCGTTTGCCCAGGTGCGGAAGGCCCGCGCGCCGAAGACGTACTCCTCCGTTGCTCCCGTGAGCAGTTCCGGCAGCCTCGCGATGGCGTCGCGGTAGAGCAGCGCCAGAGAAACCTCGCGCGTTTTTTCGCCCACAAAAATCAAATCAAAGCGGTCCACACAAAATTTGCGGTCCCCTTCCCAGACCTCGCGTTCCTCGATGAAACGGTCAAGGCCCAGGGTCAGGCGTTTGGGTTCGGCCCACTCATGGGCGTAATACAGCAGCGCCCCGTCCTCATAGCCGACGATCACGCCTTCGCACGCGCTGTTGATCACCGGCACACCCCGGTCGATGCTGTCCGCGATCTTTTTCAGATAACGCGCCCGGTCGGCTAACACTTCTTCTTCCGTCACATATTCGCAGGCATAGCCCACCTGGCCGAACACCCATTTGGCGTAGTCCGGCCCCATGAAATACGCCGAAATTGCGCACTTATTCGGGTTGTGCGCACCCTTTGGGTAAAACTGCGTGAAGATGTCGCCCGTGAGACCGGCGAAGAACCAGTAGTCATAGTCCGTCTCACCCAGGCACTCCATGGCAAAGCGCGCGCAGCCGTTGAACCAGTAGTTCTCCCCGGACATATCCCTGTTCAGGGGATGGCTGACCGGGATGACGCCGCTGCCGCCGGAGGATGACGTGGCTTGTGAAGCACCGCCCTCCCCGGTCTGGCGCTGCGCCTGCGCCTGCGCCATGCTCACAATCTCCGGTTTCTTCTTCGGGCTATAGCTTTCGGGCTGCTGGCCGGGCTTTTTCGCGGGTTCGCTCATTTCGATTCCTCCTTCACACGAATCGGCACATACTGGTCACACTGACCATACCCCATGGCTTCAAGCGCGCCCTGGGGATTGAAACAATGCCACATGGTATGCCGCCCCGCGCCCTCGTCCACGGCAAAGCAACCGCTTTTCTTCACCCATGTTTCGATCGTGCGCCAGGCACCCAGCGCGCCTTTTTCCGCGTCTTCTCCATTGCCCGCGTATGTGGCCACGCCATACAGCCCGCCGGGGAAATCGATCACGTCAAAGCCGCCTGTATCGGCGGGGGGGTCTGTCACAGCCAGGCCCCAGGCGATACTCTTCGCCTCTTGGTCGTACCACATGAAATCACGCGTGTAAAACCGATCACGGCGCAGCTCGTCCTGCGCGTTCCACCATTTTTCGAAACGCCGGATTGTTTCATCTTTTTCGTCGGGGCATAAGCCCGACCATACCATCTTGCAGGCGGGCAGTTCAACAATACGCACGGCGTTGCGGTCTTTGTTCTTGATCATGCTTCATCTACCCCCTTGATCCGAATCGGGAAATACAAGTCCATTTGGCTGTATCCCATTATGTCCATAACCGCTGGCGGCGAGGTGATGTTGCCCAGACTGCGGCGCTTGTCCGTTTCTTCCAGGGCAAAGCAGCCGCTCTTTTTCACCCAATCCTGGATGCCGCTGTAAACTTTGTTATGGTCTTTTCCGTCGGCATCTACGCTGATCGCCACGGCGTATAGCCCGCCGGGGAAGTCAATCACGTCAAAACCGCCGGTATCTTCGGGTGCGTCAGTCACGGCATAGCCCCACTCAAAACCGCCCTGTTCCCCAACGGCGCTATTTTTTTGAGGGGAAGGACTCCACATAAAGTCTCGCGGATAAAAAGCATCCGCGCGCGTCTTATCAAATGCGGTGAACCATTCATGAAAGCGCATAAGCGCACCGCCCGGCGCAAATGCATCCTCGCCGCTAATGGGGCCGGAGGTGACCATCTTACAAGCGGGAAGTTCGATGATGCGCACTGCATTGCGGTCTTTTGCTCTGATGGTCGCGGGTGCGGGCTGGACGGCGGTCTTCCTATGGCTGGCCTCCTGCGCCATGCTCACAATCTCCGGCTTTTTCTTCGGGCTATAGCTCTCCGGCTGCCGCCCTTCATCTTCGATGAAGGTGGGTTTTTTCGCGGGTTCGCTCATGCTCATTTACTCCTTCGCTTTTATGGGGATGTAAATCTCCGCCTCACAATCGGGAGCGGTGTCTGTCAGATTTCTGTATGCCTCAAGATCGCCGGGAATGGCTTCGTTATACATGTACTCTTTAGACGTATTGAGCCACTTGTAACCCGCACCTTCCGGGCCTCCAATCTGACCTCGTTCTTGTTCTACAAAAACGGCATAAAGACTTTCCGTTAGTTTTTTTGCAGCCAGGCCCTCCGGCACATAGTCGGTATCTGCTTCGACGCCCGCGAAGTAGTGTATATCGTCATAGCTGCCGGGCGTTGGACAATACCAATAACCAACCATCCGCGCGGGCTGCGCCAGGCCCTGCATCCCACTCAATCGATCTTTGACCTTCTGATACAGCGCTTCGAGAGCGGAACCAAAATCGGAACTGAAATCAATTTTGCTCTCAGCTCCCACAAGGGTAAAGCGCTTGCTGACGATGTTGGGCTCTATTGCCATTTTCTTGTTCCTCCTCAAAATTTTGTGACGGGTCTGCTCCGCCAAACTCACAATCTCCGGCTTCTTCTTCGGGCTATAGCTCTCCGGCTGCTGGTCTGGTTTTTGCTTCTTCGCGGGTTCGCTCATTTTGACTCCTCCTCCAAAATCCCAATCATCGCGCACACAGCTTGATAGATATAATCGTCACACTCCTTGAGTTTTTGCAAGAGCAGCACGGCGGTTTCGCAAGTCCCCCATTCCATTTGGTCGTAATATTTCTTCGACCAGTCGCGGGTTTCATAAAGGGCATGCAATTGCCACTGGCGCGTGTGGGATTGATCGCAGGCCCAGTCGATGAGCGTTTTGGGTGGCAAGCGCCGTGGGTCGCCGTGGCTCTTGCCTTTTGAGGCGATGAAGCTCGGGTCTTTCAGTTCCTCCCAAACAACATCGGCCCGCCATTCTGAAAAGAAGAGCGGGTTCTTCAGCTCGTCCCAAATCCAGTTCTGGTAGTTCTCCGGCTCCGGCTCCAGATATTCGTGCGTGCGGAAAGGCGCGGCAAAGTTGTGGCAAGTCCACGTGGTGCCTTTGTGAGCGTTTTCGAAGCGCTGCTTGAGTTCCTTGAGAGGTAACTCTTTCAGCTTCTCCCAGTAATTCTCGAATGCGCCGATATACGTGTCCCATATTTTTGCTTCCCGGTCGCAATCCATCACGCGTTTGACACGGCGCAGGCCGTCCAGCAGCGTATATTTGCGCGCGGCCCTGCCTGTAATCACATACACGCTTTCGATGTCACCCAACTTCGGCGCTTTCTTGGGCGGGTTCTGCGTGCCCTTTGGCTTCGGCATCAACAGCTTATTGCCGCTATAGCCTGTGATCACTCGAAAAGAGTCGCCCTTACCGTCGAGATAAACCGCGCTGTCTCTTTTCAGGCGAGCCAAAACAGGAAGGCCCTTGCTGATAGATGTGCTGATTTGCTTCGCAACATCGCCTGTGTGCTTCTCAAAGGTATATCCGGCATAGCCTGTCAGGAACGCAAGCATGTCGTCCGTGTCGTAGATTTCCTGATATATCTCCGTTGGCACGTTGCCCCAGCCCCGCACGGAGGCCGAGCGGCCCGACACGGTGTCGAACAAGAAGAACAGCCGCTCCTGCTGCTGTTTTAGCACATCAGGGTCTCCGGCAAAATCCTCCAGGTACATATAAAGACTAGCGAAGCAGTTGGTGAAATCCATGTCGCGGAAGCCGGAAAACGCGTAGTCGAAATCAACGCGGGCACCGCCGCCCTCGCTTTTTACCATGTGGGCTTTGTCTAATTTTTTTGCTTGCATTGCCTGCTCTTGTGCCATGCTCACAATTTCCGGCTTTTTCTTCGGGCTATAGCTTTCCGGCTGTTGGTCTGGTTCTTGCTTCTTCGCGGGTTCGCTCATAAAATGCACTCTCCTTTTAGGATTATATTGTGACAAGCAGTTCTTTCATCAGCGCGAGCGCCTTCTCATCGGCAGCCTTCATCACATCGATATACGCAGCGATTTTCTGGCGCGTTTTGAGCTTCATCAGGGCTTTGTTTTGCTTTTTGCCGCGCTCATAGCCGCCCAGTGCCTTAAAGACTTTCTCGTGAATCGTCGCGGCGATGATGCCGAATTGCTCGGCGATTTCGCCATAGAGCGGCTGTTCCGGGTTTGCCTCAGCAAGCGCTCTGAAATATTTGCATGCGTTCTTGCGGCCATCAATCAGGCAGTCTGTCGCATCGCCCTGGCACATCATCGCGATGGACTGGCCCCAGTCCGGCAGCGGCTCGAAGTCTTTCTCTTCAGCGGCAAGCAAAGCCTTTTTCCATGCGTCATAGGCAGCGGTGCCTTTGGCGTACTTGCCGTCCTGCCTGCCCTCGAGGGCGGCAATGGCATTTCGCAGAATTACTTTCGTATCAAAGCGCGGCCCGGTGATATCGCCCAGCGACATGACGGCGACAAAATCTCCTTCGTCCCAATATTTATCGGTGATGAAATATCCTTCCTCGCCGAAGGTTTCTGTACCATCATGCTGGAACAGGCTCCAGCCCAGCAGCGCATCGCCGCCGTCCCGGTAGCCAGTGAGGATGCCCGCCTCGGCGGGGCCGATGGGGCCAAGGGATATCACAGGGCGGCCCATGTCAATCTGCTCACAAACGAAAGTCTTGACGTCCTCTTTCGTGGCGTTGCCGGGAACCCCCCAGGGATTGTCCTCGCGCCAAAGCATTTTGAATTCGCGCCCCAGCGCCTTGATGCCCAGCCGATAAGGCGTTGCCATGTCGCTGTATGCGTGGGCTATGTCCACGTTGCCGCCGTTCCAGTCTGTGGTGTCCCAAGCAAAACGGAACGCGCCGCCGCAAGCGACAATGGCATAGGTATAGTCCAGCTCGTCGCCAAGATAATCCGACACAGCCTTAAGGCAAATCGGGAATGGAGTAATGCCGCCGAACGCGCCGTAATACACCTTCGGCACACCGGGCAGGGTTTTCGGCGGTTCGCCGCCGCTGGTTACGTTTGTTTGCTGTTGTTCTATAGACATATTCTGCATTTCCTCCGCTAATTTCAGTATCTCCGGCTTCTTCTTCGGGCTATAGCTTTCCGGGGATTGGTTGGGCTTTTTCGCGGGTTCGCTCATAAAATGCACGCTCCTTTAGTAAAAGTATAGCCCCATTTTAGCATGATTTTTCGCCGAAGTCTTGTCATTTCGTTTCATTTTTTGGTTTTGCAGTAGATTTTCAGCCAAAATCAGCCCATGCTTTGAGCGCGCGCGACATCATTACTGTGTCATTCGCGACACCCTCAAGATAAAGCTTTTGCGGAAAGAACAGGCTCTCTGCCAGGGCGACACGGTAGTCCTCCAATAATGTTTCGAAGGCATAGCTCTTTATGTGCTTGGTCAGCCGTTCATAATAATGCTCCAACAGCGGCATAGCCTGCGCTTTTTCCGGGGCGATGTGCAGGCCAAACAGCATCGATAAATCCTCGGCGGCAAGCCCCATGCGCACGGCTTCCAAGTCAACAAGCATCGTTTGGTTTTGCGGTTCTTTCGGCAAAAGAATATTGCCCGGATGCGCGTCCCCGTGAAGCACCGTTATGTTTTTTCCGGCATGAAAACGTGACTCTAATAGCTTCGGCATTTCCGTGCGAAAGCAGTTCAGCGCTTGCCGAAAGGCTTTGTCATCCATTTTGTGCGCTTTGCAGTAGGGCTTAATGCCCTTCTCCATTGCCTTGCAGTGCTGTGCAAAGTTTTTCGGATGATCCAACCGCCAAGGCAATCCCACTTTGCCGAACGCGTCATAGTTGTCCCAAAAAGCGATGTGCATATCCGCCAGCGTGTCCAGCATTTCGAGCGCACGTCCCCAATCGGTGTTGCCGCTCACATATCGATCGCTGACATCCTCCAGCGTCAATGTGCTGTTTTGCGCGTCATAATGCAAAACCGGCGGCACAGGAATCTTCGCGCCTGCCAGCAAACCGTATGCACGATACTCCGCTTCATTTGTCTGTTTTTTATAGGTCACGTTGAACCCCTTTCGCGATCCTTACATAAATTTTCGCCCGGATATCCCGTTCATCAAAGCCGCCGCTGGCTTCATATACGGCAAATGGGGCAGCGGCGGGGGCAAGCCCCATGTCGCCCATCCACGCGGCTAGCACGGACGCATACACCCCGGCGTCGCCGCAGCAATCGCCCTCCAGCAGGGCGTACTCCCCGGCGGGGTGCGTGATGATCTCCAAACCGGGCGGCGCGTCAATCGCAGCCTGCAAGGCAATGCCACAAGCGTATATGTTTTTCTGCACAAGGCGCAGGCCCGGTTTTTCTTCCTGTGCTGTGGACACATAGAACTGCCGTGCGGACTGCGCCAGCCGTGGGTGCTCCGCCGTCAGGAAATCCATCACGGCTTTTGACGCGATTGTTTCGGCATCCTTGCCGGAGCGGCGCGCCGCCAAAAAGTGCATATCGCCGCATTGACACAGCTGGATTTTATGGAAGCCCGGCCTTTTTTGCACTGGCAGATATAATTGCAGGCGTTTGACCTGCCCGCTGCCATGAATATATTCCTCAAAATAGGGCGCGTCTGCCATGGAGAACATGCTGGTTTTCAGCCAGTCGTCATATAAATAATCCCACGCGGCGTTGATTTCGAGCTCAATATTGGAACAGCTTGTTTTTGCGAATGTGCCCGTGAAAGCAGGCTGATCCGGATGATCGCTTTCAATATACAGTTCATAGCAAAGCTTGGAGCCGCGCTGCTGCCCATTGCGTCCAAAAATCCTGCCGCGATAGCCGGGCCGGGCGGCAAGCAGCCACGCCAGCGCGCGATCCTCCAGGCCCTTCAGGCGGCTATCGTAGTAGAGCAGGCGCTGCGTTGCCGGAATCGTTTCTGTTGAAATCGTTACAGTAAAATCCGGCTGACTCTCGCAAATGGGAAAGTAATATTCATCGCCGCTGGCCTTGTACCGCGTCGGCGTCAGGCCGGTGGCGGCTTTGACGCTCCGGCACAGCGCCTGCTGAGAGCCGAACCCGCATTGGTGCGCGATATCCAGCAATGGCGTGTCCGTGTGCTTGATCAATGCCAGCGCCGTTGACAACCGCCGTTTGCGCACGTATTCTTTCACGGAATGCCCGGTGGTGTCATAAAACTCCCGGTATAACTGCGAACGCGAAAGCAGCCCGGCCTCGGCCAGACGATCCACACTGATGTCGTTTGCTATGTTCTGCTCCAGTTCGGCGAGCAGGGGTGTAAGTGGCATGGCATCCTCCGTTAATATGCTATTTCCCAGTAATGTCCATCTAAATCTCTGAAATAAAAATGATATCCGTTCCAGTCTGCCGCTTTCTCCGGGGCGTGTTCTACCGTTCCACCTAATTCTTGAACCTTTGCGTAAAATTCATCCACAGCTTCTTTGGAGTCCAAGTTGTAAGCCAAGGTCATGCCTGTAAATCCTGATACGATTTCAGGGGGATGATACACATTCACATCCTCCGCCAATTTGTTTATTTTGCACAACGAAACCCGAATGCCCTCCATTTCAAAGTCTGCCGTCCAGCCGTCGGGCTTCACTTTAAACCCTAAACCCACATAAAAATCTCTGGATTTTTTGATATCTCTTACGCCTAAGGTAATCAACATATTTCTGTTTGAATTTGTCATAAGCTTAACCTCCACAAAGATCAATTTTACACGCTATATTACAGCCGTATTGCCATTTGAATATCTGGCTTTCCGATTCCGTATACATCCGGCACAACTCCGATAATCTTGAAACCATACTTCAGATAAAATGCGGTCTGATGCGTACCCGGCTCAAATTCCGCTATATGCCTCGGCAAATCCTCGTATAAGTCCACATTTGCCATAGAGGTTTCCCCGCCGGGTTTTTCATCGCCTGAACCAGCCAAAAGAGTCAACCCGCCTTTTTCTTTTGCGGCATCCATGATTTTATGCAACAAGGCTGTGCCTATGCCTTTCCGCTGCCAATCGCTTCGCACAACAAGCGGGTGAAGCTCGAACATTTTTCCGTACCCTGGCAGAAGCCCGGCCCAGCCGATCACCTCTCCCGCATCAACGGCGGTAAAACGCACAGAAGCGTGGTTGCCGGTTAATTCTTCGATTTCATCCATTGCCTCAGCAAGTGTCGGCCATCCATCCGGAAGTTCGTCTGTTAGCATTTGCGCCGCTTGTGTGCGTTGAGTTTCGCTTAATGTATTGAAGTTTACTATTTCCATATGCATCCTCCAAAGCATGAATGCTTTTCACTACGAGGGAACCGTGCAAACGGGCATGGGCACAGAGGATTTCTGGCTCATACCCATGGGCGAGTTTTTGGATTTATGGGCCTGTTACTACCGTGAACATGCTTTTCAGGACGGAGAAAAGCTGGAAATTTTAGGATGAGCGAAACTTCAAGGGCAGATAGATTTGTTGCTGCGCAATGCCTAGGGCCTTATCAATCGCGCCGTCGGGGTTTGGCATGTTGCACATTCCGCTCTTCGGGAAGTCGCCGTATTCGAAGATGTCGCTGTTGTTGATCCAGTCCATCATGCAATTGACTGTTGCGTTCAGATCGTCGTCGTCTTTTTCGTCCGCTGTGGCAACCAAAAACATACCGCCGGGGAATTCGATCAATTTATAGGGGGCGACATCTTCTGCGGTCACATCATCGTTTACTGCCAATGCCCAAACAGAGCGATTGATATCCGCCTGCGACATCTCTTCGCATTCGTGCCACAAAAAGTCCTGGGGTTCATAGATGTGTGTTTTCAGCAAATGCCTGTGGCTCATTAACCATGTATTGTGGAAGCTGTCTCCATCTCCAAAAATCGCGTCAATTGGCTGCACGCCAGAAGAAACAGCGCGAAATTTTGGAATCTCAATCGCCCGCATGTTCTGTAGCTTGGCCGTTTTCTTTTTCTTGCCTTTCATGTGAAGAACTCCTTTTGGTTTGTGTGATATGCGCTTCTAAGCTCCATTTTTCGTCCGCTGCAATATCAATAGAGGCTCCCGTCAATGTGGAGCGTCCTTCTTTTCAATGCTTATTATACCGTATTATGTGGCCTTTGTCCAGCAAATTTTCGTGAAAGGGGTGGCCCATGTCGGACTTCGGCCTGCGCATCGGCATCGAAGGGGAACGGGGTTTTCTCATCATGCTTTCCCTCTTTTCTCGCCGGGGTAAAGCACCTTTTTGTAACAAACAAAATCGCCCTTGCCGTGGCATCTGCCATAGCAAGGGCGATTTTCAATTTTTGCCTAAATATAAACCTCTACCGTAACGAAGCAGAGCCTACGCCTTCCCTGTGCTAATCGCCGCCTGGGCCGCGGCCAGCCTGGCGATCGGCACGCGGAAGGGGGAGCAGCTCACGTAATTCAGGCCAAGCGCGTGGCAGAACTTTACGCTGCTGGGGTCGCCGCCGTGCTCGCCGCAGATGCCCAGCTTGATGTCGGGCCGGGTCGTCTTGCCCAGCTCCACGGCCATCTTCACCAGCTTGCCCACGCCGTTCTGGTCCAGGCGGGCGAAGGGGTCGCTCTCGAAGATCTTCGTCTCGTAATAGGCATCCAGGAAGGCGCCGGCGTCGTCGCGGCTGAAGCCGAAGGCCATTTGGGTGAGGTCGTTGGTGCCGAAGCTGAAGAACTCCGCCTCCTTGGCGATTTCGTCGGCCAGCACCGCCGCGCGGGGAATCTCAATCATGGTGCCCACCATATAGCGGAGCTTCTGGCCGGAGGCCGCGATGATCGCGTCCGCGGTCTTCACCACGATGTCCTTGACGAACTTGAGCTCCTTGAGCTCGCCCACCAGGGGAATCATGATCTCGGGGACGATGTTGTATTCCGGATGCGCCTTGCTCACGGCCAGCGCCGCGTTGATGACGGCCGTGGTCTGCATCTCGGCGATTTCGGGATAGCTCACCGCCAGGCGGCAGCCGCGGTGGCCCATCATGGGGTTGAATTCGTGGAGGGAGTCGATCTTGTTCTTGAGCTCCTCGGCGCTGATTTCCAGCTCCGCCGCGATCTCGGCGATCTCCTCGGCCTTGGAGGGCAGGAACTCGTGCAGGGGCGGGTCGAGGAAGCGGATGGTCATCGGGCGGTCTTCCAGCACCTCATACATCTCGGTGAAATCCTTCTGCTGGTAGGGCAGCAGCTCCGCCAGGGCGGCCTTGCGCGCCGCAACATCCTTAGCGGCGATCATCTTGCGCATGGACTTGATGCGCTCGCCCTCGAAGAACATGTGCTCCGTGCGGCAAAGGCCAATGCCCTCGGCGCCGAACTTGACCGCCTGGGCGGTATCCTTCGGGTTATCGGCGTTGGTGCGCACCTTCATGGTGCGGCGGGCGTCGGCCCAGCTCATAAAGAGCTCGAAATCGCCGGTGATCTTCGCCTCGACGGTGGGAATGGCCCCGCCGTAGATCTTGCCCGTGGAGCCATCCAGAGAAACGTAGTCACCCTCGTTGTATTGCTTGCCGGCAAGGGTAAAGCTCCTGGCCTCCTCGTTCATGACGATCTCGCCGCAGCCGGACACGCAGCAGGTGCCCATGCCCCGGGCAACCACAGCCGCGTGGGAGGTCATGCCGCCGCGCACGGTGAGAATGCCCTGGGCCGCGGCCATGCCTTCAATGTCGTCGGGACAGGTTTCCAGGCGCACGAGGATGACCTTCTCGCCTCTGGCGGCCCAGGCCTTGGCGTCCTCAGCGGTGAAGACGACGCGGCCGCAGGCGGCGCCGGGGGAGGCGGGCAGCGCCGCGCCAATGGGTGCGGCGGCCTTGAGGGCCTTGGTGTCGAACTGGGGATGCAGCAGCGCGTCCAGCTGCGCGGGCTCCACGCGGGCCACGGCCTCCTCCTCGCTGATCATGCCTTCGTCCACGAGGTCCACGGCGATTTTGAGGGCGGCGGCGGCGGTGCGCTTGCCGTTGCGGGTCTGGAGCATATAGAGCTTTTTGTTTTCGATGGTGAACTCCATGTCCTGCATATCCCGGTAATGATTTTCGAGCTTGTTGGCGATTTGCACGAACTGCTCATAGACCTCGGGCATTTCGTCCTTGAGCTGGGCGATCTTGTTGGGGGTGCGGATGCCGGCCACGACATCCTCGCCCTGGGCGTTGATGAGGTATTCGCCGTAAAGGGCATTCTCGCCGGTGGCGGGGTCCCGGGTAAAGGCCACGCCCGTGCCGGAATTGTTGTTGAGGTTGCCGTAGACCATGGGCTGCACGTTCACGGCGGTGCCCCAGCTGTAGGGGATCTCGTTCATTCTGCGGTAGGCGTTGGCGCGGGGGTTATCCCAGGAGCGGAACACGGCCTTGATGGACTCCAGCATCTGCGTTTTGGGGTCGGCGGGGAAGTCCGTGCCCTTTTCGCTCTTATAGAAGGCCTTAAAGCGCGCCACAAGGGTCTTCATGTCGCTCACGTCGAGCTCAATGTCCTCTTTCACGCCTTTTTCTTCCTTGAGCTCATCGATGATGAGCTCAAAGCGCTTCTTGGAAAGCTCCATCACCACGTCGCTGAACATCTGGATAAAACGGCGGTAGGAATCATACACAAAGCGGGCGAACTCGGGCGTGTCGTTGCCCGCGATCATGCCGGCAGCCACGTCGTCGTTCAGGCCCAGGTTCAGGATGGTATCCATCATGCCCGGCATGGAAGCGCGCGCGCCGGAGCGGACGCTGACCAGCAGCGGATTGGCGGGGTCCCCCAGCTTCTTGCCGTTGAGCTCTTCAATCCTGGCCAGGGATTCGTCGATCTGCGCCAGAATATCCGCGCCGACAACCTTGCCGTCGTCGTAGTAGCGGGTGCAGGCCTCGGTGGTGACGGTGAAGCCCTGGGGCACGGGCATGCCCATGCGCACCATTTCGGCGAGGTTGGCGCCCTTGCCGCCAAGCAGCTCGCGCATTGAGCCGTCGCCCTCGGAGAAAAGATAGACATACTTAGTCGCCATGAATTCATTTACCTCCATATTATAAAAATTACCCGACTATTATATCAGATCAAAGAAAATAAGACAAGCCCGGAAATGTGAACAAGCGCAAAAACGCAAGAAAAGATTCACGGGGCTTCGAAGATTTTTTTATCTATTATGACCGTACATAAGAAAAGCCGCCCCGCGGATTACTACACAGGGCAGCTATTATTATATTCAGCCGGTTTTATCTCAGGGAGCTTCTCAGCTGATGCAGGTCCCGGGTGAGGTCGCCGAGCTCGTCGGACAGCTGGTCAAGCAGCTCCAGGGTAGAGGCGTCCATGGCGTTGTAGCCATAGCCGTAGGTGCCGCGCAGATTCTCGGCCTGCTGCAGCCGCGCGCGCAGCTGCTCCATGCGGCGCTGCACACGGCTCATGCTGAACATCAGCGACTCCGTGCCGTAACCGCCGCTATAGGAGGAGACATAGGGGCTGGCGCCATATGTAGCGGCCCCCGCGCCGGGATAGCGGGGCTGCTCGCCATACGCGCCGTAATTTGAAGCGTGGGAGGGCGGCGCGTACTGCTGCTGCGCCGGCCTTTGGGGCTGATAGGCACCGTAACGCTCGTCGGCATTGGGATAGCCCGCGGGCGCGGCCGCATGCGCGCGCTGCTCATAGGAGGGCGCGATCTGCTGCGGCGTCAGCTGCTGCGGCGTGGAGGACTGCGGCGCGAAATTTTGCAGGGTGTAGCTGGGCTCGCTGAGGCCCTGCTGCGTCTGCGCGCCATAAAGAGCCTGCGGCGGCTGAGACGGCGCGTAGGGGTTTTGCTGCGCGGTGTATCCGCCGCTTTGCGGCTGCGGCTGCGCGGCATACCCGTTTTGCGGCTGCGCGGCATAGGGGTTCTGCGGCGGCGCGCCGTAGGGAGACTGCGGCGAAGCATAGGGATTTTGGCTTTGCTGGGCGCCGTAACCATTCTGCGTCTGCGCGCCATAGGTCTGCGGCTGCGTGGTCTGAACCGTCCTTAAACGTTCCACTTCTTGCGTCAACTCCTCATTGCGGCGCTTTTCGTCCTCATAGGAAGCCACAAGGGCTTGTACTTTGGAGCGCAGCAGTTCTTTTTTTTCCCGCTTTTCTCCGTCCGGAGCCGCGGGGGCCTGCAGCTCTTGCTGGCCGTCCATTCCGGTATACTCCATTTTTTTCATCCTTTCCGTATTTGCACGTCTTTTGCCGTAAAGTATCATATTTGCTTCATAGGTTCCGCTCTATGATACTCTTTATACTTTACGATGTCAACATACGAAAGCCCTATTGGCCCTGGTTTTTTTGCACCTCGCGGCGGGATTTCCGCATTCAGGAACGAAACAAAGGGAGCTTTGTCAAATCCAGGAACTCATATCCCAGGCTTCTGGCCCGGTCGATGATCTCCCCCATACCCTCCGCGTTGTCCCTCGAAACACTATGAAGCAGTATCACAGCACCGGGGTGCAGCCGTGAAATTACCGTGTCGGCGGCGTATTTTCCGCCCCGGCTGACGTTCACATCCCAATCGCTGTAGGAAAGCGACCAAAACACGCTGGTGAAGCCAAGGGCCTCCACGGCGTCCAGGGCCACCTCGTTGTATTCGCCCCTGGGAAAACGGAAGAACGGCGCGGAATACCCGAATTTTGTGCGCAGATAGTTGTCGCTTTCAATGATTTCCCGCGCCATGCGGCCACGGTCGATCTCCGCGAAGGAGGGGTGCTTGGCCGAGTGGTTGCCCACGATGTGGCCCTCCCCGATCATGCGGGCGACGATATCGGGCGCTGTTTTGAGCTCATCCAGGGTGCAGAAAAAGGCGGCGGGCACCCGTTTCTCCTTCAGCACATCCAGCACAATGGCCGTGTTCCCGTTTTCGTAGCCGCAGTCGAATGTCAGGTACAGCGGTTTTTTCGCTGTATCGTTCCCGGCGGCGGCGTCATAGGTCACGGCGGCATAGCCCTTGCTTTCGAAGAAGCGCTGGCTGTCGATGGATATCTGGTGGGGCAGGCCGTCCTTCGCCACGCCGTAGCTGTGCTCCACCTTTGTTGTGGGCAGGCCCGCCCGCCCCGGCTCGTCGATGGATATCACCCGTTCGGGCAGCGGAGCCAGGCCTGTAACGGTGCCGGCGTTCGCCAAGGCAGGGCCCTTGAGGATGACGGCGTTCGGTTTTTGCCCCGCCTGCGGGGACGCGGCGGCGGGCGGCACCACAGGCCATGCGGTCTGCGGCCAGGTCAGCGCCCCGGGAAGGGTGGAGCTCCCCTGCTGTGGCAGCGGCGCGATGCTGTTACAGGCCGCCAAAATGGCACAGAGACCCGCCGCCAGCACCGCGGTGAGTCCCCGTCCGAAGCGTATGCCTGTGCTTGATTTCCCGCTTAGTTTCATCTTTGACATATTCTCACTACCTCCTGGCTGATTGCAGTCAAAAGATAGTGTGCGCAAAAAACGCGGGATTTATGCTATGCCCCTTCCTTGCCGGGCCCGGTCACCCAGAAGGCTGTGGTCCACAGCGCGAAAGCGACCTCAATGAGCGCCAGCAGGGCGATGCCCTTGCCCAGCCGCAGCACCTGCACCGAGGGCTGCACAAACATGCCCAGAATATCCAGCAGGGTATTTTCGCCAAACAGCGAGATCAGGCTGAATTCCGGCGACATGAGCCTTTGCGCGAATTGGCCAAAGACGATATAGCCCGCCGCGAGGAGCGCCAGGGCCGCGCCCGTGATGATCAGCGTTGGCAGAGCCTTGCCGCTGGCCGCGTTGACGATCGCCGCCGCCAGCAGGACGATCACGCTCAGCGCGACAAGACCGTAGGCAATCACGCCCAGGCGCAGCTGCGGCGAAAAGACGATGTCCTTCCATCCATCGCCGCCGCCCCCGGTCCCGGTCCCGGCGCCGGTGATGAGGCGGATAAAGGGGATTGAGACCTCCTCGCCCCAAAGAGGGGCGTTGTCGCCCAGCCCCAGATCGACGACAATGTAAAGCAGGGAGTTATACAGGATATTGGGCACCACGGTCAGCGCCAGCAGCACCCCTCCCACACGGCTGATGATTTTGCCTGCTTTGCTCATACAAATCTTCCTTTCCGTCGCCATTGCTTCGGTTCATGTCTTCGATAAAGCTATCCCTGTGGGCTGAGCATACCGATAAAAGCGTACACCCGCTCAACGAATTGCAGCATTTTCATTTGAATCAAAACCGCGTTTCCGCTTATCCCTATTAAAAATTTAAGTAACAACAAGATCGGCAAAACCAGAGGGAAGGCGAGCACACGGACAATAAGGGACTCACCGGGCTGCGTTTTTTCAAAAATAATCCGATAAAGATCAATCGATGAATATCTGTGGAAAAACAAAGTATAGCTATTGCTTTCCACGATCGTATTATCTTCATCCTCGTAATAAGCCTGCACCCGGAATACCCTGTTAGTTAATGTTTCTAGCAGCTCGCTGGGGCGGGGTACTACAAAAGACGGCTCAATCGCACCCTCCAGCGGAATATATGTAAGATCTTCAAAAAACGGAAGAAAATCCACATCCTGTCTTTCCGAAATATCCATCATAATATCATCCAAGGCGTTACTGATAATATCCAAAAAGAACTCCAGATCATCGAAATTAATTTCCGCGTAATACCATTGGTATTTCAGTTCGGCATCCACGCCATCTGGCAGCTTGGCCTGTGTCTCAAGCACAACGTCTTTGTTGGCTCGCTTATGAGTCGCAGCGGCCAGTTCCTGCGTAAACACCGGCGGCGGATTCTCCTCCTCCGCGAAGGCCGGTACCGCCAGCGTAAAGACCAGCGCGAAACCAAGCAAAACCGCGAGCAGCTTTCGTATGTTTTTCATGAAGGGCACCTCTTTCTGTGCTTTTTAGTTGCTTTTTTATATCGCGTTTTCCATTCCCGCTTTCAGCCTCTCCAGCACCCGTTTCTCTCCAAGCACCCGCATAATCGCCCAAAGATCCGGGGTGTTCTCCCGGCCGGTGACGGCCAGACGGACCGCGCCGGACACATCGCCCACATGCCCCTTCCAGGGGGCGGGGTCGGCTTTGTAGGCCTTTACCTCCGGGCAGTAGCCCAGGGGCTCGCAGATGGATTTGATCCCGGCGAACCAGCTGTCCTTGTCGTCCTCCGCCCGGTATACATCAATATAGGCGGAGAGAATCCCGCTGTTTGAGGCGCTCTTGGGTGAAGCCTCGAACAGCTCGTCAAAGAAATAGGCATAGGCCTCTCTCAGCTGGCTCCAGCGGGCGAGATCCTTGCGGGGCTTTCCCTTCGCGCCGTCCCGGTCGATGGCCAGCATGGCCCCCGCGTAATCCGGGTCACGGGTCAGCAGCGCCGCGAGCTCCGGGTCATATGCCCGCGCCCAGGCGAGGGCGAGGTCATAGACCTGTGAAGACCGCATGCGGGAAATCACGTTTTTGCTCACGTCCTCCAGCTTCACCGGGTCAAACAAAGCGCCGCTGGCGCTCATTTTCTTCAGGCTGAAGGGGAACTCCGGGAGCGGGGCCCCCGGGTTGGCCCTGCGCCAGTCCTCGAAGCTGGAGTTGAGCAGCGTCAGCAGGTATTCGTGCAGGGCCGCGTTGGGATAGCCCGCCCGCACAAGGGCGCCCACGGCGGATTCGGGATCCTTTCTTTTGCTGAGCTTGCGCTTGCCGCCCGTCTCCGGGTCGAGCTTCATCATGGGGGCGATATGCGCGTACTTCGGCGGCTGAAAGCCCAGCAGATGAAACAGCTGCGCGTGCAGGGGCAGGCTCGCCAGCCATTCATCGCTGCGCACCACATGGGTCACGCGCATGAGATGGTCATCCACCGCGTGGGCGAAGTGATAGGTCGGAATCCCGCTGGCCTTGAGCAGCACCACGTCCATGTCGTATTCGGGCAGCTCCAGCTTGCCGCGTATCAGGTCCCGCACAACGATTTTACGGCTGGCGTCCCCCGGCGAGCGCAGGCGCAGGGTGTAGGGCTCGCCCGCCCGCAGGCGCTCTATCTGCTCCTCCAGGGGCAGATCGCGGCACCTTGCCCATTTGCCGTAGTATCCTTTGTTTACCCCCTCGTTTTCCTGGCTCGCGCGAAGCTCGTCCAGGTCGCCGGAGGAGCAGAAGCAGGGGTAGGCCAGACCCCGCTCCGTCATCACCCTCGCGTAAGTATGGTAGATCTCTTTTCTTTGGCTCTGGGTATAGGGCTCGTACTCCCCTTTCTCCTCCCCGGGGCCCGTGACGCCCTCATCAACCGCGATGCCAAAGGCCCGCATGTCGTTCACAAGGCCCGTCACGCCGTCCTCGACCTCGCGCTTTTTGTCCGTGTCCTCCATGCGCAGCAGGAACACCCCGCCGCTCTGGCTGGCCAGCAGCCTGTCCACGAACGCGCCCAGCAGATGGCCGATATGCAAGTAGCCCGTGGGGCTGGGCGCGAAGCGGGTCACCGCCGCGCCCTCCGGCAGCGCCCGCGGCGGATAAGTACGCTCCAGCTGCTCCGGCGCGGGCAGGTCCGCCGGGAAGAGCTCGTCCGCGAGCACAGAATATGGTGTTTTTTCCATCATGAACCCCTAAATCTCCTTGCAAACAAAATTTTTTCTTTTTGAAGCGGCCGTAATTGTTGTTTTTGCTGATACGTTATCCACATTATCCACCGGGTTTTCCACCGTAATCTGGTAATTTCCCATCAGATGGCAGGAAAACGCGCTTTTTTTCACAGTTTCTAGAACGCGGTGCCCGGAAATTGCCAAGTTCTTTATTCTTCGTGAATATTGCCGGTCAACCGGATTTCCCCCTCCGGCGAAAGGTGGGCGATCACACCGTTTTCCCCCACGGTGGAGTAGGTTGACGTGCGCGAAACCATCGTGAGATTCCATTTTACGTTGGGATAGATTTTTCCCAGCGCGTTGGTTACGATGCCTATTTTAGGCCGCAGGCCGCGGACGAAGGGCATGGAGGTACTCGTGGCGTAGCCGTGATGGGGAAGCTTCAGCAGGTCGATCTCCCCGCCCACCTGGGCGGCGATTTCCTTTTCGAGGCCATGCCGGTTAGAGATGTCCCCCGCAAGCAGCGCGCGCGTCCGGCCCAGGGTGACAAGGGTCACGACGGAATTCTCGTTTTCGCCCCGCAAGCGCGGATTGTCGTAGCTGTCCAGGTTCAAAAACTGGATCTGCATGGCGCCCATGGCGAAGGGCCCGGCGGGCAGCTCCTCCGCCAGCGCAAAGCCGCGCTGGTTCACAATATCCACAACGCGGCCGCGGATTTCCTCAATGCGCCAGCGTTCCAGCTCGTAGCCGTGCTGATTGACCGGGGAAAGCCCGCGCAGGTACGCCCGCTCCGTCCGGATATCGGGATCCGCCAGGATGAGGGGGAAGCCTCCCGCGTGGTCATAATGGTAGTGGCTGCACAGAATGAAATCCAGGGTCACACTGCCGTTGGCGTCCGCCGCCACCTTTTTCAGGTAGTCCAGAATCCGCGCCTCGGTGCCCTCCCGCGGCGCCGCGGGATTGGGGTTGTCGCCGCCCCAGCCGCTGTCGATCAGCGCGAAGCGCCCCTCGCTTTCCAGCAAAATCGCGTCCGCGTTGCCGACATTCAGAAAATGGACGCGGCTGCCCCCGTCCTTTTCGTTCACGAAAGCAAAGCTCTCCCGCTCCACGGGATAACGCTTTTCGAGCCGGCCACAAAAAAGAACGGTCATGATGTCCAGCACGAAGATGCTGAACATCAGATAAACCATTCCCAGCGCGATGCATGCTTTGAACGCCTTCCGCCGCCGTGGCCCGGCGTGATCTTTCTTATTCAAACTCCGGGCTTTCCTCATCCAAATCCAAATTGGAAAGCAGGCGCTGCAGCTCCGCGGCCTCGTCCGCGCTCAGCGTGACACCCTTGCCCATCTTTTCGTGCTCCGGGGCCCATTCGCGGATATCGTACTTCGGCTCGCGGCCATTCCAGCTGATGAGGTTGAATTCCTTTGTCCAGCCCCGGGGTGTCTCGGAAAGCACACCCAGCTCCTCCACGATTTCGTATGAAAACTCTGCCATTCTTCCAGTCCTCCTTGATAGGTTATTTGTCTCATGTAAAAATCAAAATATTTAAAAATAAATATTTTTCTAAAAATAAAAAATGAAGCGCGAAAATTTGTTTTAATAAAACCTCGTGCGTGACTGATATATTGGTTGCCAGCGGGCGCACACAGTGCGCCCCTACGATGATCCTTCGTGATAGACTGATATCGAACTGGGGGCAGAACTCATAGTAGGGACGACCTGTGGTCGCCCACCGGCAACAAACCACCCATTTCGCAAGAAGCCTAGTAAAGAAATAAATGTGAAACGCGAAAATTTATTTAAAATAAAAAATGAAATTTTAAGCGCGAAAGTGGGGACAGGCGGCTTTCGCTCTGCCTGCCTCCACTGCATGGTATTCCAAAGAGCCCGCTTTTGCTACTTATATCAGCTCCACTGGGCCGTGAACAGCGCGATATAGCCCACATGGTTGCCGCCGCTGGCCTGGGGGGAGGCCCCGGCCATAAAGCCGCCGGTGGAGGGCGAGCTGCCCACCAGGGCGAAGGCCCTGCCCTGGCCCGCCGCGCCGTAGAGGTTGTCCTTGCCCTCCCCAGACATGGGGATAAAGCGCACCACGTTGCCGTTGTCGTTGATCATCATGGCGAAACCGCTGGAGGAGCCCGCGCCGTAATCCTGGTTGAGCCAGTCGTAGCGGAACACCTGCGTGGCCACCGGCTGCTGGGTATAGCCGATGACGACATAGCCGCCGTCGATGGCCGTAACGCCGGTGCAGCGGTCATGGGTAATGTCGCCGACACTGCGGATCCACGAAACGGAGCCGTCCGTGTTATATTTGAGCGCGACCACGTCGTCCTGACCGCGGGCGCCAAAGGCCGTGCTGGTGATATCCTTGAAGCTGCCGGAGTTGTAGGTCGCGGCGCTGATATAGCCCGCGGCCACGACGCCGCCGCCGTTGGCGGGCGCCAGACGGTTGATGACGGCATTGGAGTTGCCCGCGAAGGGCTTATACCACAGGGTATCACCGTTCTTCGAAAAGCGCATGACGAGGCTGTCCTGCCCGCTGCCGTAACCGATGATGCCCGCGAAATCGTAGTCGCCCGCCGCGGACATCACCGAGGCGTAGACGTCGCCGCTGACGGGGTCCACCGCCGTGGCCGTGAAGGAGCTGGCCTTGGAGCCGGTCATTACGCGCCGCCAGTACACGGTGCTGGCGTCCTTGTCAAACTTCATCAAAATCGCCTTTTGCGCGGGCACCTGGATGACCTGGTCGCCGATCTGGTTGACGAAATCAGGCAGCCCGGCGAAGGTGTTGTCCGCGGAGGCGGTGGTGCCGCCCACCACGAAGCCGCCGTCCGGCGTGGCCGAGACCGTGGCAAAGGAGTCGTCCCTCGTGCCGAAGAAGGATTTGGTCCACAGAAGCTTGCCTGTGCCGTCGAGCTTCACGATGACGGCGTCCCGGGTGGCGTTCGCGCTGTAGGGGATATCCAGATTGGTGCAGTCGGTATCTCCCACGGCGATGATGCTGCCGTCCCGCAGCACGGTGATATCCCGCAGCTCAAACTGCTTGTTGCCGCCGATGTAGGTCGGCGAGCCCTCCAGCGCGCCCTCGGGGGTATAGCGGAGAATGGCGGAGGAGAATTCGGCCATGCCGGCGGGAATGCCCGGCGCCCTGGTATCCACAAGGGCCAAGGCGACATAGCCGCCGTTTTGCGTGACCTCGGCCGCCACGATGCGCTGATGCCCCGCGCCGCCGAAGGTGGTCATGGGTTTTTTCATCTGCGCGTCGATGAGCCGGGAGATATTCGCCGCGCTGGTGGGCTGCGTGGAGACGACCGAGATGTTCCCCTCCCCGGCGGATTCCTTCACGGGCTCGTTGACCTCGCTGGCCTTCGTGGTGCCGTTTTGATTGTTCTGATTATTCTGATTGTTCTGGTTGTTTTGGTTGTTCCCGCCCGGGTAGCTTACGGAGGGGACCGGGTTTCCGCTGGCGTCGGTGACGGGAGGGCTGTCCGCGGCAGGCGGATCGGCATATACCAGGCCGCCGTCGGTGACGATCACCTCATAGCCGGCCTCCTGCTTGACGACCTCCTGCAGCTGCTGGCGCTCCTCCTGCGTAAGAGATGTGAAATCGCCGTCCCAGACCGGAGGCTCGCCGTTTTCCTGGACGGGGCGGGTGTTGGCCAGCACCTGCTCAATAAAATAGTTCAGCCGGTCCTGGCTGAGGGGCACATGAATCTGCGGCTGCGTGCTGCCGGGCACAACGGCCTGGTTCCAGCCGCCGTTGACCTCGGTGGGCTCCGGCGGATTGATGTCCTCGGGGTTTTCCTGCCTGCCGCAAGCGGCGAAAACCAGCACGACCATCAGCACCGCCAGCGCCGCCGCGCATATATTCTTCAGCTCTTTTCTTGGCTTCAGTTCTTTTCTCAGCTCTTTTCTCAATTCTTTTGGCTTGAGATCTCTCTTGATGTCCCGTTTCATGTTTCGTACCATCCTTCCCCTTGCAAAAATAACATTGGCCCACCATTATTCTACCATAGATATCCGTCTTTTGCAACGGTATATTATTTTTTTGTTATTTTATTTTTTAATTTTAACAAGAAAAAGGAGGATTGTTCACGTTTTATTCAAAGTACAGTCAGCCCAGCATGGCCTGCAGGGCCGCCAGTATCGCCGCCCCCAGCGCCGCGGCCCCCAATAGCGCGCCCGCGGCGGCCCAGCGCGCCTGCGCCACCTTGCTGGGCGGCGGGGCGCTGGCGGCCCTGGCCACGGCCTTCGCCCTGTCGCGCAGCGTGCCCTCGCTCAAGGCGGAATACTCCGGCTTGACAAAGAACAGCACCCGTTCAAAATAAGCGCAGTCGCTGTCCGTCACCTCAATAATCCTGTGGTTGACGCCCTTGATCATAGTCAAAAAGCCCGCCTTTCCGTGGTTGTTATTCCCTTCTATATTGGCCAAAAAAGATTTGCATATTCCCGCGAAATGTGTTAGAATATTGGGGCTTGGAGTGAATTTTGCGAAGCGGGGAACAATAGCGTGAAAACGAAGCGGTGGGGCGCGGGATGGATCCGGCGCGTGGCGATGCTTTTCGCCTGCGTAATGTCCCTTTCTTTCATATTGGCCACTCATATCGTTCCAACCACCGACCTCCCGGGTCCGGCGGAGGACCCGCCCGGCCTGCCCGTGGCCGCGATTCCGGCGGAAAGCCGGGAATTCGGCGCGCAGGCGGAGCTCCGGGAGGAGGGGGAGGGCTGGCTTTGCCATATCCTCTACCCCGTCACCGGGCTGGCCGAGGCGGACGCCGCCATTCTCGAATGGGCGCAGGCGCTGCTGGCGCAGGCGCGGGAGCGCGGCGGCGAGATCAACGCGCAATACAACAGCTATCTCATTGACGAAAGCTACGCCGGTGTGGAGGAGATCGTCTTTTCCCGCACGCCGGAGGAGCGGGAAAGCCGGATCAGCTTTCGCACCTTCAATATCGACCTGCGGCAGGGGCGGCTGCTGCGCCCAGAGCAAATCCTGGCGGAATCCGCCCGGCAGGAGCTTCTTGACGCCGTCTTCGGCGCGGCGGCGCAGGCCGGG